>CAZHZP010000246.1:2565-4146 GCA_964537165.1 uncultured Roseivirgaceae bacterium | reverse complement strand
CTTTAAGCACGTAGAGTACCTTTGGGATAAAGACAAAGAAAAAGAACTCGGAGATGATCAGGTAGCACTGCTGATTTACCGTTCAAATATTCTCGGAGCTGATCTAAGAATCACCAATTACGGTGGGGGCAATACCAGCTGCAAAACCATCGAAAAGGACCCACTGACCGGGCAGGACAAAGAAGTGATGTGGATCAAAGGCTCCGGGGGAGATATCGGCACCCTTACCAGAAGCGGCTTAGCTGCTTTGTATGTGGATAAGCTGCATGCTTTGAAAAACGTTTATAGGGGACTGGAGTTTGAGGATGAAATGGTTGGACTGTTCAACCACAGCCTTTACGACCTGGATTCCAAAGCGCCGTCTATCGACACCCCGCTACATGCTTTCCTGCCTTTTAAGCACATCGACCACCTCCACCCGGATGCCGCCATTGCCATTGCCGCTTCCAAAGAAGGGGAACAGATTACCAAAGATCTTTTTGAAGGGCAGATTGCCTGGGTTCCCTGGAGAAAGCCGGGCTTTGAGCTGGCTTTGGAACTGGAAAAAGCCCTCAATGACAACCCCGGCATCAGAGGGATTATGCTTGGCGGACACGGCTTGTTCACCTGGGGCGACACGGCTTATGAATGCTATATCAACAGCTTGGAAGTAATAGACAAAGCGTCTGTCTATCTTGAAACGCATTACGGCAAAGACCGCCCTGTCTTCGGAGGTCAAAAGGTCACTCCTTTGGCAGGGGACCGACGAAAAGATCAAGCCACCAGACTAGCTCCTGTATTAAGGGGACTGGCTTCCAGCCATTCCAGGATGGTAGGCCACTTCACCGATGATGAACGGGTTCTGGAATTTGTCAACAGCCATGATCTGGACAAACTTGCCCCGCTCGGCACCAGTTGCCCCGACCACTTCTTGAGAACCAAGATCCGCCCGTTGGTGCTGGATTTTCCGGCTGATATTGACCTGAGTGATACGGCTGAGATTAAAACGCGGCTGGAAAGAGAATTTGAAAATTACAGACAATATTATACCCAATATTATAATGACCATAAAAGACCGAACAGCCCGGCCATCCGGGATGCCAATCCGGTAATTATCCTATGGCCCGGGGTGGGGATGTTTTCTTATGCCAAGAACAAACAGACTGCCCGGGTTGCCAGCGAATTTTATGTCAACGCCATCAATGTGATGAAAGGCGCGGAAGCCATTTCTACTTATGTTTCCCTTCCTTTACAGGAAGCTTTTGACATAGAATACTGGCTGTTGGAAGAAGCCAAACTGCAACGCATGCCCAAAGAGCAGCCATTGTCCCGAAAAATCGCCCTGATCACGGGTGGAGCCGGAGGTATCGGCAAAGCCATTGCGGATAAACTGGCCAAAGAAGGTGCCTGTGTGTTTATCACCGACATCAATCAGGAAAGATTGGATGCCGCTGTGGCCACTTATGGCAAAGACACCGGTGCCGGAGCGGTCATGGATGTCACCAAACCCGACGACATTTCAAATGCCCTGAAAGAAGCTGTCTATAAGTTCGGGGGATTGGATATACTGGTCAACTGTGCCGGAATCGCCATTTCTAAACC
>CAZHZP010000246.1:0-2465 GCA_964537165.1 uncultured Roseivirgaceae bacterium | reverse complement strand
ATGCGGTCAATTCCAATACTTTTCAGGATCAGCCTCTCCAGGAATACTCGTATAAATTCGGCTCCCTTTGCCATACGGATCCCAAAGTGAGACAACAGGCCATTGATCATAATCTGGAAGTGATTAGATACGGCGATGCGTTGGGTTCCAAAGCCTTGACAGTCTGGCTGGCGGATGGCTCATCCTTTCCCGGCCAATTGAACTTCAGAAAGGCGCTGCAGAGAACTTTGGAGTCTTTGGAGGAAATCTATGCGGGATTGCCGGAGGATTGGAAGCTACTTGTTGAATACAAGCCTTATGAACCAAATTTTTATTCCACGATCATCCAAGACTGGGGCACCTCCCATCTGCTAGCTTCCAAATTGGGCGAAAAAGCGTATAGTTTGGTCGATCTGGGCCACCATCTTCCCAATACCAATATTGAGCAAATTGTAGCCACCTTGATGATGCAGGGGAAATTGGGTGGCTTTCATTTTAATGACTCCAAGTATGGGGACGACGATCTCACCGTGGGATCAATCAAGCCTTATCAACTATTTCTGATATTCAATGAACTGGTGGAAGGCATGGAAGACCCTTCTTCCGATAACCCCGCCCCGGCGTGGATGATCGATGCCAGCCATAACCTGAAAGACCCCCTGGAGGACCTGTTGCAATCTATTGAAGCCATCAAAATCGCTTATGCGCAGGCTTTGTTGATTGATCGGGCCGCTTTGGAAGAAGCCCGGGAAAACAATGACCCGAGTCTTGCCCAAGAAATCCTCCAAGACGCGTACCGAACCGATGTGAGGCCGCTTTTGGCCGAAGCAAGAATGCGTTCGGGGGGAAGCCTTCAGCCGCTATCCCTGTACAGAGAAGCCAAGGTCCGGCAACAATTGATCAAGGATAGAGGCAGTAAAACCGTCTCCACCGGCCTTTAATCGTGGAAGGAACAACTGCTTCCCCAAAACAATAACAAATCACCCAACACCCGAAACTAAATAACCAATAACTAGTAACTCAATAACCAATACCCCAACTATGCCCATTCCGGTCACTGCAGTTTTTGATATAGGAAAAACAAACAAGAAGTTTTTCCTCTTTGACAAAGCATTAAAAGAAGTCAGTCAAGAATACATCCAAATCCCGCTGATCAAGGATGATGATGGCTTTCCCTGTGAGGATTTGGATCGGTTGACAAGGTGGGTCCGGGAAAAAACCGAGGAGGTATGCGCCAGCTCCCGCTACCGGTTGGAAGGTTTGAACTTTTCCACCTATGGGGCCTCGTTTGTGCACGTTGGAGCAAACGGGGAGCCGGTCACGCCGCTATACAATTATTTGAAAGACTTACCCGAAGATCTTCAAAAGGAGTTTTTTGACACTTACCCGGAAGAAACCAACAACCAGGAAACAGCATCTCCCACCTTGGGGATGCTGAATTCCGGTCTTCAGCTGTATTGGTTGAAAAAGAGAAAGCCTGAGCTTTTCGAAAAAATTCACCGTTCCCTACACCTGCCGCAGTATATGTCTTTTATTTTTACAGGCCAATATGTCAGCGAACCTACTTCCATCGGGTGCCATACCCGACTCTGGGATTTCAATAAAAAAGATTACCACAGCTGGGTAAAAGATGAAGGAATTGATCAACTGTTACCGGAAATCGTCCCCACCACCCACGTGATAACTAAGGATATCTCTGGGCAAAAGGTGAGGGTCGGGGTAGGCATACATGACAGTTCCTCCGCCCTGGCCGCGTATCTTGTACGGACGGATGATCCTTTCCTTCTGGTCTCCACCGGCACCTGGAGTATCACTTTAAATCCATTTACCGAGGAAAACCTCAGCGTCAGTGATCTCCAAAACGATTGCCTGAACTATTTGACGATTCACGGGGATCCCGTAAAGGCCTCCCGTTTCTTTTTGGGTAATGAATTTGACCATCAGTTGGATAAGCTCAACCGACAGTTCGACAAATCCCATAAATACTATAAAACGGTTGAACCTGATCCAGAAATTATCGGGCGCATAACAGCGGGAAGTATCGAAAATACATTTTATCCGGAAACGATATTGAGGTCGCCTTTTATAGAGAATTTATTTCCCGAGAACCGTTGGCATCCGGAAAATTATAAAACTTTCGAGGAGGCTTATCACCAGTTGGTATGGGGACTCACGCGGATACAGGTGGCTTCTTTGCGGCTTGCCAAAGGAAATTCGCCCATTTCCAAGGTTTTTATTGACGGGGGCTTTGTCCACAACGCTGTTTTCATTAATTTGTTAAGGCAATTTTTGAAAGACTACACTTTAGAGTTTTCAGATCTGCCACTGGGTTCCGCTTACGGGGCGGCTTTGATGCTCAAAGACTTTTCACCGGAATCGGAATAAGGTGTTTCAACCCTACAGCCTGGATGGGAGCTAGTGGCTACTGCAGATTGGCCGACAGCCCAGGTTGCGGTGTTGCAAATTGATACAGGTTGAAGGGAAGC
>CAZHZP010000245.1:0-4157 GCA_964537165.1 uncultured Roseivirgaceae bacterium | reverse complement strand
CAATATGCTGAGAAACTACCTTAGCCACTATCAAGCCTTCCTTACGAAGATGATGGAGGAATCGCCGGAGAAAACCGCACTGAATAATTAATGCATCACGTTTCAATTTAATACAAAATGAGCGCAGAAACAGTAGCAAAAACTATAAAAAAGCCATCTGAGGCACTTCTATCAAAAAGGAGGAAAAAAATTGTTAGTGATCCGCTGGTAGACAACAATCCTATTACCATTCAAGTTTTGGGTATTTGTTCTGCTTTGGCTGTTACTACACAGCTTCAGCCTACTATGGTGATGGCATTATCAGTTATATTCGTCATGGTGATGGCTAACTTAGTAATTTCACTGATGAGGAACACGATTCCCTCTCGGATTCGAATCATTGCTCAATTAGCAGTTATTGCCACCTTGGTTACCTTGGTGAGTGAAGTACTAAAAGCCTTTTCCTATGACATGTATAAGCAATTGTCGGTATTTATAGGTTTGATCATTACCAACTGTATTGTAATGGGTCGTTTGGAAGCTTTTGCCATGGGCAATAAGTCTTACGATTCGGTATTGGATGGGTTTGGTCAAGCCCTCGGTTATTCATGGATTATCCTTGCAGTGGCTTTCTTCAGGGAAGTCTGGGGTTCGGGCACCTTTTTTGGCATTCCGGTCTTGGATCCTGTAGCAGGCTGGATAGGTATGGAACGCCTAGCTACCAATGGTCTTATGGTATCTCCAGTGGGAGCATTTGTGATTCTCGGGCTTATCATCTGGGTTCAGAGGTCTATGACCAAATATGTTGAACAATAAAATATTTAGATAGATGGAATTAATTAATCTAGGAATCAAGTCCATATTTATTGAGAATATGGTTTTTGCTTACTTTTTGGGTATGTGTTCTTTTTTGGCCGTTTCAAAAAAAGTCAGCACAGCCATAGGCTTGGGCGCTGCCGTGAGTTTCGTCCTGGGCCTCACCGTCCCCCTGAACTGGCTTCTATATGAATATGTTCTTAGAGAGGGCGCGTTAACTTGGATAAGTGCGGATTTTGCGGATATCAATTTAAGTTTCCTTCAGCTTATTATGTTTATCGCAATTATAGCGGCTTCGGTTCAACTGGTAGAAATGGTAATCGAAAAATTCTCTCCTGCCTTGTATGGTGCATTGGGGATTTTTCTTCCTTTAATTGCAGTAAACTGCGCAATCTTGGGCGGCAGCTTGTTTATGTCCCAAAGGGAGTATGCGCTTTCTGAAGCGGCCGTTTATGGGGTTTCTTCAGGCATGGGCTTCTGGCTCGCTATTGTAGCATTAGCTGCTATCCGTGAGAAACTCAAGTATTCCAACGTCCCTGACGGTCTGAAAGGCTTGGGTATTACCATGCTGATCACCGGGCTTATGGGAATCGCGTTTATGAGCTTTATGGGAATCGAGTTGTGATAACCGTCCTTTTATGATAATTTAAAGAAAACCTTGTCTTCTAGACAGGGTTTTTTTTATCTTTATCTATTATTGAACCAAGCAGCCATGTCCCCAAAATATAAAAACATTATCAATTATTTTTTGCGTGGCCTTTTGTTCGTTGCGCCTCTGGCCATTACTTTCTACATCCTGATCCTTATCGTGCAGTTCCTGGATAACCTTATTCCACTGCCCATACCCGGGCTGGGCATCCTGATCGTATTCGGGTTCATTACCTTTATCGGCTATACCGCCAGCATGTTGATCACTCAGCCGCTATACGAGATGCTCGAAGCTTGGCTGGTCAAGATCCCTTTGGTGAATATCATCTATACCAGCATCAAGGACTTGATGTCGGCTTTCGTGGGTGACAAGAAAAAATTTAATACCCCTATTATTGTCAAGTTATCCGAAACCATTTACAGATTGGGCTTTATGACGCAGGATGACCTAACGGTGTTGGAAGAACCGGGCTTAGTAGCCGTCTATTTTCCCCATTCTTATAACTTTAGCGGAAACTCCTACCTCGTGCCCAGGGAGAACGTGAGGATCCTGAAAAACATAAACAGCACAGAAGTGATGAAGTTCATTGTTTCCGGCGGTGTCTCTGACCTCCACTTTTATGAAAAAGTACAAAAAGAACATCCCGATCAGCAAGCCTGAGAAAGGGGATCATGCCGTGTCGGCATGGGGCAGAAACACAAACGCCAGGGTAAACGGATTACCCTGGCGTTTGTGTTTTTGACACATCAAATTATATCTGAGCGTCTAGTTTTTGAGCAAGAACAGCCTTGGGAACCGCACCCACTTGCTTGTCAACAATTTCTCCGTCCTTGAAAAACAACAAGGTTGGAATGCTTCTTATCCCGAATTTCGCAGCCACGGCAGGATTGGCGTCAACATCTACCTTTCCGATTACAGCCTTTCCTTCATATTCTCCAGCAATTTCCTCCACGATTGGACCGATCATTTTACAAGGGCCACACCATTCAGCCCAAAAATCAACCAATAGCGGTTTATCCGATTTCACAATCTCGTCAAAATTTGCGTCAGTAATTTCTATTGCTTTTGCCATTATATAATAATTTTAGTTATTTCTTAAAGCCTACTATTAAAGTAGAATCGATAGTTTTTAGTTCCTCTGCCCTTATTTTTTTGCCTTTCAATTACAGGTAAGAAAGCTGGCTGGCTTTTTCCCACATCATCAAGAGATCTGGTACGTCACTTCGGGTAAAGTCTGCAGCTCTTTGATCATCTCATTGGAGGGGTCTATATTATATTTGGTGGACATCAAGTCCAAGGTAATATTTTCCTTTTTGTCTATCACATTGATATAAAGCTTCGCCTCCCCTTTGTATCTCTGGGTAATACCTTCCAGCCGCTCCATCAAAGCCAGCGTCAGGTCGTCCAGATCAATATGTATGCGCAGGCCTTTGACCATCTTGGACCGGACGTCACTCAGCAACATAATGGTATTAATCTTGAATTCAAACTCCCCCTCCTTCCATTTATTGGGATGGACAGATCCAGTGATGTACAAAAACCACCCGGTCATAAAATATTCTTTAAATCTGACATAATCCTCACCGAAGATAAAGAAGGTATGAGCCCCATGATAGTCCTCCATGGTCAAAGTCCCAAACGGTTTACCGGTTTTGGTGGTCCTATGGGCAAAGGAAGTGACAATGCCTGCGGCCTTGATATTGTCTCCCTTGGCGCGCAAGGCTTCTATATTGGCAAAATCCGGCAAAGGCGTATTCGTAAACGCATCGAACTCGACTTTAAATTGATCCAAAGGATGTCCGGAGATATAAAGACCCACCACTTCCTTTTCGATGTTCAGCTGCTGCAACTGGCTAAAAGGCTCCATGGAAGGCACGCTGGGAACCGGCACCTCCATACCCGATCCGCCTCCAAACAGCGAAACCTGGGCACTTTCCGCTTCTAACAGCACCTTCTGTGCATACCTCACTGCTTTCTCCAGCAAAGTCATGTCACCTTCAGGCGCTTCAAGGTATTGTCTTCGGTGATGCTCTTTAAAGCAATCAAAGCCTCCGGCCATGGCCAAGGCCTCCAGCGTCTTTTTATTGACTGCCCGGTTGACCCTTTTTGTAAAATCAAAGATATTGATGTATTCCCCCGACTTTTCTCTTTCGGTAATGATACCCTGCACCGCAGCATTTCCCGCTCCTTTGATGGCTGCCAAGCCAAACCTGACCTGGCCCTCCTTATTTACCGTGAAACTTTCCTTGGACTCGTTCACATCCGGCCCCAGTACCTGCACGCCGATCCGCTTACATTCTTCCATAAAGAAGGTCACCTGGGCAATATCGTTCATGTTGTTGCTCAGTACGGAAGCCATGTATTCAGCAGGATAATGCGCTTTCAAATAAGCGGTCTGATAGGCAATCCATGCATAGCAGGTAGAGTGCGATTTGTTGAAGGCATAAGAAGCAAAGGCTTCCCAGTCCTTCCATATTTTTTCCAACTTTGTTTTGTCATGGCCCTTTGCGGCGGCCTGATCCACAAACTTGGGCTTCATTTTGTCCAACACGTCCTTCTGCTTCTTGCCCATGGCCTTACGCAGGACGTCCGCCTCACCCTTGGTGAAATCTGCCAGTTGCTGGGAGAGCAGCATCACCTGTTCCTGATAGACCGTGATCCCGTAGGTTTCCTTCAGCTGGCTCTCCATATCCGGCAAATCGTAGGTAATGGG
>CAZHZP010000244.1:2449-4168 GCA_964537165.1 uncultured Roseivirgaceae bacterium | reverse complement strand
CGGAAGCTTTTCCAGATCCAAAACTTCCCGATCAGGAGCTTTGGCGTGACTTCCAGAAACATCACATGCAGGTACCACATCCAAAAAGAAAGCCCTTCCAGGTGGATCGCATGTACCAGAAACCTGTTCCTATAATAAATTTCCTTCACCCAATCTTTTGTAAAATGGTTCTTGGTGGTGGTAGAAACCTGATGGAAGCATACAGATTGATGTTCATAATAGCATTTCCACCCCAGTCTCCAGGCACGGAGCCCCAAATCAAGGTCTTCGGCATAAAAAGGGGAAAAAATCTGATCAAACCCGCCCATCGATTTCATTTTTTCCGCATCTACCAAGGCATTGGCACCGGAAAGGTACGTGGTAGGGATAAAAGGATTGTTTTCTTTCGCATAAAAGAAACTGGAGGCTTTTATCCTATAGCCTAAAAAATTGGGAAAGCGGGCCGTGTCTTCCATCCGCTGCTCGTCCATGCTCATGATCCTCCCCATCACCCCAAATGTGTCATCCCGTTCGAAATACTGCAACTGATTCTCAAAGTAATTTAAACTCAACTTTACGTCAGTGTTCAGGAACAACAGCAAACCGTATCGGGCTACTTTCATCCCCGCATTGCAGGAGTAGGAAAAGCCCCGGTTCGTCGTATTCTGGATCAAAACGATTTGTGGGTAATTATCTGTAAGGAAGGTAACCGAATCATCGGCAGAGGCATCATCCACGACAATGATTTCATAGTCCAACCCCGCATGCTCTGCCGCCGTAAGGGTGTGAGGCAGGTATTGCTTGAGCAGGCCCGCTCCATTATAATTGGGGATGATGATGGATACGTTTTTTTTACTAGACATACTGGGCTATAATCGTGAACCTGAAACTTAAACGTATGTTCCGCTGAGAATGCTACTGGGTGAGAAAATAATTTTGTGCCTGGTTTTTCCTTCCACGCATAAGGAAATTTTTTATTAAACAGTTCCCTCAGATCCGACTATGAGTAAATTTAGCTTTTCGTTGCCGGGGGACATGATGCGAATATTCGATCGGGCCACATCTTCCCAGGGCGACACAACAGTCGGCTCTTCTTCTTCCTTTGAAAATAAACTCCCTGCCTCTTTTGGCCAGCAGTTCATCCATGTCCGCAGTTAACACCATTACACATAGAAGTCATAGAAACTAGTGTCAAGTTAATCATGAGATGTACAAATATCTCCCGCAGACCTGTCTGCGAAAGGCAGGTCTGCGGGAAATGAAGCGTCGATCACGAGTAACACGACACTAGGTGACCTATGTACTAATGTGGTTAAAAAAACAAAATCCATATCTTTGCCGCAGTTGGCTGCACTTGTCAGCGACCAAAAAGGAAGCATATATCAAGCAGCCTGGTTAACTTGCGCTAACTTTGGGAGAATCTTCCGGTTTAGATAAAATAGACACAACCATACCAACAATGGCAACCACCTATATTCAAAAAATAGAAGCTGCGGTAAAATATATTCAGGATCGTTATTCAACCCAGCCAGAAGTAGGGGTTATCCTGGGTACGGGTCTGGGGCAATTGGTCCAAGAGATGGAAATCGAAGCCCAGTTCAGCTATCGCGACATCCCCTATTTTCCCATTTCTACCGTGGAAACCCACTCAGGCAAATTGATCCTGGGCCGGCTTGAAGGCCGTCAGGTGGTGGCGATGAAAGGTCGGTTTCATTATTATGAAGGCTACAGCATGAAGGA
>CAZHZP010000244.1:0-2349 GCA_964537165.1 uncultured Roseivirgaceae bacterium | reverse complement strand
AGGTGGTGGCGATGAAAGGTCGGTTTCATTATTATGAAGGCTACAGCATGAAGGAAGTGACTTTCCCGGTCAGGGTGCTGCAGCGCCTGGGGATTGCCCATTTGTTTGTTTCCAATGCCGCCGGAGGATTGAACCCGTTACATCAGATCGGTGAGTTGATGATTATCAATGACCATATTGATTTGTTTCCTGAAAATCCGCTACGGGGAGCGAATCTGGATGGATTCGGGTTGCGCTTTCCCGATATGAGCGAGCCGTATGATCTGCATTTAATCGAAAAAGCCCTTCAAATCGGGGAGGACCATCAAATCCCGGTACATCAGGGGATATATGCAGGGCTTCAGGGACCCAATCTCGAGACCAGTGCCGAGTACAGGTATCTCCGGCAGATCGGTGCCGATGCGGTGGGCATGAGCACGGTTCCCGAGGTCATTGTGGCCAGACATATGGAGCTCCCGGTTTTTGCGATCTCGGCCATTACCGACCTTTGTTCTCCCGGAAATATCAAGAAGATTTCCATTCGGGAAGTCGTTGCCGCCGCGGCCGTGGCAGAGCCGGGAATGATCAAAATCATCAAAGGCCTGATCAGTCGAATATAAACAGTCATTCTCGGATTAATCCGGGATGGTATCCAATAAAACGCTGTTTCAGCAGTTATATCCTGTTAACAACAGAAATCTAATATGTCGTTGGAAATCACCCACCTGACCAAATGGTATAAGAACCAAAAGGCATTGAACGCAATCAGCTTCCGGGCCCATTCGGGACAGGTGCTGGGTTTTTTGGGTCCCAACGGGGCCGGGAAATCCACGACCATGAAAATCGCTTCCGGCTACCTCCTCCCGGATGAGGGGGATGTATTGATCAATGGCGTGTCTGTGCTGGCAAACCCTAAAGCCGTCAGCAAAGTAATCGGCTATCTTCCTGAGCACAACCCCTTGTACCTGGACATGTATGTGAAGGAGTTTTTAGGCTTTATGGCCGGTTTGTATGACCTGAAGGGAAAGGATGCAAATCACCAGGTCGACACGATTGTCGAAAGGTGTGGACTGGGGGCTGAACAGCATAAGAAAATCGGCCAGCTTTCCAAAGGCTACCGCCAACGTGTCGGCTTGGCCAAAGCCCTGGTGCATGATCCGGAGGTGGTCATTTTGGATGAGCCGACCACCGGGCTGGACCCTAATCAACTGGTGGAGATCAGAAAATTGATCAAAGAAATCGGAAAAGATAAAACGTTGATTTTAAGTACGCACATCATGCAGGAAGTGGAGGCGATCTGTGACAAGGTGGTCATCATCCACAAAGGGGAAATAGTGGCCCAAGACCTTCTTCAAAATCTTAAAGCCGAGAAGGGCCTGACTTCGTTTTCTTTGGAAACCGAAGAACCTTTAGAGGAAAGCTGGTTTGCCGGTAGCTCGGCGGCCCGGCAAATCCACTTTATAAGAGACAATGAACTGCAAATTATAACCGCTGACCCTGCGCGGATGAGAAAAGAAGTGATGACCCTGGTCCAGGAAAAGAACCTTTCTTTGTTGAGTCTCAGGACGAAGGAGAAGAACCTCGAAAGCATTTTCAGGCAACTCACCCAGGATTGATATGTGGCAATTGTTTTTAAAGGAGATCAACACTTTTTTCAACCAGCTTACCGGTTATTTGTTATTGACCGCTTTCCTGGTGGCTTTGGGGCTGGTGGTATGGGTTTTTCCAGAAACCAGCGTGCTGGAATACGGGTTTGCGGATTTGGAAGCCTTGTTTGTTTATACCCCTTTTATATTTGTTTTCCTCGTGCCGGCGATCACCATGCGGATGATAGCGGAGGAAAAGAAGTCAGGAACATGGGAGCTGTTGGTCACTTCCCCCTTGACCGCCAGCCAGATTATTCTGGCTAAATATTTGGCCTCCTTGGGATTGATCCTCTTGGCCCTGTTGCCCACACTTATCTATTATTACAGCGTTGTGCAATTGGGGGATCCTGTGGGGAATATTGACAGTGCGGGTTTTTTCGGTTCTTTTATTGGATTGATTTTGATTGCGGCGGTGTTTGCCGCGATCGGCTTGTTTAGTTCGTCGCTTACCGACAGCCAGATCACCGCTTTTGTGATCGGCGTTTTCCTCGGCTTTCTGCTTTATTTTGGATTATCGGCTTTGGCGGCTTTACAGCGGAATGACCTGGCGCTTTTTATAGAAGAGCTGAGCTTGAGCTATCATTATCAGAGCATGGGAAGGGGGGTGATCGATTCCTCCAATTTGGTTTATTTTCTGTCTTTGATCGGGGGATTATTGATGGCAACCGGGATAATGATTAGAAGAAAATGAAAAATTCCAGCAAAAAGATCGTTTTCCATATAC
>CAZHZP010000243.1:0-4197 GCA_964537165.1 uncultured Roseivirgaceae bacterium | reverse complement strand
TTTGTGAAACCCTATATGAATAAATATCTCCTTCATACCTACTAAACCACTTATATTTCCTATTGATCATCCCTCTGAGCCTTTCGGTCTCGCAAGACATTTGCAAAATTATCCTCAGCTCTCCCCTAAAACTCCTGTAGCTCCACCATCTTCTTAAACGACGCAGAACCCCGCAGCATTTCTTCAAAACTACCGATCCGGTCGATCTGGCCGTTCCTGAGCAGGATGATCTGATCGGCATTTTTGACCGTGGACAGCCTATGGGCAATGATCACGATGGTATATTGGCCTTTTAAGGCTTCTATATTTTCCTGAATGGCTTTCTCGGTTTCGGAGTCTAAGGCCGAAGTGGCTTCGTCCATCAGCAGGATATCGACATCCTTATAAAGTTCACGGGCTATGGATATCCGCTGCTTCTGCCCCCCGCTGACCATAATGCCGTTGCTCCCCAGGGGCGACTGTTCCTTATCCGGCAGCCCCATCACAAAATCATAGACGGCCGCTTTTTTTAGCGCATCCAAAAAGCGTTTGGTGTTTTCCGGTGTCGGCCGATCCCAAAAAGTGACGTTGTTGAAGACCGTGTCGCTAAAGATCACGGGATCCTGGGTGATATAACCGGTCCGCCGCTGGAGGGTTCGCCGATCAATCTGCCCTATCGGCAGGCCATCAATATAAATTTCGCCTTCGTCAGGCAGGAGCAAACCGGCCATCAGGTTCATCAGACTGGTTTTCCCGGAGCCGCTTTCCCCTACCAGTGCGAGCGATTGGTTTTTGTGAAGGGTAAAGGAAATCCCCTTCAGCACGCCTGTTTTACCATAACTGAAACCGACCTGATCAAAGACCATGGAAGTGTTGAAACTTCCGAGAGAATGCTTTCCCTGCAGTTCCTTTCCTGATTTCAACTCGTCCATAAATTCCTGCATATTGACCAGGGAGCCATGGTTTGCCAGAAAGCCGTTCCAATAGTTCTGCAGGCTCATCAGGAAGGTCAAGGCCCGATAAAAAAAGAGCAGGCTGAGGATGATCAGGCTCAGGCTGCCCCCAAGCCATTCGATCTCCACCAGAATGACCGCTACCATAATCACGATGATGACCGGCTCGCGGATGGCGTTGAGCAGGGAATTCATCACCCCGATTTTCTTTTGGCTATGTTCTATTTCCAGGATGGTGGTTTTGAGCTTGGCACCATATCCCTCGAGCATCGCGGTGGCTTTCAGGTATTTGAAAAAGGCGACCTTCTGGATCAACAATCCCTGAAACCCATGGCCGCTTTGGGTAAGCTTCTTGGACAGGGATTTGGTTTTTTTGTAGATGCCGGAATAGATAAAGTTGGTGAGCAGCCCGCCAGCGATGACCAGCAAGGTAAACTGCGCATTCACAGAGAATGCCAGAACCATATAGACAAGCACCATACAAGCACCCTGCATGGCGCCAAAGTAAGACCTGTAGGCTCCCAACACCCGTTCCACCTCGCCGCTGATGGTGTTCTGGATCTTCCCCGAGTCAGCCATCACAAAATTTTTATAGTTGAAATTGACCAACAGATCCACATTGGCAAACCTTAACTTCTTGATAAAGAACCTTTGCAGATAGACCTTATAAAAGCCTTCCAGGAACCTAACCAACCCTTTCAGTACAAAAAACACAACCATGACGCAAAGAACCGCGGAAACCGTCAGAGGGATTCCCAACTGCGTGATTCCTTTAACCAGAAAATCCAGTTTGCCCAGCCCTTCGGCACTTCCTTGCCCGCCGTCGATCATCTGTAAAAGCGGCAGGAACATGGCCAGCCCCAACCCGTCCAAAAGCCCCACCAGGATGCTAAGCCCAAAAGCCACAAAAATCCTGCTTCTCAAATGGGTATAGAAGTAGGAGAAGTGGGTGAAGTATTTTTTAATAAGGGATTTGAGCATGGTTTTTACCCCACCCCAGCCCTCCCCTTAAAGGGAGGGGGGACGGTTACAGTCAGGGATAATAGTTGTGCTCTAAAATACAGTTGGTATTGTACCCTAAATGGGATTTTACAGAAATCCAGAATGATGATGAAATCTATGTTACCAAATATTCTCATCCGAGATGCTATCATAGCCGTGAATGACTTCATTTCGAAGTCCGATAATTGCTTTGGCTTGAGATATCTTCTCTAGATAACCCGGCTCACGTTTAATAATTCTATTTACTGCTTCTCCAACAATTTCTAAATTTCTTTCAATAGCCCTCTTTAACATGGCGTGAGAACGGTAATCTTGGAAGTCCACTACCTTATGTTCATCTAAAAATGTTTCAATCTCTTCTATAGCAAAGCGAACATCATAAAGCCATTTCTCAACCCTCTCATCCATAAATCAATATTTTGCTTTTTTCGATGGATCGGATCAGGACGGGGTTTTTAAGCGTCTGTTGTTCTATCAGGTCTACTTTCCTCTTTAGGATATTTTCCAAGCTTTCCTTCAATGTGAGGAAATTTTCGAAGTAGTACTTTAAGCTAAACTCTTTAAATTTCACCAAAAAGTCGATATCAGACAAGAGGGGGATTGGTTCCCCTTTAGCGGCTGAACCAAAGAGATATAATTTGTCCACATGATGTTTTGTACACAGCTGACCAATGGCTTCCATATGTTCTAAAAGGAGCTTGTTTTCAGATACAACCTCATAATCGGAGACAGAATCTTTAAATTTAAACTGTCCTGGTGAACCACCTTTAGGGTATTTTATCTTTCTTACCATATCAAAAGGTACGTAAGTTTGCAACTGGAGTTAAGTTAATCCTGCGATGTACAAATTCTCCCGCAATTATCGGGGATCTACACAGAGATCATCCGCGTTATCGGCAAGTCTTAGCGGTCTTGCGGTTCATCTTTGCGGGAAAGCCTTGCAAATTTTGCGGGAAACATCCTACCTCATCACCTCCTCCAAAACCCCAAATCGGGCCGTCTCCACCCGATAAAACTGGTGCACATAAGGCTTGGCCCCGAAGCTTTCCTTCCAGGCCATCAAGCCTTTGTTGATCCGCTTGCCATGATCTACGTTGACGGTGCCGAAGTCAAAATAAGCTTTATGAGAGAAAATTTTGTGGATCAGGTGGTCGACCAGAAGATCCAGAGCAGCTATGTTTTTTCCTCTTGGGGAGGCGGAAATATATTGGGCATGGGCAGTGGTTTGGGTTTCATAAACCGTCATTCCCGCCACTACTTTCCCTTCCTCCAAGACATCAAACTGTCGGATAAAAGGCGCGTTGTTCTCCGCCAGCCATTGTATTTCCTCCACCGAATGGATAGGCTTTACACCATGTCTTTCCCATAGATTGGGCACAAGTACCTCTTCCCAAAAAGGTCGAAAGTCATTGACCTCCGCCAGCACTAACCCTGCCTTTTTAGCCTTGCTTAAGGCCCATTTTCTGCCTTTGGTATATTGGGAATAAGTGGCCGGCAGCGGGAGCGCAAAAGATAAATCCGAGCGGTAAACCTCCGCCTCCAGCAAAAACATGCAATAGCTTATCCATTCCAAACTGGAAGTACCATAGAAAGAAGGCACTGCTTTAATGTAAAGCCTGTTCACCTGTAGGTCGTGGTAATGCTTTAGAATCTCGCCTAAAACAGTGATAATGCTTTCCGTTTTTAAATCCCGGTGAATGACCAAACCGCCATAAGTGAGCCCTTGGTGTGAGTAAACTTCTCCTGCTACCCTATGGGCGGGAAATACTCCGGCTGGTATTGCGCCATCATACACCAATAAGGACGCGTCCAAGAACCGATCTCCATGGTATTCCATATACCTTCGGGAATGCATAAAAGTCCCGTTTACAGCGTTTTCTAACACCTCTTCCCATTGCGGGGCCAAAGCGGGAGAGTAGGGTTGTACGGTGATCATAAGTTAAGATAAGCTATACGAGAACTGGCCATCCACTAGCACACGGATTAAGATTCGTTGGGCGATTCAAACTTAAACCCGTTGCGCATAAAATAAAGGTTTTTGAGGACATAGCCTTCAAGTCGATACCCAAAGCCAATGAGGTAATGGTAGATCTTGTTCTGATCGGGAAACAAGGGATCGAACCTTTCATCTTCCACGATAATTAACCTCGGACGATAAACATTGAAATCCAACGACGTGAGCACTTGTAGGTCATGTTCCTCCGTATCAACCGAAAGCAGATCAAAGTCGGCAGGGACCTGTACAGAATCAAGAATTTCAGTC
>CAZHZP010000242.1:0-4198 GCA_964537165.1 uncultured Roseivirgaceae bacterium | reverse complement strand
AAGGTCTTTATGGGCAAAGACATCATCCACGTAGCCGTGTACCGCAAGGGAGACGAGCGCATGGTGTACAATATGGTGTATCTGGACGGAACCACCGGCAGGGCCATGGTCAAGCGTTTTCAGGTATTGAGCGTGACCCGTGACCGGGAATACGTATTGACGAAAGGGACTAAAGGCTCAAAGGTGCTTTATTTTACCGCCAACCCAAACGGGGAAGCGGAGATCGTGGCGGTTTACCTTACGCAGGGTGCCAAGGCTAGGGTCAAAGTCTTTGATTTTGATTTTGCCACCATCGAAATAAAAGGAAGGGCCGCCAACGGCAATATCCTGACCAAGTACCCGATCCGAAAAATCCAGCTAAAAGTAGAGGGAACCTCGACGCTGGGAGGTTTGGATATCTATTATGATGAGCATGTCGGTAAATTAAATACAGACCAGAGAGGCCGTAAAATCGGCAACTTCCTGGGTGATGATAAGGTCATTGCTTTCTACAGAGACGGCAGCTATGAATTGACTTCGTTCGAAGTCACCAACCGCTACCATGCGGCGGATTTGTTGTTGATCGAGAAGTTTGATTCCCAGAAGGTGGTATCCTGTATCTACTTTGACGGCGGAAGTAAGAATTTCTATGTGAAGCGGTTCATGATAGAGACGTCCACGTCCAATAAGAAATTCCATTTTATTTCGGACCATAAACAGTCTTATCTCCAACTGGTTTCCACGGCCAAGCAGCCCCAGGCGAGAGTGGTGTTGCAGAAAGGGAAGGAAACCGTGGAGGTGGAATACGACTTGGACATGCTGATCGATGTCAAAGGCTGGAAATCGATGGGCAACCGCCTCTCAAGTCATCCGGTCAAGGAAATCCATCCAGTAGAGCCTGTTGGGAAAGAAGGAGACCAATCGGAGGATGAGGACCTTGATATAGGAACAACAGTAGATTTCAAAATAAAGGAAGAAGGAGAGGACCAATTGGGGCTGTTTTAATAGCGCCAATTGATCCTATTTTGCCTCGTATAGTACTTTAACGTGTTCCTCACTTTTCCCCAATTTACAGGTCTAAAATTCCCTAACTGCCCGTACCCCTATGGGGTCATCGGTATAAGTTTTTGCGATGCTGTTTTCTCTCCCTGCATATTCACCCGAGAAAAACATAAAAAAAGCTTCATCTCTACTCGGAAGATTTGATATCGATACGTCAGGCCAAAGAAACTTGCTGTTGGAGCTCCAGTAAAGGTTGGTCATCTGTTTATACTCTGTACCTTCCGAATCTCTTCCTTCCAATTTATCGTTCAGCTCGTACAAAAGATTCAGTTGTGTCATAGTGGGTATTTCCCAATCCCGATACCCTCCAGTTGTTTTGGCTTGGACAAGTCTTTCCGCATTATGCCAGGTTGTATTAGTGCTTTCATCCTCCATAGCAACCACCCAACCGTGACGGCCATCATCCCACGTAGCTATTACTATTCCGCCCTCAGCAACTTGGCCGACGTTGTAAAACGGACCAGCTCTGTGTGCCACTTGTGCCACTCCGGCGTATTTAGTAACTAGCGCAAATGGTACGCTTTGAATTTCGGAGATTCCAACCAAAGTATTTCCCAATCGTTCGTTAACCATCTCCAGTTTAATGAAGACAGGACCATTTACCGAGTAGATCGAATCCGAATCCCCGATGCGATCAGTTCCATGAAATATAACAAAGCTTACAAAGCCGAAATCATTAGTGGTGTTACGGTGTGTTTCAGAATAGAAAGAGGGGCCTAAAGCTGAACCCTTCAACAAATCTATTTTGATGGTAATTTCTTCGTTTGCTAAAGGGACACCTTCTTTGTCCTTGGCCACAGCCGAGTAGTGTACCCCATGAGGTATAGATATCGAGGAGTTTAACCAGGTTGTTGTTTGGCCTAAGACGTTGGTTAATGAGAAAAGACCAATTATAACTAGCAGTACAAGTTTCTTCATGATTATTTTCTAACTATAATTTTAAATGATTTGACCGTGTCATTTGCCAACCTCCTAAGTCGCAGTATATAAAGCCCAGTGGATAAAAATGAGGTATCTATCATTTTATCCGAATTGCCCGAAACTGTTAATGAAGTCACTTCTCTGCCTATTGCACTCAAAATTTGAAGATGATAGGTTTCGGAATCATTGGGAAGTTCTACCCACAGCCGATCAGAGGACGGGTTAGGGTACACCTTTGCCCGGCGGATAGCCTCTGGATCCTCTATACCAGTAACGAGGAGCTGGGAATTGGCAAAAAGCTCGTGGGTTAGACTGCCTGATGTAGCTGAAAAGGTGCCCACAAAAGGCTCTCCCGCCGTCCAATAAATGAATCCATTCTCATTACTTGAACTCCCCCCGGAAGAGGTGATTCCGCCGGAGGACAAGCTTTGGCTGAAACCCGATGAATATATCACCAAGGAAGCGACTATTAGTATAAGTTTTCTCATATCAGTCTCGTAGAGCTTTATCCAATAGAAACGAATAATAATATCAGATTCTGTTATTGTGTTCTGCTTTGCCCAAGGCGATACTATCTGTTTTCTTTTCAGAAACTCTCTTCAAATTTTACTTTACGCTTTCCAAAACCCAGGCTCAGCCCGATATGGACATCCACCTGCTGGGTGTCCGACAAGAACCCGGTCAATACGGATTGGCTCCCCACAAAGAATCCCCCTAAACGAAGACCCGCACCACCCGTCAACCCGGATACCTCATAATTGGCCCAGGGCGAATAGATTTCGAAGCCACCCAGCTTCAGCCTTGGAGTGATGGCAAACACATTCTGTACGGTAAGCTTGTCGTTGTTGCTTTGGTTTGACAAACGGCGCTGGCCATATACGCTGACATGAAAAATCCGCGACACACGCACGTCAGTATAGGCGGATAGTATCACTGGTAGGTTAACCTTCGGTGCCCCATTTAGGCTACTCTTGGTGAAATAACCGCTGCTTAACAATTGACCTTCAATTTCCTCCAAATCGCCTTCCAGTAAGTCCAATCTAAATGATTCCCCTTCGGGGATATCCATTGCATAGGAATTGGTAACCTGGCCTGAGCCCAAATTCATACTGCCGAGATTTTTGAGGGTCAATCCGGAACTCATCTTTGCTACGCCGTTTTTCTTCAGCTGGTGGGTCACGCCCAGATCCATCGAAAACCCTGAAATATTATCCAGGGAGAATCTGTCTAGCATCTGCTCTTCAACATCCCAGTCTTCCAGCTCTTGGGGATAACTGATGTCCAGCCTGCCGCTTGCATTGGTCAGGAGGGATTCATCCTGGTTCTGCATGTATGTTCCCCTGAGGTTGCTTAAACCCATGTTCATATAAACACCTGGAACAAAAACGTGGAATGAACCTCCAACGGTTATGAGGTTTTTTTCATTGGCCCATACTTCCCGGCCTGCCATTAAGCCGAGCTTGGCATATCCGGAGACACTTACCCGTTGATTGGCGGAGTTGTTGATGTCGATTTGATAAAAATCGTCCTGCCACCTGCTATCGGAAAAAGCACCGCCCAGGTCGGCATTTAGGTCCATGATATCTCCTTTAACGAGTGCCTGGGAAAGGAAACCAAAAGACCATTTGTTGACAATAAATCCAAATGACGGGCCCAACAAATGGGCTTCCGCACTAATATTGATGGGGCCATCGGCGCGGTCCAATGCCAGATCCAAAAGCTCCTCCTCCTTGAGGATGTCCTGAAAAGTAAGGATATTGTTGCTGGCGGTCGCTCCCACTGAAAAAAGATTTAACTCTACCTTCCGTGTGAGGTGGTTTAGCTCTGCAGGGTTCATGGCCGCATGGACCATCCCCTTTCTGGGACTGTTTTGTATGCCGATAAAAGAGTGTTGGGAATGTGCAGCCGTTGAGATAAAACAGATGCTGACAACAAGTAGAGATTTTTTCATATGGGTTGTGTAATCGATGATTGGTTAATCGGATGCTATATGATCTCGGGGATACAAAAAGACATGGTTTATTTGTTCTTTATTGGGGTTTCAATTTGCGGCGTCCAAACCCAGCGTTCTGTCAATATATCTAACCCGTCCTTTATAATAACCTGTCACAGACTTCCCGTCCACAGCCTGACAGTCAATTGTGATTTCATATTCATCCCCGTCTCTTTCCACTGACACAATGCCTGAATCAAAATTGGTTGCCGTAAGGTCAAGGTTACCGTCGTTGTCATTGTC
>CAZHZP010000241.1:0-4226 GCA_964537165.1 uncultured Roseivirgaceae bacterium | reverse complement strand
CATCCGTGTGGGCATACAACTGGGCAAAAAACTCCTGGACGGAAAGCTCCCCTATCGCAAACATGAAAGTCTGGTCACGGTAATATCCTGACCGGAAATCCCCCACCTGAAAAAACCGGGCCATGGCGATTTGAGCCAGCTCCTTGCCATCCCCAAAGACCCCAAACTTGGCCTTACCCATAAAAACCTCTTTCCTCCCCATTAAGGAGACCTGCCTGCTTAGATACACAAGCTTATAATCGGTTAAAATTTGGTTTTTATCGATACCCCGCCCTTTTGTTTTGCTGGTCAATGTCGCCCTTTGTTCCATTATGTTCTATTAATGCGGATATTAAGCTGTTGAGTCAAAATCCGATTACTGCTCAAAATTACTTAAAAATGTCCTTTTTTACAAACTCGTCCTTCTTGGGTGTTCGCTAATAAAAACATTTATATTTCACTGTTTTTCATTTCTGTAAGGATTTAATCCAAAATAATATCTTAAAATAAATGCTTTATTGAAATTTTAGTTGTTTCTTTAAGCAACCGTTTTTCTGGATTAAAGCTTTCGCCCAGAGGTAAACCGAGGGGTATCTGGCCAACTTTAAACCAAATGAACTGCCCAAAAGATAAGGAAAAAAAATTATCTTTAAAAAACACTTTACCGCGTTTTACCTCAGCGGGGAAGCCTCCCTCCACTGAGTAAGTTAAACTAAAATACAGCCAAAATGATTATCGGAGTCCCTAAAGAAATAAAAAACAATGAGAGCCGCGTCGCCCTGACCCCTTCAGGAGCCAATGAGCTGGTCAAGCGGGGGCATGAGGTATACATCCAAGCTTCTGCCGGCGAGGGAAGCGATTTTTCGGACGAACTATACCGAAACTCAGGTGCCCAAACCCTAGCCACCATCGAAGAAGTCTATGCCAAAGCTGACATTATCCTTAAGGTGAAAGAACCCATCGCCGCGGAGTACGGCTTGATCCGGAAAGGCCAAGTGATATTCGCCTACTTTCATTTTTCTTCCGATGCGGAGCTGACCCAAGCCATGCTTAAGAGCGGAGCGGTCTGTCTCGCCTATGAAACCGTAGAAAAAGCGGATAGAAGCCTGCCGCTGCTGATACCAATGTCAGAGGTGGCGGGTCGTATGGCGGTACAGAAGGGCGCCAACTATCTTGAGAAGTCTCTTGGTGGAAGGGGAATTCTGCTTGGTGGAGTCCCCGGGGTACTCCCCGCCAAGGTTATCATCCTGGGAGGAGGGATTGTAGGCACCAACGCGGCCCATATGGCTGCAGGACTGGGAGCTGACGTAACCATTATGGACGTATCGTTAGCCAGGATGCGTTATCTTTCGGAAGTGATGCCCTCTAATGTAAACACCATGATGTCCAATGAAATGAATATCCGAAAAGTCATCAAAGATGCGGATTTAATCATTGGCGCCATCCTTATTACCGGCGCCAAAGCGCCTCATTTGATCACCCGGGATATGTTGAAGGACATGAAAAAGGGCACGGTGCTGATCGATGTGGCCGTGGATCAGGGAGGCTGCATAGAGACTTGTCGTCCTACTACACACCAAGATCCCACCTTTACCATTGACGGGATCATCCACTACTGCGTGACCAATATGCCGGGTGCCGTCCCTTTTACCTCCACCTTGGCGCTTACCAATGCGACCCTTCCTTACGTCATACAACTAGCTGAAAAGGGTTGGCAACAAGCGGCTGCGGAAAACGCAGAGCTTAGATCTGGATTGAACATCATATTAGGAGAGGTGGTCTATAGAGCGGTGGCCGACACTTTCAGCCTTCCTCATGTATCGGCGGAGAAATACCTAACTCCTTAGTGGTGTCCCTCAGCAATCTGAAAAACTAATTGCAGAGAGGTTGGCTGGCTATCTTTTCGATTACTCCTTCTAGAACAGTCGGGGCAATCAGCTCCGACTTCAAGTTGAAGGTCTGATAGGCTTGAAGTTGAAGAGTTTAGGTTCGTAAAACAATTCTCTGTCAGGTTGGGGGAAAATATCTTTTTGATTGATGCTGATGGCAAGATATTTTTTGGCAATGCCCACTAAGCTATTTGTTTTGGTAAATTTGAGCCGAACGGCCAGTACCTCTACCTGTCTTTCGACATCGGTGGAAATGGATGCAGGAAAGACGAAAGTCAAAACAGGCCGTCCAAAGCCACAGACCCAGGAGCTCCGAGCAAGATGCGGTTCTTGGCTTCGTGTTCCCGTAGTTGGTGTTTCATACTTGATACTTTGCAGTTAACAATGAGTTTTACCACGGTTTTAGATCTAATTGGCACTTTCGCATTTGCTGTGAGCGGCATCCGTTTGGCTTCCGGCAAAAACATCGACTGGTTTGGCGCCTACATCATCGGATTGGTTACCGCAATCGGAGGCGGGACGACGAGGGACTTGTTGCTGGACATCACACCGTTTTGGATGCTCACGCCGATGTATTTGATCACCACCGGCGTGGCCCTTCTCGCAGCCTTATTGTCCAAAGGGAAAATCTTGCGGTGGGGCAACACCTTATTCTTGTTCGACGCCATCGGCCTAGGCCTGTTTACCATTGTTGGGATAAGCAAAAGCCTGGAAGCAGGGCTGCCCGTCTGGGTTTGCATTATGATGGGAACGATCACGGGTGTGGTAGGCGGTGTTATCAGGGACGTCCTGATCAATGAAGTTCCGTTAATATTCCGCAAAGACATCTATGCCCTGGCCTGTGTTGCAGGAGGAATCATCTATTTTATTTGCCAACAATTCCACTTTTCGGTGTCCATATCCGAAGCGACCGCAGCCTTGACGGTAATCCTTATACGGGTCGTCGCCGTCAAATACCACATACAGTTGCCCCGCTTACGGCTCGGTTGACGCTACGACTATATATTTCTGTTATTTGGCCCGCTGGCTAGAAAAGGCATTTTAGTCCAAAACAACCCGCATAGAAGAAACCAGCACCCTCATCAATTTCTCCTTGGTGTTTTTATATTCATTTTTAGAGACAGCAATAGATACAGCGTCATTCTGACACCGGTTAAAAGTAATGGTATGATGTTCGTCGGCAAAACCCACCCATAGCACATTACAAAGATTGATAAAAACTTCCTGTTCCTTATTGTCCCTAATCCTAAAATATTCCATTTTATTTTTATTGGTTGTCTCTCATTTTCTAGCAACTTTTTTACCAAAAATCAACAAGGGCAGAAAATCTATGCGACCAGGCTTACTACTACTATTGAGAAGTAACATACCGATACCCTGGAAAGCCACCAGTCCCAATGGCCATCTTCTCTCCCGTGCGTATCCCTAAAGCGACGGGCACTTCCCCTTCTGACGACCCGGTCACGCATTTTTACGCCGAGGTGCCCCCTGGTACTGCGCAGCATAAAACCTGACTTTTATCAGCTTTTTACCCTGTAACGGTCATCAAAAACAGCGGCGTAGATGGAGAACTTTGTAAAACAAATAACAGAGAAATGATGATTCCGTCTGCACTGATCCAAAAGTATAATGTTCCGGCACCTCGTTACACCAGTTATCCTACTGTTCCGTTGTGGGAAAACAACCTTGACCAAAACAACTGGATCAAGATGGTTAGAAAGGCATATGATGAATTCGGAGAAGAGGAAGGGATCAGCCTTTA
This sequence comes from uncultured Roseivirgaceae bacterium, assembly GCA_964537165.1. Taxonomy (GTDB): domain Bacteria; phylum Bacteroidota; class Bacteroidia; order Cytophagales; family Cyclobacteriaceae; genus DATGMS01. The sequence goes on along the minus strand of CAZHZP010000241.1, from coordinate 596 downwards.
TATTCACCTCCCTTATTGCGAAAACCTCTGCACCTATTGCGGCTGCAACAAAAGGATCACCAAAAATCACGCGGTAGAGTTGCCTTATATAGAGGCGGTTCTTCAGGAATGGCGGCTTTATCTTGAAATTCTTCCCGAGAAGCCGAAGTTGGCCGGCATTCATCTCGGCGGCGGCACTCCTACATTTTTCTCTCCTGAAGCATTAACCCAGCTTATTGCAGCGATCCGTTCTACAGCCGAAGTAGTTTCAGATGCGGAATTCAGTTTTGAAGGTCATCCCAACAACACAACTTTAGCACATCTACAGGTACTGTATGATCTTGGATTTACCAGGGTGAGCTATGGCATCCAGGATTTTGACCTAACGGTTCAGAAAGCCATTCACCGCATCCAACCCTTGGAGAAGGTAAGGGAGGCGACAGAAAATGCCAGAAAAGTGGGCTATACCTCCATCAACTTTGACTTGATCTACGGTCTTCCCCACCAGAACCTGCGTACCATCACCGACACATTTGAGAAAGTGGCGGAATTACAACCCGACAGGATCGCCTTTTACAGCTATGCTCACGTGCCCAACCTATTCCCAGCCCAACGGG
>CAZHZP010000240.1:0-4234 GCA_964537165.1 uncultured Roseivirgaceae bacterium | reverse complement strand
CCTCCCCGACACCGGATCACAGCCACCATTGCACAGATTCAGACTATTGTACATTCCCTTTTTCCGGATCCCGTAGATCCATCCCGACACATATTCCATCCTTCCAAGGCATTTAAGGATGGGTCAAGATAATCCTTCTGTAGCTGGACAAGGCCGGTGTTCCATTATCCTTCACTTCCAAGATGATATGAAGCTCCTGTCCCGAACTTAATTTGGGCATGGAAAAACTGATTTCTTCTTCGGAAGTGTCTTGAAAAAGAAAGTCACCGGTAAGATTACCCGCTTCTTTATACACCGACCATGTGAAGCGCAGCCCATCTTTATCCGGGTCATGGCTGCCTTTTGCGGAAAGCGTAACCGTTTCCCCTTCTGTTGCTTTACCTGTAGCCAGCGATTTTCCTTTATTTCCATTGAGGGTGATGACAGGGTTATGGTTGGCCTGGTTAAAGTCAGCTGTCACGCTCCAGTCCATTCTTGCGGCAAAATCATGTTGGTAGGCCTCTCTCCAACGCCAGATGGTCGCTTGGTTAGACGTTTCCAGCCTTCCGTCTTTTAATTGAACTTCATCACGCGATTTGGCCGAGCTTGTCCAAATTTTATCTGCTTCCGCATAGGGTTGGTATAGCTGGTACCTTCCTCCCCAGCCGCCGTACGCCGGACTTTTATACCAAGCTAGACCATTGTTGATCAAACCCAAGAATGATGGCGTATCTCCTTCCATGATATAGGTGGCCTCCAGATACTGTTCCCCCAGCGGGCCGTGGTTCTCCATGATGTGCTCCCTGAGCCAAGGATTGTCGACCAGCTCAAAGTTTTCCATCGGGCCGTTTTTGTAAAACCGATCGCCGGAAATCCCCGTCCATGTAGCTTTATAGTATTCCATGGAAGTACTGCCAGTGGGGTCGACGATGTAAAATATGCCGGGAAAGGTATTTCTGATCCACCTTCCCGAGTCATCCTGGTCAGCTATGGCATAAACCCTCATTTTGGAGACAAAACGCTGAACTTCTTCGTCTGAACGGGTTTGCTTTACCTTCCAGAGTGCCTGGGCGAGGCAATTGGCACCGCCCCATACGGATACCCAAAGTGGCCGATCATCGGATTTATCCACGGCCTGTATCAGCAGTTCTGAACCGGGAGAGTCTTTGCCTTCACCCACTCCATCCATTCCAAAAAGTGGCAGGTGTCCACCAGTTATACTAAAAAGGTAGTCGGTTGAAGGATAGCCGTCTGCATGAACATCGAGGTTTTGCTTGATTTTTCCATACGAGCGAATCAGCTCTTCAATTTTATCTGTACGAACCTTTTCTCTAAGGTGGGTAGAACTGGTCGCTACCAGTCCCTCAATATCATATTCATTGGCATATACCAGGAAGCGTACAAGTGACTCCTGGTCATCCGGCTCGTTGGTGATGTCCGTCAGTACAAATACCCGCTGCTTAACGGGTTCTTCAAATTGTAGCTGGGTCTGCCCGAATAGTGCCATCGGGAGCCACACCAGTAATAGGATCAATTGGGTTTTCATCTTCGAAGGTTATTTTGGATATTGTGAAAGCAGGTTTAACTTAACGAATTTCTACAAATAATTTATTGATGAATGGTCACCATTCAGCTTGGAAAATCACCCAGGGACAAGCCACCCTTTCGATCATTGTAGCATAAAGCTTAAAGGGTTTTGTCAATCCATTAATCCCCCAAGAAATCCACATCCACATTTAAGGGGATTTTCATCAGGTACTGAAGGGCCAGTTCTACCTTATATCCTTCGAAGAGCACCCGGTAGAGCGTTTCGGTAATCGGGGCGCGCAAGTCCTTGCCTTCTATAAAGAGCTTGATTAGTCTTATGGTATTGATGCCTTCAGCGACTTCTTCCATGTCTTGATGGATGCTGTCCAGGCTTTCGCCCTGAGCCAATTTGTATCCAACGGTATAATTTCTCGAGAGAGTAGAGCTACAGGTAGTCACCAGATCACCTATCCCTGCCAATCCGATAAAGGGTTTGGCGCTTCCCCCTAAGGCCTTCCCCAAGTGGATCATCTCCACCATTCCCCGGGAAATCAAAAGCCCTTTGGCATTTTCACCCAGTCCCATACCGGCCAGGGCGCCGGCGGCAATCGCGATGATGTTTTTCAGCACGCCACTGAGCTCCACGCCGATAATGTCCTTGTTGCCATAGACCTGGAAATTATCACTTCGAAGAAGGCCTTGCCCTTCGAGAATGACCTCATCAAAACGGCTGGCAATCACCGTAGCCGCGGGTTGGCCTGTTTCCAGTTCTTTTGCCAGATTGGGACCCGCCAGGCAACCGATCCTGACCACCACGGTTTCATTCTGGATCACCTCACTCATGGTGTAGATATTTTCCCTATTGATTTGTTGGACATCATCCAGGGATTTTCCCGGGGGTAAGTCGAGGCATAATCCTTTGGTTCCGTGGATCAGGATGTGATACGGATGAAGAAAAGGAGAAAATTTCCGCATGACGTCGGCAAACCCGGAGGAGGAAACGATGGGGAATAAAACATCACACTGGGCACAGATAAATTCTGGATCGGCTGTAGCCAGAATTTTTGGGTGTAGGGTTTTTCCTTCAGCGGTATGTTCCCGGTTGATTATATCGACCACTTCGGAATTTCTGGAATAGACGATTACCCGGTTTTTTTCTGCCAGAAGGTTGGCGATGGCGGCCCCAAAGGAACCTACGCCAATGACGCCTACTGGTTTATTTGAAGAGTTTCTCAAGGGCATAGCCATCCAATCTGTTGTGATAAAAATACAGTAGGTTTAAATCTTCTGTGACGATTTCGCCGGATCCGTTTCGGATCAAAGGACGCTTAGCATGGTACATGCCCACATTGGACAGTCCGTGGGAGATGATCTCATCCAGATCCCTACGGAGATGGGGTGCCAGGCAGAGCCTTTCTTTGTCTGCGAGTTCGAAGATCCTGGCCAACACCCTTTGACAGGCGGCTTTGAAAGCTTCATAAGGGATCGCAATATCCTCTTCGGGCAGCCGCAGCAAATCGAACAGGTTGAGTTTGGTATTCTCCCTTTTGATCATCTGAAAGGCCGTAAAAGCCACCAGATGGCTGCTGAATACCCGGTTGATCTTATGGAACTCCTCGACAATCCTTTTGCCGAGTTTATGGGTGTACTCCTTCTCCCGTTGCTTGTCCACCGTTATCTTTCCTCCGGAGAGGAAGTAATCCTTACAATCGATGATCCGGCCATGTTTGTCCAGGCTGTTGCCGTCCGCATCCACATAGTTGCCTAGGATGTCCATGGCCTTGCCGACAGAAACGGAGATGTCAGAGCCCTTGGTGAAGAACTTGAACAGAAACTTGGAGATTTTATAAGAGTTGGAAAACTCATCCGATTCCTCATAATACCTTTCCTGTCCCGTCTGGTTCAGGTATTCCTTGATCAGGCTTGGGGCTTCCAATACAAAATGATAATTGATCGTAACCGGAACGATAAATACCTTTCCATTAATGTCGTCCATCCCTTTTTGATAATTGGCGCGTTGGGCTTCAATGGCAGTGCTTAGCAGGCCCAGCTTCAAGGTCTTTTCCAGCCGGCCACTTCTGGATCGGGTGCCACCGGGGAAAAACAGGCTATGGCATCCAAACTGGATAGCTTCGCTGGAGTAGGTCTTTAGCGTTTCCAGATAAGGATGGTTTTTCTTGCGACGGTCCACTTTATAGGCGCCCAGCGCATTCATAAAGTAGGCAAATATCTCGATGTTGAACAGGTTTAACCCCGCGCCATAAATGAAGGGTGGCAAACCAAGGGTGTTGATAATCCAGCCAATCAGGATGCTGTCCAGGTTGCTAAAGTGCGTAGGGGTCATGACGATGGTGCCTTTGGAAGCCAAGTCGCGGAGCTGATCGGTTTCGCCAATGATCTGGATTTTGTCTTGAAGCGAGTATCGCCGGCTGAAGAGGGACTTGATGCCTTTGCCCCGGGCGGTATTCAGTAGCCGTGCAAAGCCAAACTTCACCACCCTTCGGGTGACTTTGTAATGGCTGTGCTTGAAGTTACTGGCAATTTCCTCCGTATAGCGTCGGGTGATGTCTTCAAGGATAGCCTGGTATTTTTCCTTCTTTTGGTTTTGAGATAAACTGAGATCTGAGGTGATAGCGACCATAGAGGACTTTACCTTTGACCAAAAAGCAGGTTCGTCATCGGGATCTATGAGCCAGGGGTTTTGCTTTATGCGCAGCCTTTCCCGGTA
>CAZHZP010000239.1:0-4239 GCA_964537165.1 uncultured Roseivirgaceae bacterium | reverse complement strand
ATGGACGGTATAAGATCCGTTTTCAGAGGGAACCAATGTAACTGTAAAGGTTTCGGCGTTCATAGATTGTGCGGATAAATCAGGGCCAAAGGCTAGAAAAAACACGGCGGATAGGTAGGTCGTCAGCATCCTGAAGGCAGGATATCGATAGGTAATCGTCATCGTTAAGGTAGGGTGTTGGGGCGGTCAATCTGAAGTTATCTGGTTCATCTGGATCAAGTGTATCTTCGTCCGGGCTTGTGCAAGATAAGCTACAAGTATATATGGATCCCTATTTCTCTAAAATTTTTACTGTTTTGAAAGAAAAGTAGCGCCATGTCTGGTTTAATATATCATCCGTAGGGCTGATCCGCCTAGGATTTTCATGCTCCAGGAGGGTAGGCTTGATAATTTGCCTGACCTCTCTTATCTTTCCCATTCATCCCAACTCACCCGACATGCAGACACTTCCCGCTTACCTTTTTACGATTTGGATAGCTTTTTTATCGGCCGGCAGAGACCCGGGTCCAATCCCGGATCCGGCAGCGGGGGAGGATGAATTTCGCGTGGCTACTTTCAACATCCGCTATGCGGCTGAAGCTGATGAAAAATCAGGAAACGGTTGGGGACTCCGTAAGGGACCTGTGGCCCAAGTGATAGTGGATCACCAGTTTGATGTAGTGGGTACCCAGGAAGGAGATGCCCGACAGCTGGAGGATTTGCAAGCGTTACTACCGGATTATGCGTATTTGGGCCATCCTTATGGAGGCCGGGGAGACCTGCACAATGCTGCTACTTTTTATAGAAGTTCTTTGTTTGATGTGGTAGATAGTGGTGTGTTTTGGTTTAGCGAAACACCCGACGAGCCTAGTGTGGGCTGGGATGCCAGCGACCGGCGGATCGCCCATTGGACCAAGTTCAGGATAAAAGAAAGCGGTAAGGAATTCTTTTTTTTCAATGTTCATTTCTACTGGCGTCTGGAAGAAGCGAGAAGAGCGTCCGGGCCTTTGTTGGTTCGTAAAATCAGGGAGATTGTCGGTGATCTACCGGTGATCTGTGTGGGTGACTTCAATTCTACGGATGAAACACCCCAAATCCTGGCAGTAAAATCATTTCTTGGCGATGCCTATGAGCAGACCCTGACGCCAAGAAAAGGAGTGGAGAACACCAATATGGGCGGAGGAGTGTTTCGGGGGGAGCCGACAAACCGAATCGATTATATCTTTGTCTCCCCTCAAATACAAGTGAAGGATTATCAGGTGCTGTCCGATCGTTACGCTGGAGACCGCTATCCTTCAGATCATCTGCCGGTTACCTCGTTGCTGCGTTTGGCAGAACCTTAGGATCCTGCACAAATGCCTGATGAACACCCTGCCTTTTGCCTACACTATTTTGCACAGGCTCCGTTTCGGATGTCCTCTGCCGTAGGGTTGTATCCATTGGAGTCGATGGTTGCATCCATGTCGGGATTTTCGGTGAATATCGGAGTCAGGGCGCAAAGGTTAGCCAACCTTCTGTTGCCCGATATTCTTAGGCGTCCATTGACTTTTTTAATGTCCCCGAGCTCCGTAATATCTGACAGAACCGAGTTGTTTCGGATATCTATAGATCCTGCTGTTGATTCAAATGAAAGACCTTCCAAATCGTATACGCCACTGTTCATGACGAGGGTCAATGATCCTACTTTTCCTTCGGGGGCAAGCATCCCGGTAAAGTCGCTAACACTAGCATGGGAAATCCACAAATTTCGCAGAGAAACGATGGTGGAATTAAATCCCGACAGCGAGGTAAGCGGGTTTGTCTCCAGGTGAAGGGTTCCGATTTGGGTTAATTTAGGAGCCCCCGAAACGGAAGAAAAACGGGCATTACTGGTAATATGCAAGTCACCGACTTTTTCCAGGTTATCCAGCCCGGACAAGTCGCGGAGCTGATTGTTTGCTAGGATGGATAAAAGGTTCAGACTAACCAATCCTCCCAAGCCCGAAAGACTGCTTAACGCCGGGTTAGAATTGAGCATAAAAGTAGCTGACACCCTATTTAAGCCATCCAGGCCGTCCAATGATTCCAATACCTGGTTGTGTGAAATGGAAACCGATATGGCACTGCTGATATGCTGAAGCCCTTCCAGGGATTTCAAACTGCTGTTTCTGGCAATGCCTAAACTTCTGCTGATGCTTTTTATAGAAGCCAAGCCCGTTAAATCCACAATGGGATCCTCAGTTTGATTTTCTGCGATATCTAAATTGCCGTTGATGGAAGAATAGCAATTCAGTCCAAACTCATCCACATCAGCCTGGGATTGCAAGATGACATTTCCCTTGTATTCGCCTCCATCACACACTTTAAAGGCAATAGCGGGGGCAAAGCCAAAATCCTCCGGAGCAAAACTTCTGGTCGAAAGGCCTTGCAGTGCGATGTCCTTATTGGAATCCGCGGCGACGGTGAAAGAGACGGGCAAGGATATCGGCGTTTGTTCCGATAGGGGTGATCCTGCATTGGGTGCCGCAAAGGTGACGCTTTCGGTACTGTCCCTTAGATGGACTGAAGAAAGCTCGTAATCACCGGCAGGCAATTCCAGCCGGACGGACAAGGTCTGGTTGTTAGTTCTAATTTCTGTGCGGTTAAACAGATGGTCAGTCAGCTTACCGTCACCAGCCCTGACGGTCAGAAGCAATTGATGTTTGTCTTCCTCTAGGAGGGCACTTGTTGGATGTGTTAGAGAAAGTGTTTGAAGACTCAAAGTAATGCTCCCGTTTTTCTGAGGTCGATCATCAGCTTCATTGGTCATACAGGAAAAAAGGAGGCCAATGCCAAAGAGAAGAAACCCTAATGATCGGAAGGAAAAGGGGGAGCTCATAATTTTGCGTTTTAAAATGGTTATAATTTGCATTGATTTTCTTTAATGTCCTCTACTGTGGGGTTATAGTGGTTGGTTTCGATGGTCACTTTATAATAGGCCCCTTTGGTAAATAAGCCCGTTAGTGCACAAAAGTCCCTTAATGACCAGTTATCGTAAATACCGACCCGATAACCCATGTCTTTTTTGTTTCCATCGCCCACCGAAATAAGGTTGTCGAGTCCCACCAGACTCCTTAGTTGGGAGTTATTAGCAATAATGAGACTTCTTCCTATTTTTTCAACCGACTGTAACGCTGAAATGTCGGTCAGAAAATTGTCTTCGATATGGATTCCGAATGGGAGCTCGCTGGAGAAGGACAATCCCTTCAAACTGGTCAAGCCCGTGCCGAACAACTCTAGGGATGATTCTATTTTACCACGGGGCGAAAGCATTCCGGTAAGGTCTCGCAAGCCGGAAGTATAGTTGATCTCCAGGTTATCCACTGATTCCACTCCTTCTCCAAAACCCCGTAAGGAGGTCAATGAGCTGTTTCCCGTGATCGTCAAACGGCCTATTTCTTTTAAGTGGTGAAGACCCTGGAAGGAATTGAGGCGGTCATTGTTGGCAATAGAAATATGGCTCACCTTCGTGAGTTGGTCGAGCCCGGAGAGACTTTGCAGTTTGTGGTTGTCGTGGATAAAAAGGATGGAGACTGTAGACAACCCTTCAAGCCCCTTAAGTTGGGTCAATGCGGGATTGTCGGATATTTCCAGTTTCGATTGGATGTTCCTGAGGCCTCTGAGTCCCTCTACGGTTTTTAGCCGCTCATTTCCTTTGATCGTTAGCTGACCGTAAACCCTGGTTAGATTTTGAAGGCCTTCCAAAGATTCCAGTTGTTGATTTTCGCTGATCTCCAGTGAATTGCCAACCGTCGTTAAGGTGGAAAGTGGCGTCAGATCCATTATAGGATCGTCTTTGGAAACATTCGATACGATTAAACTGCCGCTAATCTGTGTATGGCACCTCAAACCAAATTTGTCCACATCAGTTTGTGATTCGAGGAGAACATCCCATGGATAGTCTCCTCCCACGCATTCGATGGTCTCTGTCTCCATCTCTATGAGGAGAGGGCTCGAGGTATAGGCAGACAAGCTGTCCAAGCTGAAAGATGCAGTGAAATCATTGAATCCTTGGCTTTGGACTTTGACATCGTACGTGCTAAGTAGCGGAAGCAAAGGGGTTTGATTAATACCAGCAATGAGATTCTGGTTGTGTTCGTAGCCGTCGCCTGTGATGAAAAGTCTGCCGCTTTTAAAGTCAAGCATCTCCGGGTTGCCCAGCATTCCAATAAACACCTGTAAGGCTTCCTTCATATCGAATTGAAAAGAATGAAGGCCAAAATCTTGAGGTTTTTTACCCTC
>CAZHZP010000238.1:0-4241 GCA_964537165.1 uncultured Roseivirgaceae bacterium | reverse complement strand
CGTTCTCCCTGACCAGCTTTACCGTGAGATCATGTTGTCCTACGGGAAGATCTTTCACTACCAGAGGGGTTAGATTTCTGAGTTGGTGTTGCTGCCCATTGACCTCGACAATAAATTTCAACCCGTCCTCCTTAAGGCCTCCTCCGATCAATAAAAAGTCTACAATAACTTGGTCATCCGCCGCATAGGTCTGCTTGTCCTCGGGCAGGTTGAGTACCAGATAAGGTTCGTCTAAGTCAGGGAAAGGCTTGGATTCTCCCACGGTAAAATCCCGGTCCACATAATTGCCAAATTCCTTAAGCGCCAGTCCTTCTTTGTCAATGAGGTAGGCGACAACGCGGTAGGTTCCCGGTTTGAAATCCCGTTGAAAGATGGGAACATGATAGCTGATGGGATTATTGCCATTGATGGACACGCGGTATTGGAAGCCTTTCAAACCCTCTGTAAAGGGGTAGTTTTTTATATTAAATTCGAAGGGCACTTTGCCAGCGTCAAAGCTTTCGTTCCCCAAGGGACTGTACATTTCTATAATGGCATCCGGATAGGCCTCTGCCTTGTGTTCTTCAAATTGTACCGGCTTGACGGCTTCCGTAGCTGCTCCGGAATGCTTCTGTTGGACATTCTCTCCCTTATCCGATCCGCAAGCCGCCCCAAGAATCAGGAGCGACGGAATCACTAAACGGATCAAAAAAATCTTCTTCATAGGCGATTGAGTATATCTTAAAGATATTTAATTTTCAGGTCAAAATGAACTACATTGCATCATAAATGTAAATATTATGAGCAATATTTTATATGACGATATCCCCTCTCTGGATCTTGCGGATTTTACCTCAGGCAACCCGGAGACAAAAGCCGCCTTTGTCCAAGCTCTGGGACAGGCTTATAACAACATAGGTTTTGTGGCGATCAAAAACCACGGATTGACCCAAGAACTTCAGGATGAGCTATACGCGGCCGTTAAGGATTTCTTTGCTCTTCCCGATGAAATTAAATCCAGATACGAATATCCTGAAATTGGCTTTCAAAGAGGTTACACCGGCAAAGGGAAGGAACACGCAAAAGGCAGGAATACCGGTGATCTTAAAGAATTTTATCATGTAGGACAAGAATTAGAGGACATTCCCGATAAGGATACGGTAAAAAGCAGCTACCCTGCCAATGTATGGCCAGAGGAAATTCCAGCATTCAAACCTATTGCCTTGGAGGCCTATAAGACCATCGAAAAGGCGGGAAAGGAAATGCTTAAAGCCATCGCTTTGTATCTGGAGCTTCCTGAGGATTATTTTGAAGACAAAGTGATTCACGGAAACTCCATCCTTCGGCAAATCCATTATTTCCCTATAGAAAACCCAGAAGAAGTGCCGGAAGATGCGGTCAGAGCGGCCGAGCATGGAGACATCAATCTCATCACCTTGCTTATGGGTGCGAGTGCGGACGGGCTGGAGGTATTACGGAAAGACGGCAAATGGATTCCTATCACGGCCCTTCCCGATCAACTGGTCGTCAATGTCGGCGATATGCTTGAAAGGCTCACCAACAAAAAACTGAAGTCTACCATCCACAGGGTAGTTAATCCTCCGAGGGATAAAATGAACACCAGCCGCTACTCCATTCCTTTCTTTATGCACCCTAGGTCGGAGATGAGCCTGGCCTGTTTGGATAGCTGTGTGGATGCGGACGCTCCCAAGCAGTTTAAAGATGCCACTGCGGGAGAATTTTTAGACGAGCGATTACGTGAACTGGGATTAAAGAAATAACCAGAAGTGGTAAGGAGAGTTAGATATTATTTTTATCTAAAGGATGTGCTATTCCTCTCCATTACCGCATTTGGCGGGCCTCAGGCTTTTTTGGCCATGGTGTTGGACATCATGGTCAAAAAACGGGGCTATATTTCTGAAAACGACCTCTGGGAATTAAATGCGCTTTGCCAGGTATTACCCGGGCCCACTTCCACCCAGACTGTGGCGGCCATAGGCTATAAGATTGGGGGACCTCCCCTGGCCTATTTATCGCTGTTGGTATGGGTGCTCCCTGCCACCATCCTGATGATCTCTGCTGCCTTTTTGATTGACTTTTTACAGGAAAACACCGTCGGCACCTTGGATTTTGCCAAGTTTATCCAGCCCATGGCTATCGGATATATCATTTACGCCGCCAAAGTAACCGTCGGCAAGATGATCAAAACAACCGAGGCCGCCGTCTTGATGATGATTGCCGCCTTTGTGGCCTTCTTCTACAACTCCCCCTTTATCTTTCCGGTGATGTTGGTCATCGGAGGCGTCATCACCTCCCTGAATTACCGCAGACAGCCCGTGACCAGTGAAAAGCCTTTACTGAATATCCGGTGGTCAAACTTCTTCCTATGGGGTGGGGTGTTGGTCTTTGCTGCCTTATTGGGACATTACACCCGATTGTTGCCAGTGAGGCTGTTTGAGAATTTTTACCGAAACGGCAGCCTGATCTTTGGGGGCGGGCAGGTGTTGGTTCCTTATTTATACACAGAATTTGTTGAATTCAAAGGTTACCTGACCTCAGAGGAATTTTTGACCGGATATGCGATCTCTCAGAGTGTTCCCGGGCCTACCTTCAGCATCAGTTCTTATATCGGAGGTCTGTCGATGCGGGAATTTGGTCCGCTCGGTATAGTCACCGGGGGGGTGATAGCGGCGGCTGGTATCTTCCTCCCCGGTACATTTTTGATTTTCTTTGTCATCCGCTTTTGGGATGAACTGAAGAAATACCGTCCCGTACGGGCTGCTCTGGAAGGGATCAATGCCGTCAGCTGCGGCATGTTGATTGCTGCGGCCTATTTACTGTTTGAACCTTTAGAAAACAACCTGATCAATATCATTGCGATCATCGGTACTTTTTTCCTGCTTCAATACAGTAAGATCCCTTCACCGCTCATCATTGTGCTGGGTGTTGTGGCCGGAATTGCATTTCAGTTTGTGTCAAGGTTGCTGGAAGGGTGAGTTATACTACCTATTAAAACTGAACAAAGAAATAGAAAAAAAGGGGGTGTAACCGTCAAGAGGCCCCAGACGCTCCAAGTCAGCCCTTCCCCCAGACCCTTCTGCACCAATATGCCCTGGCCTTTCCATCCATGGCCGTAGCCGCCAGCAAAAAGTCGTTTCCGCCATCTTTCAGTCCGTACTTCTTTTTAAGCACATCGGGCTTTAAAGGATGGTTACGCACCAAAACATTTACTTTTCCTGATGGAAAGGCTTGCTTCAACTCCTTTTTATCCAGTTTAATTTCCTGGACAACTTCAAACACCCTACCCGGTATCTCGCCGGGGAAATTTGAGCTGGTATAAAGATGGGTATTGGGATGGATTTTAGCCAAACCATAAGCAGCAGCAAAGCTCTTAAAGCCACCTGCTTTTAAAATAGCCGCATTAGGCTCTATTAGGTAGCGTTGAGGAAGGGCATAACCCGCTTCTGCCAGCTCCTCCTGCGGATAGGTAAAGGTGAAACATGCTTCTCCATCCCCCTTCAAATCCACAGCCTTAACTGTTGTTTCTGCTTGCTGTCCTTTATGCCACACCAACAGTACCTCTTTCACCTCATTCTTCACCGCTACCACTGTCACCTCCGTCAATTCCGGCAGCTCATTCAATGCAGCCTTGATGTCCAGCATTGGGGAGGCCTTGATCATAATGCGGTTAGCCCGGCTTTTTAGCAGTCCCCAATTAACCAGAATGTCCGGCTCGCAATCTGACAGTTTATAAAGTTTCCGATTGTCTTCTCCCCTCCTAGCGGGATCCACATACATCCAGTCAAAAACTTCTTCCGATTGATTCAAGTAGGATATGGAGTCCGTGGCGAAAAAACTATACACCGTTTTCGATGAGTTGAGCAGGGCAATATTATGGGCCGCTAGTTGAACCAGTTTTTTCTGTCTCTCCAAGTAAACGACAGTGCCAAACTTTTGTCCTAAATAATAAGTATCTACCCCCAGGCCGCCCGTCAGATCAATGAGCTTCTTGCCTTCTGCCTTTTTTGCTTTGAAAAGGGCTGTCAGTTCAGAAGAGCTTTGCTCAAGGGAGAGGGAAGCGGGAAATAAAACCTTGGGATGGGCGACCCATTCCGGCAACTTGTTTGTGGCTTTTTGCCTGGCAGCAATTTGCTGCACCGCTTCTTTGATGTCAAAATCCTCCGAGGAAGGGTACTTAAAAAGCAAAAGTGCAGGATCTTCCAGAAGATGATCCTGCACAAATTGAAAGAATTTTTCGCTAT
>CAZHZP010000237.1:0-4257 GCA_964537165.1 uncultured Roseivirgaceae bacterium | reverse complement strand
TCCATACCATTTCCGGATTGATCAATGACATGATAATTTAACAAAAATATGTCAGTTTCCGGCCCGTGGTAATAAATTTCAGTTATGTTGCTCCATCAGGGATAGGGGAGGCTTTCCCTGTTCTAATTCTAAGATGCAGCTGTTTGTTTGTCCAATATGCCCTTAAGGAATGAGAGGCTCATTCCAAAATTCTAAGTTTCGCAAAGCTAAGTAATAAAGTTTTATCCCCAAAATTCTCAAAGTGTATAGATGCCTTTCGGTTAGTGCCTTCTGCCTCGATTTTTGTCACTTTACCAAACCCGAACTTCGGGTGTTCCACGGTCATTCCTTCCTGAAGATTGTTGGTATTGGAAGGTTGAAAATCCGGACTAGGTGTATGGATTTTTGCGGTTCCGGTCCTGAGCGTCGGCTTCTTTAAGCCCACGAAACCATTCCTGCCCTCACGGGCCTCGTTCTGAAAAGATGGAAGCGCACTGCCCGCTTTTTTTGCCACTCTGATACAGTCAGGATCTATCTCCTCCAGAAACCTGCTGGGTTCGCAATTGAGCAGGCGGCCGAAACGGTATCGGGTGACCGCATAAGTCAGGTACAGCTTGTCCATGGCCCGGGTGGAGGCCACATAAAAGAGCCTTCTTTCCTCCTCAAGGTCCTCACGGCTCTGCATCATCATCTGGGAAGGGAAGAGGTCTTCCTCCATGCCCACCACAAATACATATTTGAACTCCAAGCCCTTAGAGGAGTGGATCGACATCAACGTAACATTGTCTGACTGGTCTTTATCCCGGTCATTGTCGGTGAGAAGGGCGATTTCCTGAAGGAAGGCACCAAGGCTCTTGTCTTCGTTTTCGGCATTGTCCACATATTCTTTGATTGCATTTAGCAATTCCTGGACGTTTTCATAGCGGTTTAACCCTTCTATGGTTTTGTCCTCATAAAGTTCACGCAGCAAGCCCGACTGTTTGGCGATGGAAGATGCGACTTCATAAGCATCTTTTCTCTCCATTTCTACCTTGAAGCTTTTGATCATGGTGGCAAAGTCATCAACTGAGTTCGCGGCCCGGCCGGTCAGGAAGCTGGGGGCATTCAGGAGCACTTCCCAAAGTGGAATGTCATGTTCGTAGGCAGCTACAATGATTTTCTCTACACTGGTGTCGCCTATCCCCCTTTTTGGGTAATTAATGATCCGCTTGAAAGCCTCCTCGTCATCCTGGTTGACCACAAACCGCATGTAGGCCATCAGGTCTTTGATTTCTTTTCGCTGGTAGAAAGACAGGCCTCCGACGATCTTGTAGTTGATATTCATCTTTCGCAAAGCTTCCTCTATGGCCCGCGACTGGGAGTTGGTGCGGTAGAGCACGGCAAAGTCGCTGTTGTTGAGGTGCTTGTTGTTGCGTTCTTCGAAGATGGTGTGGGCAACGATTCTTCCTTCTTCATTGTCCGAAGCGGCTTTGATAATTTCAATGGGTTCGCCCAGGTCGTTTTGGGTCCAGACATCCTTCTTGAGCTGGGCTTTGTTTTTGGCGATAATGGAATTGGCCGCAGTGACAATGTTTTTAGTGGAGCGGTAATTTTGCTCCAGTTTTACCACAAACAGATCAGGATAGTCCTTCTCAAAATTGAGGATATTCTGGATGTCGGCGCCCCGGAAGGCGTAGATACTCTGCGCATCGTCCCCTACCACGCAGATGTTTTGATGGACGGCCGCCAGTTTTTTGGTAATGACGTACTGGGAGAGGTTGGTGTCCTGAAACTCATCCACCATGACATATTTAAACCGCTGCTGGTACTTATTCAGCGCATCAGGATGATCCCTAAACAACACATTGGTATTGAAGAGCAGGTCGTCAAAATCCATGGCGGAAGACTTGAAGAGCCGCTGCTGGTATATTCGGTAGATCTCACCCATCCGCGGTTTCATGGCTGCCTCGTCATCTGCTTTGATGTAAGGGTCTTTCAGGTACGTCTCCCAGGAGATCAGGCGGTTTTTGGCCCCTGAAATTCGGGAAAGCACCGTATTGGGTTTGTAGACCTTATCGTCTAGTTTTAATTCTCTGACAATAGTTCTGATGAGGGATTTGCTATCGTCCGCATCGTAAATGGTAAAGTTGGAGGGGAAGCCCAGCTTCGCAGCTTCCACACGCAAAATCTTAGCAAAAGTGGAGTGGAAAGTCCCCATCCAGGTATTTCTGGCCTCCAGTCCAATCAACTTCTCGATCCTTTGTTTCATTTCACTGGCCGCTTTGTTGGTGAAGGTCAGTGAAAGTATGTTGAAGGGGTCTACCCCTTTTTGGATGAGATGGGCGATGCGATAGGTCAATACCCTCGTCTTACCGGATCCCGCACCCGCAATGATCATTACTGGCCCATCTGTATGCTCTACCGCTTTCCGTTGATTGGGGTTTAAAAAAGACAAATAGTCCATAAATCTTTCTGCAGTCTTTGTTGCCGCTCGGCTGAGGGCAAAATGAATACTCAAAGTTACCAATGATTTCTGGATTTCTGGCATTTTTCGACGTCAAGTCTGAGCTGTTTGGCTTCGGTAGTGCTCCGTCGCATCGAAAATAGGTTTTGTGAGGTGGGAATGGCAAACTTTAAGCACACTTCTCAAATTCACAGGCTATTTTCCCGGACTCTGCCCAAAATGGATCATTTTAGCATAGAATTTGAATCAAAATGCTCAGTTTCCCAGTCCAACTTATTTCGATCCCGTGTGACGGGCTATAGGTAAGGGAAGCTTTTTGTGCCGACAACTAATCACTAACACTATAAACTTAATCATCATGGGAAATTTACTTTATATCATCGCTGTCATCTTGGTCATTGTATGGCTTATAGGATTTATAGGATATGAAGCGGGAGCTATTATTCACGTGCTGCTGGTTATCGCGGTCATAGCTGTCTTGCTGAGGGTCATTCAGGGACGAGGCGTATAGCAATAGCAGCCACCAAAAAAGCAAGGACACACGGCCTTGCTTTTTTTTATCACCAGCTAGATAAAAATCCCCTGGCTGGACAGAAAAAAAGCCGGATAGTCCGGCTTTTCCTTACTCTTCAAAGAGCTGTCTCTTCAATTCGTCCCGGGCTTTCCCGGTTTTTTGTTGAAGTCTTCCCAACAATTCATCCTCTTTACCCTCTACATAGGTGAGGTCATCATCGGTGAGCTTGCCATATTCCTGTTTAAGTTTGCCTTTCAGCTCATTCCAAGACCCTTTTAATTTTAAATTTGCCATGATTGTTTTTTTAATGGTTAGTACAGGCAAATTGATGCAAGTATTAAGCCATTTATAGCGATGTGTTTTCCGGCAAGGGCGGTTTTATCTTCCAACGGTCATGTGACCATAAGTATAAAGCGGGTTCCTGGCGGATATTCTCCTCGGAGAACTGGATAAACCGGTCAGTGATGCTGTGTTCTCTGTCCTCAAAAGGCGGTGTTGCCAAAATTTTATAACTGAAGACATAGTGCCCCCGTTTGGGTTTGGATACGTGCGAAAAAACCACCGTGTTGTTGAATTTTCTGGCCAACTTCTCCGCGCCCTCATAGAAAGCCGTCTTGCGGTTCATAAAATCTGCCCAATATCGGATTTCTGCGTTTTCCGGACGTTGGTCTGCAGCCAGAACGATAAGACGGGGATTGTCCCTTTGTCTGAGAAAATGCCGTTGGAATTTTTTTCTTTCAACCAAGGTCCCTCCAAAGCGGCTTCTTAATTTCCGCATCAGTTTTTCGAAGAAAGGGTTATTTACTTTTTGGTAAACCACTTCACACCGCCGCTGCACCAATGCTTGTACCCCTAAGAGGTGGGCCTCCCAATTAAAAAAGTGGGCAGTTAATCCGATGACCAACTCGTTTTGGTCGATCTTATCAAGGACGAGTTGGACATTTTCTATTTTAATTTTTTTGGCCAACTCCTTTTCAGGGATGGTGAGGAGTTTAACCGTTTCAGCCAGGGAGTCGGTGAAGTTTCTATAAAACCGGCGTTTGATTCTATCTCTTTCGGATTTCGGTTTTTCGGGGAAAGCATGGAGCAGGTTGGTATCAATGACTTTGTTTCTGTATCGGACAATATAGCAAATGATGAGGAAGAGAAAATCAGAAAAAAGGTAAAGCAGGGAAATCGGCAAGCGGGAGATCAAACGGAAGACAAACATTCAGGGGCAGGTTTCGTTTATTCGGTGCGACACTTTGAGGGGATTGTCCATTTTGATTTCAAAATAAAGAAAAAGGGATGACTTTCTTTTGAAAAAGTAGTTATTAATTGA
>CAZHZP010000236.1:0-4265 GCA_964537165.1 uncultured Roseivirgaceae bacterium | reverse complement strand
TTTTTCTCCAATATTAAACATAATCAATTCCACTCCTCCCTTATCGGCCGCTTTTATTGTGGCTTCCTTATCTATCTTGATATAAGGAAAGGTATCGTAATGCATCCCGATCACTTTTTTTGTGCCGACAAAAGCCGCCGCCTTGATGGCGTCTTCTATTCCCATGGTGAAATTGTCACCGATAGGCAGGAAGGCGAAGTCTATCTTAAACTCCTCGCCGATCAACTTCATATCATAAGTCAACGCGGTGTCCCCCGCAAAATAGAAGGTAGCCTCATCCGACTGGACCACGAAGCCACCCGGATTACCTCCGGGGCTGCCATCAGGAAGGGTGCTGCTATGGATGGCACTGACAAATTTTACTTTGCCAAAATCAAATGCCTTGCTGCCCCCATGGTTCATGGGGTGGGTGTTCTTTATCCCTTTGTTTTCAAACCAGGAAGCGATTTCAAAATTGGCCACGACAGTGGCGCCATTTTTATTGGCTATGGTTTCGACATCTGTTACGTGGTCGCTGTGGCCATGGGTGACGAGGATATAATCCGCCACGATGGAATCCAGGTCTATTTTTTCCGCCAGTTCATTGGGGGAAATAAAGGGGTCAAACAATATCTTCTTATTGTCAATCTCAACCAGAAATGTGGAATGGCCATAATAGGTAATTGCTGTCATTTCAATTTCAATTTGGTATTACAGATAATCACAAAGATATAAGTTTATCCCAGATTGGTCCGTCAGATAGAAAAACCCTTGCTTAGTTTTTCTTTTTCTTTTTCTGGACTTTTTCCTTCTGACGGGCTTCAGTGGCTTTCATTGCTTCTTCCAGCCTGGTTTGGAAAGAAGACTTCTTTTTGTTGGCGTTTTTGACTTTGTTTTCCTCTACCATCTTCCTGATTTTGCTGTCATCGACAAACTGCTTGATCAGCGCCTGTTGCCCGAAAGTCACCATATTCGAAACGAAATAGTAGAAGCTCAATGCCGCGGGGAAGGAGTTCAGGACAAACATAAAGGTGACCGGCATAATATATCCGAGGTTTTTCATGGGACCCTGTACCGCCGTCATCTGGTTGTTGAAATGCGTATAAGCGATCTGGGATAAGGTCATCAGCAAGGTGAACAAGCTCACATGGCTTCCATAAAATGGGATATGGAATGGCAGGCTTAGGATTGAATCGTAAGTAGACAGGTCATGTGCCCATAAGAAAGACTCTTGCCTCAACTCGATGGAGTTGGGGAAAAAGAAGAACATGGCAAAAAGAAAAGGCATCTGAAGAAGCATGGGCAGGCAGCCGCTGATGGGGCTGACTCCAAGCTGGCCGAAGAGCTTCATCTGTTCTTGTTGCATCTTGGTAGGATCATCGCCATACTTCTCCTTCAACTCATCGATCTCCGGCTTGATCACCCGCATCTTGGCCATGCCGATATAGGACTTATAGGTAAGGGGAAGAAGGAACAGCTTGATGATAAAGACAATAAGGATGATGATCACCCCATAGTTGGAAAAGAATTTTTCCAGAAAATGGAAAAGGTTGACAATGATGTATTTGTTGACCCATGATACAAAGAAGTAGCCCATGTCCACGTTCTTGTCAAACTCCGGAGCGATTTTCTTTAGCAGCTTATAATTATTGGGGCCAAAGAAGTAGGTCATGTCAGCGGATTGATCCGTGATGGGCAGGATCAATGTGGCACTCATGTTTTTCACTGACGCGGTGTCTGCAGGAGTTTCAGAGGCTAGATTGCCGTTGGCAAACTGTTGGTCGGCGATGATACCGGCGGTAAAGAACCTTTGTTTGAAAGAAACCCATTTTAGCGGGCGCGCCACTTGCTCTGCCTCATTGGAGGAACCATCTCCAAGGTAGTCATAGGTCTCATCAGCTGTATAATAGTTGATATAGGATTTTCTCCTGGACTCTTCTATATCCGCTTCCAGTTTTTTGAGTTCTTCTTCCCAATGGATGGTAATGTTTTGGTCTGTAAGCAGGTTACCTGTGGTGGCGATTTGGTGGTTTACCAAATAGCTTTCCGATGGAAGGCTATAGGTTCTCTGAATACTTCCACTTCCTGTATTAGCCGTAAAAGTCACCTGCTGGGCGGGCGTCTCACCGATGGTAGCCGTTCCGGATTTCGCCTCGAAGTAAATATCGTTGAGGCTCACCGGCCCTGCCTGGGTTTGAATTTGATAGGCGATTGAGGTGTTGTTTTCATCTATAAGGACAAGAGGCTCCTTATTCCAGGTCTTGTAATCTTTGAGTTCGACGGATAAGATTTCCCCGCCTTTGGAAGAAAGAATGACCTTTAACACGTCATTTTCCAGTATTACCTGTTCTTCTTCACCTTGGGTAAGGCTAGAAAGATCCCCAAATTGTTGTAGGTGCCGGGCCTGAGAAACGCTATCTGGCTCTTCCGCCTGGGAGAGGTTTGTCGTGGTACCGGAGGGGTCCTGCAGTTCAGTGTTGGCTACTTGCCCCTCTTCTATAACCGGTTCCGGTACACTCGCAAAAAACAACGAGTAGATAAGGATAACCGCTGCGAAAAGGATCAATCCTGTCGCTTGATTTTTGTCCATATTGATTCAGATGTTACACAACATACTTAAAGAGCCGTCAAATGGGGCTCATGCTGATGCTTAATTATGGTTTAACTTTGTTTGATTTTGTTTTCGATGGCGGCTTTGATAAACCTAACAAAAAGCGGATGAGCGTTCAAAACGGTGCTCTTGTACTCGGGATGAAACTGGGTTCCCACGAACCATGGATGGTCTTTTATCTCGATAATCTCCACTAAGCCTGAGTCGGGATTCAAACCTGAAGCGATCATGCCGTTTTCCTCAAATTGCTGCAAGTACTTGTTGTTAAACTCGTATCGGTGCCGGTGACGCTCATGGATCTTCGATTTGCCATAAGCAGCACTGGATTTGGTGCCTTTAATCAATTCACAAGGATAAGAACCTAATCGCATTGTTCCTCCCATTTGTTCAATATTTTTTTGCTCCTCCATGAGCGCGATCACCGGGTGGGGGGTATCCGCATTCATCTCAATGGAGTTGGCGTCTTTTAGTCCCACTACATTCCTGGCAAACTCGATCACTGCGACCTGCATTCCCAGGCACACCCCTAAGAAGGGGACTTTGCTGGTCCTGGCATACTTTACCGCTTCCAGTTTTCCTTCAAGGCCTCTTTCACCAAAGCCCGGCGCCACGAGGATACCGTCGAGTTCCTTCAGTTTTTCCGTGACGTTCTCGCTGTTGAATTCCTCCGAAGAGATTAGCTTGAGATGGACTTTGCATTCCAGTGCCGCTCCCGCGTGGATGAATGCTTCAATGATGGATTTATAGGCATCCGGTAAGGAGACATACTTGCCGACCAGGCCAATGTTTACTTCTTGCGTCGGATTTTTAAGCTTACCCAAGAACTCTTTCCAGTGGTCCAGCTCAGACGGGTTTTTAGGAGTGAGTTTGAGTTTGGATATCACCCTTTCATCCAGCTTCTCCTTTTTCATCATCAAAGGCACATCGTAGATGCTTTCAGCATCCATGGACTCGATCACGCAGTTGAGCTGTACATTGCAGAATAAGGCCAGTTTTTTCTTCACTTCCAAAGGAAGGTGATGCTCCGTCCTGCAGACCAGAATATCTGGCTGTATACCCGCTTCCAACAACTGCTTCACCGAATGCTGGGTCGGCTTGGTTTTCAGCTCCTTGGCGGCCGACAAGTAGGGGATGAGTGTCAAGTGAATGACTAAAGAGTTGTTAGCTCCTATGTCCCATTTAGCCTGCCTAACGGCTTCTATAAAAGGAAGCGATTCGATATCACCTACACAACCGCCTATTTCGGTGATCACCACATCATATTTACCTTCTTCTCCTAATTTGAAGAAGTTGGCTTTGATTTCATCGGTAATGTGCGGGATGACCTGGACGGTTTTGCCTAGGTATTCGCCTTTCCGTTCTTTGGTAATGACATTATTATAAATCCTGCCGGTGGTGATGTTGTTGCTTTGCGAAGTCGGTGTGTTGAGGAAGCGCTCATAATGCCCCAAATCCAGGTCGGTTTCCGCCCCATCTTCCGTGACATAGCATTCCCCATGCTCATAAGGGTTCAATGTGCCCGGATCGATGTTCAGATAGGGGTCGAATTTTTGGATGGTAACGGAAAGTCCTCTCGACTGCAGCAGTTTAGCCAAGGAAGCACCGACAATGCCTTTTCCCAAGGATGAAGCAACCCCTCCAGTGATAAAGATGTATTTGGTAGATGACGCCATAA
>CAZHZP010000235.1:0-4299 GCA_964537165.1 uncultured Roseivirgaceae bacterium | reverse complement strand
GGGGTATCCATCAACGGAAGGATCGAAACCAGAGACCAGCCCGGTGTGCCCGGAGTCGATGATTATTGGCTGCCCCGTTTTGCCTTGTTCCGAAACAGGCCCACCGAAAGACCTTACGCCAACGACAATCCGAATTTTCCCGCACAGATCGGAGAGATTCCGGCAAACTGGGCGCTTTCCACCAAGGAAATCATGGGATACTGGAGGGAAGATTGGCGGGTACTGCAGACCAACTTCAATCTGGATTACGAACTGCCGATCGAAGGACTTACCGCAAGGGGTGTGTACTCCTATTATTATGCTGACAAGTTGATGAACGGCCATGAGTACACCTACGACGTATATACCTACTTCCCGGCCACTGAAAATTCCCCAGAAGAATACCGTAGGACGGCGGGAAGTGACAACCCCTGGAGGGAGAGAGGTACCGTCAAGACACTTGAATCAGTAATACAGGGGCAGTTAAACTACAGCAACGTATTTAACGGCAAGCATACCGTAGGTGGGACTTTTGTGTATGAAAGAATAGACCGAAGGACTTTGGACACCTGGGTGCATACCGTGCCGACCAATAATGCCTTGCCCTTGTTGCAATTCGCTGACATGGACACCTACAATGACCTGGATTTTGAGGAAGCAAGGATTGGTTATGTAGGACGGGTAAACTATGGTTACGATGATAAGTACTATATCGAGGCTTCGGGAAGATATGATGCTTCTTGGAAATTTGCACCGGAAGAGCGATGGGGCTTTTTCCCTTCTGTTTCCGCAGGCTGGAGAATCGCCAATGAGCCATTCTTTGCGCCAGTAGTGGATAACAGTGTTTTAAGTGACCTGATGATCCGGGCGTCCTACGGCAAACTCGGCGACGATAACATCAATTTAAATCTTCTGACAAGTGACCCCAATTACATCCATCCTTTTGATTATTTGGGAGGATACTCCTATGGAACCTCTAATATGATCATAGACGGTAACCTGATCAGAGGCGCCAGAGACCGTGGCGTGCCGATTACCAGCATTTCCTGGTTTACCAGTACGGTTTTGGACATCGGTTTGGACTATAGCTTTTTGGACGGAAAGATCAGCGGTAGCCTGGATTTCTTTAACAGAAAGAGAGAAGGGCTTCGTGGGAGAAGATGGGATATCCTCACCCCGGTGGAAATCGGCTATGACTTACCCGATGAAAACGTAAACTCAGATGCCGTGATCGGTGGAGAAGGATCCTTATTGTACAGAAGCCGAGTGGGTGAACTGGATTTCAGCTTGGGTGCCAACTTATCTTACGCCCGGCATAGGGATATTTCTACCTATATGCCCAGATGGGGGAATTCCTGGGATCATTACCGTACTTCCATAGAAGACCGTTGGTCAGGGATCCACTGGGGTTATGAAGTGCTTGGCCAGTTCCGCTCCATGGATGAGATCAGCAGCCATCCGGTCAACATTGATGGACAAGGCAACAGGACATTGTTACCAGGTGACTATTACTACAACGATGTTAACGGGGACGGCATTATCGACGGAAGGGATGAGCGACCCATCGGTTATTCCAGGTCCGGAACGCCTATAGTCAACTATGGTCTGAGCTTCAACGCTTCCTGGAAAAACTTTGATCTTACCGCAGACTTCTCCGGAGGCACCATGTACTCTTATCTGAGGGAACATGAAATGAGAAATCCATTCCAAAACACCGGAAATCTGCTCAGAGACCTGTATGAGGACAGCTGGCACAGAGAGGATCCCTTCAATGTGGACAGCCCCTGGATCGAAGGCCAGTACCCGCCGCTACGATGGAACCAGGGAGATCACAGCAACTACAGAACGTCTGACAGATGGTTGACCAATATCGTTTACCTGAGGTTGAGAACACTTGAAGTGGGCTATAGCCTACCCCCCGCCGTGCTGGAAAGAATCGGTATGCAGAGGGTAAGGGCTTTTGTCAATACCTTTAACCTCTTTTCTATAGATCCGATGAAATCCGTTGGCTTGGATCCAGAAGTGATGGACACCAATGGTCTTCAGTATCCTCAGTCTTTTGTTTTGAATGCCGGGGTCAACCTATCCTTCTAACCAATAAATGATCAACCCAATGAAAAAATATATAGTTGTAACGTTTCTGTCCGTCTTCCTTTGGGGATGTAACGACGAGGATTTTCTCAACAGAGACCCGAGGGACATATTAGTAGACGAACAGGTCTTCACAGATGAAGGTATCGTCTTGTCGGTGGTGGCTGACCTCTATGCCCGCTATCCGGAGTATCAGCAGATCAACGGCAATGTGCATGACCACGCCAATTTCAATGAAGCATTTTCCTCAGAGGACTATGGAAGGCATGGCAACCAGGACTTTAATTATGGTGACTGGGGCTGGTGGGATTATGGTTTTATCAGGGAGTTGAACCTGTTCCTTGAAAAGATCGCCGTGGCTGATCAATTGGATCCAGCTGCAAGAGCCAGATTTGAGGCCGAGGTAAAATGGTTAAGAGCGGCGGTATATTTCGATGCCGTAAAAAAGATGGGTGGCGTGCCGCTTATTTTACAGACCATGGAGTATGATTTCAGTGGCGACCCTTCTTATCTCAGAACCCCCAGGGCAAAAGAGCATGAGATTTATGACTTCATCCTTCAGGAAATGGATGCGATTAAGGAGCATCTTCCTGCCAATGAGAGCATCAAAGACCGCGCGACCCAGGGGCTCGCATTGGCTCTCAAATCAAGGGCTGCGCTATACGCCGGTTCCATTGCCAAATACGGTGCGATCAGGACGCCGCAGGTAACTTTACCGGGAGGGGAAGTAGGCATACCGGCTGATATGGCGGATGCTTATTATGCGGCTTCGCTTGCGGCTTCACAGGCGATCATATCAGGAGATGTGGGTGGGTACGGTTTATATATGAAGAATCCTGACAGTCTGTCTGCTAACTTTGCGAATATCTTCCTGGACAAGAATTCCAATCCTGAAGCCATTTTTGTCAATGATTTTCTCTTGAAAAGCGGCAAGATCAGCCATTGGACACTGCAAAACCAACCCCGTTCGATGTCAGAGGATGGCGTGAATGGCGGTAGGGTCAATCCCTCTCTCAACTTCGTCCAGTCGTTTGAAAGGAGGGACAACAATAGCTTCGAGCCGATCCAACATAGGGATGCCAATGGCAATTTTATTGTCTATGATAATCAGTTGGATATTTTTGCCGGAAGGGATGCGAGGCTTTACGCTACCGTAATGCTGCCAGGAAGTACCTATCGAGGTACCAATGACAGGGTGGATATCTGGGCGGGACTTTACCGCCCCAGTAACGGTGAAATCATCAGTGCTGACCAGCCGGGCGCAGTGCAAAATGTGGATGGCAATGATGTTCAGGTCGTAGGATTTGATGGGCCTATCAATGGCTTTAACTTCAGTGCCCAGACCGGTTTTCTGATCCGGAAATACATTGACCCTACCCCGGGTGCCGGACAGATCGGAACGCAGAGTGATGTGTGGTATATCCGATATCGTTTTGGCGAAATCCTTCTTAATGCCGCAGAGGCAGCTTTTGAGCTGGATGATGCCGCTTTAGCCGCACAATACATGAACCAGATCAGGCAGAGGGCAGGTTTTACGACCGATCTTACTCCGGGCGAGATCACTTTCGACAGGATTGTGCATGAGAGAAGAGTCGAGCTGGCATTTGAAGGACATGAGCTTTGGGACATGAAACGTTGGAGGATTGCCCACCTGATCTTGAACGGCCAGAATATGAGTGCCAGTTCGTTGGTTCAAAACCTTGGCGATGCCACCAAAACCAAAACGCAGGTGTTCGGTCTATGGCCGTACAAAATCTATAATCCAGGCGCTGCTGATCACAATAAATGGGTCTTTAACATCGTACAGCCCACCAGGGTGACCAATTCTGACCGCTTTAGATTGGGAAACTATTATTCCTTTATCAATGAAGATATCAGGAACAGGAATCCGTTGATCGTCCCAAATCCAAATCAGTAAGCCAACTCAAATTATTGACATCATGAAAATCAAATATATTTTCTTTTTATCCATCGGGTGGGCCTTGAGCTCTTGCGAGCATGATAATTACGAAGCGCCCAAATCCATCCTTACCGGCGATGTGGTGTACCAAGGAGAGCCTATCCATGTGGCCTCCAACGAAGTGAATATGGAGCTTTGGGAGCCGGGCTGGCAGTTGAGGAACCGCATCGATGTGACCATGGATCAGGATGGAAGCTATTCAGCATCGCTCTTCGATGCGGAATACAAGTTGGTATTCCGGCAAAACCAAGGTCCCTTCCGGATGGTCA
>CAZHZP010000234.1:0-4328 GCA_964537165.1 uncultured Roseivirgaceae bacterium | reverse complement strand
CGTCCACAGCAGGCTTTCCTCAGGCTTCCGTGGACGGTGGTCTGGATGCCGTGGACATTTTTTTAAAGTATATTCAGCGCCTGCTCCTTGATTTTCTCCAGTTCATCTTTCATCAGAATGACCTGCCGCTGGATAACGGCATCGTTGGCTTTCGAGCCGATCGTATTGATCTCGCGACCCAACTCCTGGCTGATAAAGCCAAGCTTTTTGCCCTGTCCTTTTCCGGTGGATAAATTTTCCCGGAAATAAGCCAGATGGGTGCCCAGCCTGACAATTTCCTCTGTGATGTCCACCTTTTCAAAGTAGTAGATCAATTCCTGCTCAAAGCGGTTTGGGTCAAAGGCATTCTCCTCCACCCATTCAGCGAAATTACCCCTGATCTTCCCGATGATCTTCTCCCTTCTTCTGGGTTCCTCCAGTTTCACCTGTTCCAAACCCTGCTCCAGTAGGCGGATATTCTCCTCGAATTTATGGTAAAGGGTGTTGCCCTCGTCCTGTCTAAATCTGTCACAGTTGTCAATGGCTTCCAAAATGACCCCCTTGACCAAATCCCAATCCTCCTGTCCTCTTCCGCTTTCTACGTTTGAGGTAGAAACGTTGGGAGACTGTAGCGCCAGCTTGAACACATCTTCTGTCCCGGCCCCCACCCGATGGGCTAGGGCACTGTATTTCTCGAAGAAGGAAACAAATAACTCCTCATCAATGGCGATCGGAAGCTCCGCCCCCGCCTTGATCTGGTAGTCAATATTCAGGTTGACCTTCCCTCTCTCCAGTTTCTCGGTGACGAGGTTCCTTATTTCGATTTCTTTGTCCGCTAATTGTCTGGGGCTTCTGATGGACAGGTCCAAAAATTTAGAATTCAGCGTTTTCACCTCAACGCTAATGGCGACAGATTCACTGTCAAAATGGGCTATGCCATAGCCCGTCATGGATTTAATCATGTTATTGATTTTAGTAAAAATTCCCTGTTTAGAAGTTGTATCCCAGCGTCACATAAAACCTGGGTTTCTCAACCGTGTAATCCCGTATCGGCCGTGCCACGTCGAATTTGACGTAATAATTGAGCAAAACCGTCCTCAAACCAGCTCCGTAGCTCTGCAACCAGGGATTATTAAAGTTGTTCAGGGTGATCTCAAAAGGTGATCCTTCCGTATCAATGACCTCTGTGTTTTGGTCATTGACCCGCTCCCAGGGCGCTGCATTGGTCCAACTGGATCCGGCATCATAGAAGCCTATCAACTGAAAGTTCTTGATAAAATTAGAAGCAATATTTCCTCTGGATAAATAAGAGAAGATAGGGATCCGCAATTCCGCAGAGAAGGTAATCACCTTGCTTCCCCTAATTTCATCGTAGTCATAACCCCTCAGGTCCACAAACTCGGCAAACAGCAGATTGGAATTTTCCGTTCCCTCGCTATTTCTTACCGGTGATACCTCCGGCCTATTCACTGGCGGCTCGTAAAACTTATTGAACAGCCAATTGTTCATCCCTCCTACCAGATAACTCTGGGGATTGTTGCCGAAATAAGAACCGGCGAATAACCGCGTGGCAAAGGTGATGTTTTTGCTGACCTTTTGGTAATTCCTCAGATCCATATAAACGTTGCTGAAACTCCTCTGCTCATTGTTTAGGCCCTGATAGTGGACATACCCGACTTTCCCCTTAAAGCCCTGTTGCATATAGAGCCCCAAAAGCTGCGTCCGGTCAACCACTACTTCGGCTCTGGCCCCCACATAATTTACGTGCAACTGGCTATTGGGACCGTCTTCCCCCCGCAGGATAGAATCTGGGTTCAAATTATAATACTGCGTTTTGGCTACAAAGGGACTCAAGCTGACCCGGGTATTGACGGTTAACGGATAGGAAAGCCCCAATTCTGTTTTGGTCAGCGTGTACCGCTGGAAGGTAAGATCTCCTTCAGTCCTTTGGATCGATTTCCTATCAAAGCGTCCTCTGAAATCCAGTCGGTGTTTTAAATACTGGTATTCGAAAAAGATGTCACTGCCGGACCTGAAATCCAATGTGGTCATAATCCCACCCGTAAAAGAATGGTTGTCCAAAAGATCCGACATCTTGGCATTCAGGCTGATACCAAACCCACGCAAAGGATCCACCACAAAAGAGGTATTCAAACTGCTGGCAATAAATTGGGGCACATACTGCCTGGGACCCGTCACCCTTTTGACCAAGCTTTGCTTCCTAAAAGCGTCAAGCAAGCTTTCCCCTTCTTGGACGTTGGCGACATTCGGACTTTGCGTAACCGGAGGTATGGTATCAAAGGTATAATTTTCCGTGTCTATGCCACCTCTTCTTTCAAACCTCAACCGGTCCAGGTTGATGGAACCGGTCAGCTCCGGTGACTGAGGCAAGGTGTCGGCACGGGTTTCCGGAGTTTGCGGGATCATCACATCTTCTGGATCAATAGCGGGAGGGTCTTCATCCGGCCTTTGCTGGCCTGTCGCCCTTCCCTCTGCCTTTCCGGCGTTCTGCTCCTGCAATCTCCGGGCAGTCAGCCTTTCGTTTAACTTCTTCGCCTGGTTCAACTGTATCCGCGGCGTGCTTGCGGTGAATTGATCCAAATTAGTGAAGGCCTCCACGACCAGCTGACTCTCCAGACCGTCCCTAACGGCATAAGCCCACTGGTTGGATGCAAGGGAGTAGTCAAAGGTTTCCACACTTTTATTTAAAGCGGACACCTGACTTGACACCGAATTTCCCAGCCCGTAGCGCATCAGGTTGGTGATACCGCTTTGTTCGCTGAGATGTAAAATGGTGCTTTTATTTAATACCCGGGGCCTGTAATGCTTATTGTCCACATGGGTAAGCCGGGTGGTGACGACCGAATCGCCTACTTCTATCTGAAACAGGTTAAAGAACTCCGGCAGTTGGTTCACATCGGGTGTTCTGGTCAACACACTGTCGGGCAGCTCGGTAAAGTTCGAAGCGTAAATGATCGTAGAGTCATTCAAAAACACCGGCGTGATATCATCGAAAACGTCATTGGTGAGCCTTCTACCCTGTCCCCTCATATTCAAGGTAAAAATATCTGTCCTTCCTCCGGATATAGCGGAGAGCACCATATTCCTCCCGCTAGGGGAGAAATCCAAATCCAGGATCTGGGTAATGTTTCTTAAGAATATTCTGTCTTGACCACTACCGTCAATGGCCCGCAGGCGAAGAGAGGTCACCCCTCGTTTGAAAGAAGCCAAAGCAAGGTTTAAGGTGTCCCTCCAGGCAATTACAGGGGAGGAAAAATCAGCACGCTGATCATCTGCGGAATAGCCTCCCTTGAAAAGAACACTTTCCTGACCTGTGCTCATTTCCCTGACGATCACACGATACTTCCCTTCATTGCTAATAACATAGGCCAGGTTTTTAGCATCCGGGCTAAACCGGACGTCGATGATCCTGCCTTTTCTTCGTGTTGAAGTGCCGGCGATTACATTCTCGCTATTGACGTCCTTAAAATTGGTAAAGACCTGCTTGTTGATATCCATGTAGTATTGCCTCCACTGGTCGGAAAAGTTTCTATAGCTGATCCCGACGGTATTGGCGATACTGTTTTCTTCGTTGCGGTTGATCCGGCTGAGGTTAAGGATACTGGAGATGTACCTCCTTCCATACCTTTCGACAATAAAATTCCAGATAGATTGGCCTACCAGACCCGCCTCATCCGGCTCCAAACGGTGTAGTTTAGGTTTGTCATTTTCGTTCAGATAATGCCTTACAAAGTCGTCCATCTCCCTGCTCCATCCGGCGGCAAGGTAGCGGGCCACCCCGTCGATGTACCAGGAGGGGAAACTGTTAATCAAATTGGACTGAAAAGCATCCGAAATGCTTGAACCATAAAGCATTTCTTCAATGATGGCTTTGGAGGTACCGTAGATAAGTTCCTCTTTAAAAGAATCCCAAGAACCGGTAAATGGCACTTCCGCCAGCAGTTTGGAAAAATAAGTCTGTCCGTCGACCGTATAGTCGTCCTTGTTCAGGTTGAGGTTGCTTTGCAAAAGTTCCTGCCGGGAATTGTAGATAAAGATCTTGGGCTTGGTATAAGCCACAAAGCCAATGAGCTGGGTAAGCCGTTCAAACTCACTTTCCAGGTAATCAATGGCCATCCGGGCGTTGTTTTGGCCGCCGTCATAGTAATAGACCTCGAAGTTATTGGAGCTGAAAAAATACCAATCCATGTTTTTATGCTGGATCCTGTTTTTCCCAAACCTCTCCTGATCAAACTGCGCCATCACGCTGACGGGCAGGGTTACCAACAAGAGTGCCCAAAAAAGAAAGCGTATTTTTAACATCATCTGTTTTGCTTCATCTAGGTTTT
>CAZHZP010000233.1:0-4332 GCA_964537165.1 uncultured Roseivirgaceae bacterium | reverse complement strand
ACCATTAACATTACTGATGTCAATGGTACCAGGGCTTATGTTTTTAATTCTGTATCCGTTTAATTTTTCCGATACATCGGTTGTTTCAAGCTCATTACGGAAATTAATGATAATATCACCATCATCTATATTCATATAGGTTTCTGCACGTTTTGTTTCAGCATTTACAAAATGAAATTTTTCAAGATCGCCTGAATATGACACAAAGACCTCTTTAATATGCGTAACCTTAGATTCCGGCTCTGGTTCTGGCTCCTCGTCTTTCTTATCGGTAGTTTCACAAGCACTTAACATGATGAACAGGCCAAGGGCGGCGAGGCGTAACGCATTATCAAGGGTTCTCATAGCTTAATATGCTGATTTATCTTCAATATTAACTATATTTTGGAATTATCGCCTCTTTCACCAAAGAAATTTTATGGCTATCGGCGTTTGGAGGTAATCCAGTCCAAGCTCAAGCTGGGTGCCAAATATATGTCCGAGAAATTGCCTGACGTGCAGGAAGCTCCCGGGAGACGGTGTGCGGGTAAAGGATCATAGCGGTTATACCAGCCATTTATATCTCTCCTATAATTGATGTGTTCCGGAATGGAGCAAAAGCTGGTGTATTTCGGTATTTTCGCCACCAGGGCTTCTGAAAAGATAGCCCAGTAAGATCCCGGGTATCCGAATTTGAGCATCACGTCATTTTGGGTCTGCTACGTTTGACCGAACAATAAATTAAGCTTTTGTCGCTTACCTTTCAAATAAAAAAAATGCCTCAAGCACCACAAAGACGTTGACTATTAACTTAATTGTTCTTTAATTTATCCTACTAACAAAACAACAAATCCATGAAGCAGTCAGACCAGGAAAAACCGGATAATTCCCGAAGAAATTTTATAAAGAACGTCGCCATAGCTTCCTCCATCATGGTAGTGCCGCGCCACGTATTGGGCGGGGTGGGTTTTACCGCTCCCAGCGACCAACTTAACCTGGCGGCTATAGGGGCGGGCGGAAAGGGCGCCAGTGATATCAGAAACGCTTCCGTGAATGGCAGGGAGAGGGTGATTGCGCTCTGCGATGTGGATTTTTCGGGATCCGCAGCCAAATCCGTGGAAAATTTTCCGAAGGCAAAACTGTACCATGATTATAGAGAGATGCTCGACAAGGAAAAGGATATCGACGCGGTGACCATCTCCACCCCTGACCATGTGCATGGCCCTGCAGCCGCATTTGCTATGGAAAGAGGGGTGCACGTCTACGTGCAAAAACCTATGACCCACAACATTCAGGAGGCAAGGAAACTCACCCAGATGGCCAGGGAAAAGAAGATCGTCAGCCAAATGGGGAACCAAGGCGCTTCTAACCCCTTATTAAACATGGTGCAAAAATGGGTTGACGAGGACAAAATCGGTAAAATTTCAACGGTTCAGATTTGGACCAACCGTCCTGTCTGGCCACAGGGCGGGGCGATGCCGGAACCTGATGAAAGCAAAAAGCCGAAAGACCTGCACTGGGACTTGTGGCTAGGGCCCGCAGCTTACAAGCCGTATACCCCCAATATGCATCCTTTCAACTGGAGGGGATGGTGGGATTACGGCACGGGCGCGCTTGGGGACGTAGGATGCCACCTAATTGATATACCTTTCCGCACACTGGGTCTGAAATATCCTACGGATGCCGAATCCAGTGTAGCGGCCCTTTATACCAATATGTGGACACCGGACTACAACCCGGAAGGCTGTCCTGTTTCCTCTTTTACCACGATCAGTTTTGACGCGACCGAAAAAAGCAAATCTCCCATCAAAATGACTTGGAGTGATGGCGGCATCCGGCCTGCCCACCCTGATATTATTCCTGCAGATCATGACATAGGGGGACAAAACAGCAGCAATGGCGTATTGATGATCGGAGAGAAAGGCATTATTTCCACCAATATCAATGACAGTTCCCCGCTGACGCCTAAGCTTTATCTAAACGATGGCACCACCGAATTCGGGCCGGTGACAGGCCCACAGGATGAACCTGAATACGGCCACCAGAGGAAATGGGTAGACGCCTGCAAAGCGGGATTTGACAGTCCGGAGCACCGGGCCTTGACTTCTTCCTTCGACTATGCCGGGCCGATGACCGAGACCGTCCTAATGGGCAATCTGGCCATCCGTGCTTATATGTTGAGAAGAGAGAATGGCAATGGCCAAATGGAATTCTACGGCAGAAAGAAACTGCTATGGGACGGCGAAAAAATGAGGATCACCAACTTGGAAGAAGCCAACCAGTTCGTAGGAAGGGAGTATAGAGAAGGCTGGGAAATGTAATCGGATACTTACCGCTAAATACTCAAGCAACCAGTCCTGGCTTCTCCCTAAGTCAAAGAAGGGAAGCCAGGACTGGTTATTTAATTTCCAGGGCATCGCAAAGCGCGTGTAAACATTCCCATTTTATATATTCTTTCACGGTGTTCGGGATCCTTCCTTTACATTGGGAGCCGGTAAATAAAGCACCCCCATCACAGATATGACACACCCCCACCGTTTTTTTAATTCAGCCCTTATCTTCCTGACCGTGTTTTTATCCCAAACCGGCTATGGGCAAATGATACCGGACAGCAACATTCATCTGGCGGATCCCACCATCTTCTACCACGACGGTACCTATTATCTCTACGGAACGGTGGAAGGCAATGCGGACCAAGGCTTTTTAGTTTACTCCTCAAAAGATATGAAGGACTGGACTGGGCCGGTAGGGGCGAAGGATGGCTTTGCCTTAAAAAAGGAAGATGTATTCGGGGACAAGGGCTTTTGGGCTCCCCAGGTCTTTTATCACAACCAACAGTTTTACATGGCCTATACAGCCAACGAAAACATTGCTATTGCCGAAAGCCAAAGCCCCATCGGTCCCTTCACCCAAGAAGTCAGGGCGTCTCTGGATGCTCCTGTAAAGCAAATTGACCCTTTTATTTATCGGGATGAGGATGGGAAGATCTATCTTTACCACGTGCGTTTGACAGAAGGAAACCGAATCTTCGTAGCAGAAATGACCGGCGATCTTTCCGCAATCAAAGAGGACACCCTAGTGGAATGCATTGATGCTTCGGATGATTGGGAGAATACAACCGATGCCCCCTGGCCCGTAGCGGAGGGCCCGACGGTAATTAAACAAAACGGGCGCTATTACCTGATCTATTCCGCCAATGATTTTAGAAATCCGGATTACGCCGTCGGCTATGCGGTGAGCGAACATCCCCTGGGGCCCTGGAAAAAACATACAGGAAACCCTATTCTTCACCAAACAGACCTCAACCACCCTGGGACGGGTCACGGAGATTTATTCTCCGATAAAACCGGCGGGTTGTGGTATGTTTTCCATACGCATTTTGCAGAAGGGAAGGTAGCACCGCGCCGTACCGCATTGATCAAGATGGATTTTTCGGCACCGGTGCAGGGAGTTGCCGAACTTCTGATTGATAACAAAACCTTTAACTTGCTGAAACATCCCTAATCGCCAGCGGGTTTTCAAGGGACTGGCGGCTTTTCTTTCCGGGTAGATCAGCGTGGTCCGCGGGTACCCTTTTTCATTCGCCAGGTTCTTCGTTCTGGAGAGGCTGGGAATCAACGGCAGTTTTTCTTTCCAATAATTGCTTGGGCAGAGGATGCTATTATCTTTGTGATGGTTGAAAAAAAATGGCGCTATCCGGAGTGCTTGATGGATTAAATAGGTAGTACATGAAAATAAGCTTCGGCAAATCTTTGCTTTTTTACTGGATCGCTTCGGGATTGCTTGCGTGCGGCCGTAGCGAGGCTTTACAAGATGACCGGATCGACCTTTCCCAAGAGAAGGATCAACCAGCTATTGATGCCAACTTTCCGGATCCGACCATTATTCTTGGCCATGACGGGTATTATTATGTTTATGCCACCAATACCGAAAGGGACGGAAAGCTGATCCATATCCAGGTGGCCAAATCCAAAGATCTTAAGGAATGGGAGATGCTTGAAGATGCCCTTCCGGATCCGCCGGTGTGGGCAGACAGGGACTTTTGGGCGCCCCATGTAACCTATGATTCCCTGACGAAAACCTACTTTCTCTATTACTCGGGAGAGTCCGTGGATCCTGCTTTGGGAAAATGCATGGGAGTAGCCACTTCCAAAAATCCGGCTGGCCCCTTCGTCGACAAGGGTGAACCGCTGCTGTGTGGGGAAACTTTTGTAGAAATCGACCCCATGGCATTCGATGATCCTGTTTCTGGGAAAAAATACCTTTATTGGGGATCCGGGCATCAGCCCATCAAAGTTCAGGAACTGGCGGAGGATCGTCTGGATTTCAAAGAAGGTTCGGAACCTCTGGCTA
>CAZHZP010000232.1:0-4386 GCA_964537165.1 uncultured Roseivirgaceae bacterium | reverse complement strand
ACCCCTGCCACTGTAAAGGAAAGAAAGGTTCGTTTGTAAAATATGCTCATTCGTATAAAGTTGGTTTGGAATGGTAACAGCGGGAAAGCTACAAAAAAATTGAAACCTCAGAACGCATTGTTTTTTTAAGATCGGGAAAAACTTGAAGAATGGTAACCGAAGAAGAAAAAATGTTGGTTTGGCGGGGAAGAACCCCGCTGAAGAAGGGTAAAAAAACAGGTGCCTTAAATTAAGTTTCTAACCAAAATACCTATATTGGCGGAAATTTTAATGTGGAAAATGAATAAAGGTTCCTTATTTAAAGAATTGTTTATCAATATAAAAACCACTGGTGCGATTACGTTTAGTTCCAAATCCTTGGTCAACAAAATGTTGTCCTTCGCCAATTTTTCCGGAGCCAAAACCATCGTCGAATTGGGTGGGGGTGATGGGAGTATTACAAGGGGTATAGTAGAGCGTATGGATAAGGACGCTGTATTGCTGGTTTTCGAGATTAGCAGACATTTTTGCGACAATTTAAAAGAGGAATTCCCGCAGGAAAATGTCCATATCATCTGTGATTCGGCAGAGAATCTCGATAAGTACCTAAACGGCGGGACGGCGGATTTGATTTTATCGTCCCTTCCCTTTAGTCTGATATCCAAAGAAGCCAGAACGGAGATTTACCGGAAGAGCAGTTCCAACCTCAGCGTCAACGGCACCTTTATACAGATCTGCTATTCTTATTTGTTGAAATTCCAGTTCGCAGGGCATTTCAAAAATATCCGGACCGCTTTTACCCTTAAGAATTTCCCGCCGGCTTTTATTATGATCTGTAACTAGTTATTGGTTATCAGGTTTTTCCTTACTGAGCCGTTGGTTGTTGATAGTTGAACGTGGACTATAGCGTCTGCGTGCATCAACATGCGGCACAAGGTTCTTTCCGGTTCATAGTGACTATCTGCACGGCAATTGGTGTTGCTTAGCGCTTATATATTCGGTAAGCCATATTACCGAAATAACCAACAACCCATTAACCCAATAACCGTTAATCAAGGGATGGACAAAGATGTTTTTAAAGGGAGAGGCGCGAGGATCAGTCCGAAGAATCCTTATTTAAGAAGGGAAGAGACCATCGTGCATCAGGAGGGGATTGACGAAGAAAAATACACAGACCGGCCTGTTACCAAGTATTACAAGGAAAATCTGGTCAATGCCCTCAGCAAAAACGACAGTCCCGACCTGCCGCTTGATTACTCTGTCAATCCTTACCAAGGTTGCGAGCACGGCTGCATCTACTGTTATGCCCGCAACAGCCATCAATACTGGGGTTTTGATGCCGGCCTGGGCTTCGAGACCAATATTATTGTTAAACACAACATCGTCGAGGTGCTTAAAAAGCAGTTTCAGAAAAAGAACTACCAACCCAAACCGATCATGTTGTCCGGCAATACGGACTGTTACCAGCCGGCGGAAAAGGAATTTGGCTTGACCAGGAAAATTCTGGAGCTTTGTCTTCAGATGGGCCATCCGGTAAGCATCATTACCAAAAACACCTTGATACGAAGAGATCAGGATTTGCTCGAAAAGATGGCCGACAAAGGATTGGTGCACGTGAATTTCTCCGTCAACCACCTGAGTAATGAACTAAAGGCACTGTTGGAGCCCCGAACGGCGACCGGCAGCAAGAAACTGGCCCTGATGCAGCAGTTCTCTGAAGCGGGAATTCCCTGCGGTGTCATGGTGGCGCCGATTATTCCGGGATTAAATTCCCAGGATATAGCCAAGATCATCGAACTGGCGGCCGGTGCGGGTGCTTTGAGGGCGGGCTACACGGTGGTCAGGTTGAATGGATCCATCAAGGAAATCTTCAGGGACTGGCTTTATCTTCATTTTCCTGAACGGGCGGAGAAGGTATTGCACCAAATCGAGCAACTCCATGGAGGAAAAGTAAATGATACGGAGTGGGGTAGAAGAATCAAAGGGGAAGGGCCGATTGCCGATATGATCCAACAGGTGTTCAGGGTGGCGGTGGCCAAACACATGAAGGGAAGAAAGATGCCAGCGTATAACTTAGCGGCCTTTATGCCCACTGGGCAGACCAGATTATTTTAGACATGGTAGAATCAATACTAGAGCAAGCGATCATGGAGATGGGGAGGTTATCCAGAGGAGCGGGTTTTTCCCCATCTGATGTGGTTAAATGGGTTTATCCTACGAGTTGGGAATATTTCACCGAGGATGTAGAGGACACCATGATGGAGCTATATCGGGAGGGGAAAATAGCTGTTACCCAGGATGATAAAGAAATTCCAAAGGACCGTATGCCTGAGGGGCAGGTGAGAATTATGGTTGTTGCCAAAACTAAAACCTTTTAGATGGTGTTGTTTTGGGCATTGTAGGGGAAAAGTTTAAGTTTACCTCTCGTTTTTTCATTTCAAAAATAGAAATTATATGAGCCAATTACCCACCACCACGATAGAAGTGCCTACAGGATATGAAGTAGCCACATTGGCCTCCGGATGCTACTGGTGTACGGAAGCCATTTATCAGGATTTGAAAGGAGTAGAAAAGGTGCAGTCCGGTTTTAGTGGCGGCCATGTGATAGCGCCATCCTATGAAGATGTATGCGGGGGTACCACGGGGCATGCAGAGTGCATACAATTTTTCTATGATCCCAAGGTCATTACTTTCGCGGAGCTATTGGAGATATTCTGGTCCACCCACGATCCTACCACTTTAAACCGGCAAGGCGGGGATATCGGGCCTCAGTATCGTTCGGCTATTTTTTACCACAATGAGGAACAGAGAGAATTGGCAGAACACCTCAAAAAGTCAATTGACGACAGTGGTGCCTTCGACGATCCCATCGTTACGGAGATTACCCCATTCAGCAATTTTTACGGAGCGGGAGATTACCATACAAACTATTTCAAACTAAACGGGTCGCAGCCGTATTGCCAGATGGTAGTCAGGCCAAAAGTAGAGAAGTTCAAAAAGATATTTGCCAAGAAGTTGAGGGACTGAATCGGGGACTGGAGCCCGATGACCGGGGACCGAAGCAGGTCTTTGCTCTCTCATGATCTAGCGTCTACTATCTTATATCTATTATACTATGAAAAGAACAAGAGCGCAGGAGTCCCGATCTGCCATTGAACGGGTATATATTGGCATGAGGCATCTTTTTAACCGGGGGACGTACAAGCCTATGGGCGTTTCGGGTGAATCCTTGGTCAATTCCCTTTTGGTATTAAGTCCTGAAATTTACGGATTGGTCACGGACCCCGAAAAGATA
Organism: uncultured Roseivirgaceae bacterium; assembly: GCA_964537165.1. Classification (GTDB taxonomy): domain Bacteria; phylum Bacteroidota; class Bacteroidia; order Cytophagales; family Cyclobacteriaceae; genus DATGMS01. The sequence goes on along the minus strand of CAZHZP010000232.1, from coordinate 1,112 downwards.
GAACTCGACGGGCTTTTGTATGTGATGGAGCGGCTACCCCGAGGCATAGAGGAATGCCGTTATGTGAGGCTGATCAGCAGGGAAGGTTATGAACATTCCGCCTTTACGCCCATCGTGCCTGCCAAAAGAAAGAGGAACTGCTATCGAGTCGATGAGGACCAGATGTACGTGGAGATGACCCGGGGCAGGAGCGACATTTACGATATCCTTACCCACCTTACTTTTTTGTATATCGAGTCCGAAAAAATCAGGGTCAACAGCATTGACCACAAAGGGATGGAGAACCTCAATTGGCAGATGCTTACCAGGATCGTGAAGAAGGAAGAGAAAGGGGAGGAGTTCGATAAGCAAGCCGCCTGTTCCTACCTGAGCCATATCACGGGGAGGACTTTCGAAGAGACCAATAATATGGTGGAGAAATTCGATGCCTCTTCCAACAGCAACAGCTTATTTGCCATCATCTATCATTTGGGGAAATTGGCTATAGATGAAAAGCTCCATGACATGGACAGGGAAATCTCTTTCTCGGCGACCTTGAGGGAGCGGGTAGGCCACCATGTGTACGGAGAGTTGTGGGCGAATAGAATTAAATCGGTTTTGTTTGATGAGGGTTTGCTCGGCCGTCCTATCCACATCATCAGTGCGAACCTACACAGTGTCATCAATACCATTTATGCCCATCAGGCCTTGGGCCTTGACACTTATGAGGAAATAGAGAAGGTGGCGATGGACATCAGCATCAATGCCAAGAACAACAAGGCTAAAGAGATAAGTGCCTTTGCCCTTAAAAACGGATTTATTGATCTGCCCGATCTTTCAGGTACAAATATCGGTGCCCAGGTTATCGACACGGCCAAAATGTCTGGAGATACCATCGTCCCTGGTGTCTCACTTCCCAAAGAACAAAAAAAACGTCCGCTCATTGTAGTCATGGATTACGCATTTGGAGAACAGGCTTACGAATGTTTTGACGAGTTGCTAAAGCCTTATGAGCGGGAGGGAGAAACTATCGCTTTGGATGTGGTGTCGGCATCTATTATGGGAAAGGCGGGGATTCTTGAAGGTAAAAAAGGGGACATTATGATTCCTTCCAGCCATGTGTTTGAAGGCAC
>CAZHZP010000231.1:2953-4393 GCA_964537165.1 uncultured Roseivirgaceae bacterium | reverse complement strand
ATTGTTCTCCCTTATCGACCTTGCTACTTCAGTTCTTTCGGATTTCCTTTTAGAATCGCTAAAACTATGTTTTCCGAAATCGAAATTGTAAATCTCATCTAGCAATCCCGTTGTTTTATCGATAAATATAACCTGTGTGGAATGTGGTAAGGAAAAATAGAGGATGTCTTGAAATGGATGTTCTTTAATTCCCATTAAATTGTCCGATCTGATCATGTTTTCTAACAAATTCGGAATTTTATGAAATCGATCTTCTTTTCCGTTGAAGTTATTTTTCCGTATAAAATTAAAATTATCATAGTCAGTTTGATATGATAGGAAATACAATGAATATTCGCCTCCAATATAAAAATTTGTGTTGTTGTATCGATTAGGCATTTCTTCAATAAACTGTCCCTCTCTATTGAATGCAAGTTGTTTACGTAAATATGTATCCTGAATGTAAATTCTATTGTTCGTCACCTGAAAATCGTCTATTTGAAAGAACTCTCCAGGCCCTCTTCCTTTTGATTCAATTATAATTTTAATATTCCCGCTTTCTTCAAAAATAAATAAATTGTTAACTCTATTGTCTCGGATAAATATCAATCCATCCTTAAAGGTAATATTGTATGGATTTATTAGAGGCTTATCGTCGGTAAAGTTTAATAAAATATATTGTGGATTCTCAAATATATCAGAAAACAGGCCAGCTTCTGACTCGTTGAGATCAATTTCTATCACATTGTTTTCTTGATCTGAACTATTATTGTCAGCGCATCCTAATATCAATGGAAATATTAGTAATGATAATACTAGTTTCTGTTTTGTGAGATTTGCTATTGATCGTGAAATATGTTGTGGGATTATAAGTTGTTTTAGTTAAAATAAGCGATCATTAAAGTGACTTTGTCTCATTTTTAGGTCTTAAATAATCTTCAGAATCAATCGTGTGAATCGTTGATGTTCCTCTGGAACTCTCCGTGCTTCAGATCAAAACCTTCCTACGCACCAAGCCAATAACAGAAGGATTGCTGATACCAAATCCGGAGAATGGTATAAATTGTTGGTCCTCTCCATGTCGGATTAATCCTTCTCCCGGATTTCATATATGTAATAACACTGGTACTCCTTTTCATAGTTATGGATGTCCGCCTGATCGGCATACTGGAGGTACCGGTTGGGACCAACTCCCAGTATCAAATCACCGGGTTTATCCCATAAGATAGCATTACCAATAAGTTTGTTGTCTTTGAAAGGGTAGTAATATGTTTTCGTGCTAGCTTCCTCCTTTGCTCCTGGATCCTGTCTTTTCTGATCCAGCTCGGGATCAGATCCGGTTTTATAGGCCAGTATAAATTCATCCCCCTGGCCCATCATATTGAAAAAATTACCCCCGAATTTCCTGTTGTTAAGTTCTGTTTCCTTAATTCCTTCAATGGTGGCTTCCGAAAGGGGTAC
>CAZHZP010000231.1:0-2853 GCA_964537165.1 uncultured Roseivirgaceae bacterium | reverse complement strand
CCATCTTGTTCAAAAGTACTCAGATAGTCTAACGTCCAATGGATCAGCCTTACCTTTGCATCCTGTTCAAAGGGAAACTTTCCCAATTGCTTTAGATTCAGATCGTAGACAAATGCCTGTTGGTCACTGATGAAAAGGATTTCATCTCCTACAAAACCTGCCCGGTGCAGCACCATCCCGAAGGCATCAGGTCCTTCACTTAAAATATTTTCTGCAATTCGGTTTCCCTCCTTGTCCATTAGGAAATACTTTCCCTCAAGGCCCCGGTTGACCATCAGATACATGCCTAACCTTTCGTCATAATCCAGGATCCGTAAGGTCTGCAGCTCATCAAAAGTGATGGAGTCCACCAGCGCGAATTCCATGTCCTTGAGCGGATGGTCCGTTCCGGTCCGATTACCGCACGATAAAATCAGGGGGAGGCAAAGGCAGATAATCAACGTCTTGTAGAGGAGCATAGGCTATTTCTATTTCCCTCTTAAAACTAAAACCTTAATTTTAAAAAGCAAAAAATAAATACATGTTTTTTCACCGCCTTCTTCCATCCCGACCGTCTGGCGGGAGGGTCTTCTACCCCATCTCCGTTCGATTTTGTAATGGTTTTTGCCCGGTTCCCGGCAAAAACACACGCCAAAATCCCGATAGGCATTCGCTTCCTATTCCCCGGGCGATGCCCGGGGTTATTGATGTTGCACCCTTTCAGGGTGGAGCCTACGTCCGGGATTTGAATAAAAGCATTCAGACCTTAATTATTCTTAACTTCTTCATGGTTAAAGATAAAAACATTAAGTTAATGAAGACCAAATCATATGCAAAGAGTGCTGAAGTTTCTGATTAATGCACAATTTACTTCTAAACTTTGTGACATACTGCAAGCAGCAAGCCTGGATTCGGGATAACCCTCCAAGGGTTTCAATCGCCACTCAAAAATCAAAAACCAGATACCTGAATTCATCCTCGTTATAATCCGGATGAAGCAGATTGTTCATGGAAAGGTATAAACCTTTTTCTCCTACAAAAAAATTGTATTCAGTTACTACTTCATGTTCATCGAACATATATTCCGTCAGGATATTCAAGTCCTTATCCAGAACAGTGACACCCGCAAAAGGTCGGTTATAGTTCAATGTGTTGAGCTCTTCGTCTGAATAGTCCTTTTCCAATTTCACAGCGGGCAGGAATATCCGATAAAAAACATCCCGATACTTGTCATAGATCAGCGGCCCGTACCTGTCATAGGCAATCCTGCTCAACAAACCTTCGGTACGGCTACCCGGAATTTCGTTTAAGAAATGGAATTGGTTGACCTGGTCGGATTTTACCTGCTTTTTTTCAACCACCTTACCGCTGCACATATCAAATACCTGAACCTCATGATCGTGAAACGGAGCCATATATATTTTTTCTTCCCTTTGCGCCCAGGAAAAGCCGGAGATTTTTTTTCCCTGGTCCCAGAAGTCGTCGGGATAAAACACATCATACCACTGCACCGTGTCCTTTATAAAATCATAACTGTATAGTAACTGGTGCTTTTTGATATCGGTTTTGCTGATGTCATGGTGGCCCATAAACAAAGGCTGGGCACCAAATATCTTGCTTCCGTACTGGAACAGTGGTTTATCCTGAGCGGTATCTATAAAAGCAATGGAAAGCAAACTGTTCTCTATTTTCTTCTTTAAGAAAACCTCGCCCCCAAAATCCATGAGGGATATAGCAGGAGGTTGGGTGAGGAGCCAAAACGAATCCAGCGAGGCAACTGTTCCCCCCGCAAATCCCCGGACGCTGTTGGGTCCTTCAAACTGTAAAGGGATCTCATAGCGCAGAATTCCACTGGGGAATTCGAGAAACTGGTAAGTTTTATTAAAATAGTTATATGACAACAAATAGTTGCCGGAGTCGGATTCAATCATCTGCACCTGTGAATTCACGGGCATCAATTCAGGGGTGGGAAATGAAAGGAATTCTTTATTGATCCCTATTTCCTGCTTTTCCCGAGGGGTATTACAGGCCATAATTGACAGGATCAGTACCAAAAGCAGGTAGCCCTGCTTGATATAAGTTGTGTGCATCTGGAAAAAACCGTTGGATAATTAAAATATTAGTTAATATAGGAATGATCTTTTCATGTACCAAGCCCCGACGAAACTATTTCAGATCCGTATATCTTTATCAGCTTTTTGATACCAATGTCAAGTCCATTGGCGGTAAATACCGATTATTTTTTTCTGTTTTTTGCAAAAGTAATCCCACTTCCCTTATATTTATGTTTGTTAAAGCGGGTATAGCTCAGTTGGTAGAGCGTCAGCTTCCCAAGCTGAAGGCCACCGGTTCGAGACCGGCTACCCGCTCCAGGCTGTCGGTGCTTTTCTGACAGCTTTTTTTTTTGCCCCTGCGGGACCAGGACACTTGCTTGTTTACGAATCATTCGTATATTTACGAATAGATCGTAACAGAGTGGAAAATCTATACTTGGAATTTCGTGCAATAGAAAAACATGGAGAGGAAGGCAAAGAAGGAGTGATCGTCATTGCCATTAAGAAATAAGATCCATTGTTAATGAAAAAGTAACCAAAATCGGGGCAGGACAATGATAAAGAGGGGTTTATCCTATCTGATCTTGATGCTGTTGATAGCTTAAACCCTTCCTGAAATTTTCTCAATAGACTAATCTCGATAGTCCAGTTTGAAGATATATGCTTGACGACTGCCCGTATGGGTGGAGTTGAAGCCAATCAACTTTCCGGACGGGCTCCACCGGCAATGGATATCGCAACGCCAGTCATCTTTGAAAACATCCGGTTGTACAAATCTCCCCAGCGGCAACACCGCTTCCGTTTCCATATCCATCAAGTA
>CAZHZP010000230.1:0-4400 GCA_964537165.1 uncultured Roseivirgaceae bacterium | reverse complement strand
CATCAAGATAAAACAAAATATTTTTTAAATGCAATAACAATATTAATTTTAAAAAAATTGAGATGAAAATGGACATTGCCAATATACGGAAAGATTATACCCTGACGTCCCTGGAACTGGATGAGGTAGCGGATTCACCCTTAGCACAATTCAACCGCTGGCTTGAAGAGGCCATAAAAGCCGAAGTGAACGAACCTAACGCAATGAATCTTGCGACCATCAACTCCCAACACCGGCCCTCTTCGCGGATCGTCCTATTAAAAGGTTTCGACCATGGCTTTATTTTTTACACCAATTACGAAAGCAAAAAAGGAAAGGAACTACAGGAACGGCCTTTTGCCGCACTCAATTTCTTTTGGCCGGAATTGGAAAGACAGATTAGAATAGAGGGAGAGATAGAAAAAGTATCGGAAGCAGAATCCGATAAATACTTCCACTCCCGACCTATCGGCAGCCAGATTGGAGCCTGGGCTTCACCCCAGAGCCAGGCCATACCCAACCGGTCTTTTTTGGAAAGCAGGGAAAAGGAGATGGCGGTAAAGTTCCAAACTGAAAACCTAAGACGCCCTCCCCATTGGGGTGGATTTAGGCTTACACCCTACTATTTCGAATTTTGGCAAGGACGGACCAGCAGACTCCATGACAGGATCGTGTTCGAAAAAGAAACAACAGGCCAATGGTCCAAAAAAATACTGGCACCCTAAAATGCCAGCCATGCTGTTGGCTTATCGTAGATGAAACAGATCTTCCACCCCTACCATTCTCTCTACGGTAAAGCCCTCACCGTATTTCACCTGGATGCGGTGGCCAAATTCCCGGCCCCGGGCTTCGATGAACTCCAGAAATCCGGGCTTAGAAATAAAGCTTTCGGGTTCTGAACTTCCCGGGTCGTAAAACTGGGATCTAAAGGCTTTAATGCTGGCTAGTTTGATATCCCAAAAATCGGAGATATCGAAGACGAAATCCGGCTGTATGTAATCATTTTGGATATAATGGTATACCGCTTTGGGACGCCATGGGGCTTGTATTTCACCATCCAGAACGGTCTCCTCCCTTCTTAAACCGCTAATGAAGCAGGCCTTAGACACCACGGAGGCCCCTTTTCCATGATCTGGATGCCGGTCTCTGATGGCGTTCGCTAAAATGATCTCAGGCTGATATTTCCTGATCATCTTGACAATCTCCAAATGGTGGGCTTTGTCATCCTGAAAATAAACATCCTCGAAGCCCAAGTTTTCTCTGGCCGCGAGCTTCAGTACCTTTGCTGCTTCCTCTGCTTCCTTCAATCGGGTATCAGGTGTTCCTCTTGTGCCCATTTCGCCGCGGGTAAGATCCACTATGCCTACCTTATAGCCCTTCGCCACATGAGCGGCCAGGGTTCCGGAGCAGGAAAGTTCAACATCATCAGGATGTGACGCAATAGCGAGTATGTCGAGTTTCATTGCTAATTGTTTTTTTGTTTTATGCTGCATGCAAAGATAAAGATGCTGACATGCTCCTACCGTATTCTCAGCCGCTGCCCCACCCTCAGAATAGAACGGGTGGAGATGCCGTTCAACCGGGTAATCTGATTAATGGATACACCGTATCGGCGGGCAATCACGCCGAGATTTTCTCCACTCCTGACCCTGTGATAAACCGCTTCCTGCGCCTCTATAACATGGTCAAAACTAGCTGAAGTAATGGTATATATATCACCTTTCAACCTTCCATAGGTAAAATCAAAGATCTCGGTCGGATTAATGGATAATCCTTGGTACCTGATTTCGAAATGAAGATGAGGTCCCGTACTTCTGCCGGTACTACCGCCCAATCCAAGCTCTTCTCCAGCCCGAACTTCTTGCCCTATTTCCACTGAAATTTTGGACAAATGGCCATAAAGTGTCTCCAGTCCATTGCGGTGGCGCACCAGCACATAATACCCATACCCGTTACGGTCATAAGACTTCATCCTGACAATGCCATCAAAAACATTATAAACAGGATCTCCTGTCGTTAACTTCAGGTCTGTGCCATGGTGCCAGCGATACCTCCGAAAGCCAAACTCGGAATTGATTTTGGTATCCTTCAAAGGAGCGCTCCAGTTTGACCCAAAAAAAGGGTCATAAAGTTTAACATGGACCGTGTCTTTAAAATCTTTGGGGTCAAAATCATATATATTGATCTTTTTGCTGTCCCAAGAGGCGTAGTATTCAAAAGCAGTCACCCAGATACTGTTGATCAGCACTTGCTCAGCGATTTCTACTAACTGGTTGGTGGGTGCCCATATCAGAGAGAGCGTGTCTTCGTTGACAGGGGATAAACGCTTGGTAAGATCTACTTTATCTTTAAAAATCAAGGAATCGGTACCCTTCCTCAGATCAATGAGGTATTGCTGCACATCGAAGGTGGAAATGTTCCTTTTATCCGGCGCCTCCTGCAAAACCGGAGCAGGTTCTTGAGCAGTCTTGTTTTTGTTTTGTGCATGGGCAGGAATTATGCCCACGCACAAACTAAACAGGACAAGCCACCCCAGGAGTTTTGAACCCATCAGCCGATATTAAAATGATTCTATTTCAGCCAGATACCTCTCGGCATCCAAAGCCGCCATACAACCAGTCCCTGCTGCCGTCACCGCCTGGCGGTAAATATGGTCTTGGGCGTCCCCACAGGCAAAGACGCCTTCAATATTGGTTCTAGTACTTCCAGGAAGTGTGTTGATATAGCCGTTTTCATCCATATCAAGATGGCCTCTGAAAATCTCCGTGTTGGGTTGATGGCCAATGGCCACGAAGAAGCCCCCCACATTTAACTCCTTTATTTCCTGGCTGCGGTTGTTCAGGACTTTCACTCCGGTAACTTCAGACTCTCCAAAAACTTCCAGGGTCTCCGTGTTCCACAAAATCTCGATTTTGGGGTTGTTCATCACCCGCTGCTGCATGATCTGCGACGCTCTCAGCTCATCCCTTCTCACGATCATGTAGACTTTGCTGCAGATCTTAGAAAGATAAGAGGCCTCTTCACAAGCCGTATCCCCTCCTCCTACGACAGCAACCTCCTGTCCTCTGAAGAAAAAGCCGTCGCACACTGCACAGGCAGAGACACCCTGCCCATTAAGTCTTGTTTCGCTCTCTAATCCAAGCCATTTGGCGGACGCACCGGTAGCGATGATCAAAGTATCCGAAAGAACTTCACGTTGGTCGTCTATCGTGACTTTATACGGTCTGCTGCTGAAATCAACATGCGTCACCAAACCGTAGTTGATCACCGTCCCGAATCTCTCGGCCTGCTTCTTGAAATCCTCCATCATTTGGGGCCCCATCACCCCATCAGGATATCCAGGATAGTTTTCGACATCATTGGTAATGGTAAGCTGACCGCCAGGCTGCCCGCCGGTATACAAAACGGGGTCTAGGCCTGCCCGGGCCGCATAAATAGCGGCAGTGTAACCTGCCGGCCCAGAACCAACAATCAAAACCTTAACCTTTTCAATCTCCTTACTCATTGCACATGAAATTTTTGGGTGGGCAAATTTTAAAATTTAAAACCTCTTAACAAAGGAACCCATTCTTAAAATTCCTTAAAAATCAGTCAAACTCACCCACCATGATAACTTAATTAATGGATCTCAGCCGATCCCACGAGGTGTAACGGTATAAAAAAAAGGGTATAAACCCTCTTTTTTATCGTTGATATGGAAAGAAAAACTTAACCCAAATATGGCTTAAGCGTCTTGCTTCTGGAAGTGTGCCGGAGTCTTCGGATCGCTTTCTCCTTGATCTGCCTTACCCTTTCTCTGGTCAGGTTAAATTTCTCTCCTATCTCTTCAAGCGTCATGGCATGTTCGCCGTTAAGCCCAAAATACAAGGTGATGACATCGGCTTCTCTTTGGGTAAGCGTGGAAAGTGCCCTTTGGACCTCTTTTCTTAAAGAGTCGTTCATCAGACCGTCGTCCGGTTTCACCTCGCCGTCATTTTCCAATACGTCCAAAAGGCTGTTTTCTTCCCCTTGCACGAATGGCGCATCCATGGATACGTGTCTACCGGAAATCTTCATGGTATCGACTACCTCTCCGGCGGTCACTTCCAAAACCTCCGCAAGCTCCTCAGGAGAAGGCTCCCGCTCAAATTTCTGTTCGAGTTCGGAGAAAGTCTTGCTGATTTTATTAAGTGAGCCCACCCGGTTTAGGGGCAGCCGTACAATTCTGGACTGTTCGGCCAGAGCCTGCAATATAGATTGCCTGATCCACCACACCGCATAAGAGATGAACTTAAACCCCCTGGTTTCGTCAAATCTTTGTGCGGCTTTGATCAAGCCGAGATTCCCTTCATTGATCAGATCGCCCAAAGAAAGTCCTTGGTTTTGATATTGTTTTGCGACAGAAACTACAAATCTAAGGTTCGCTTTGGTAAGTTTTTCAA
>CAZHZP010000229.1:2424-4425 GCA_964537165.1 uncultured Roseivirgaceae bacterium | reverse complement strand
TTTTGTGGGGCATTCAGTTGCTGGAAAACAATATCATCACGCCCTTGGTCGTGGGCGCCAAAGTCAATGTCAATGCGCTAGCGGTTATCTTGGCCATTTTAATCGGCGGCGCCATCTGGGGCGTGTCAGGTATGGTTTTGTTCATTCCCCTTACCGGAATCCTGAAAATCACCTTTGATCGTATTCCGGCTCTACAGCCTTACGGTTTTTTGCTTGGCGACAGTTTTCCCGTCCACGAAAGAAGCGAGAACTTCTGGAAACTGCTTGTGCGAAAAATGAAGAACGAAAGGCTGGAAGGCTAAATTTGGTCCGGGCTTATTACCTTCATCCCCATTCAGAATTCGATCCACAGCTGCTTTCCATACATCGCCTTACCTTTGTCAAAGTTGGACACGCCTAAGCCCATCAGGCGAATAGGCATTTTGAGGGCTTCCTGCTCCAGCAGTTCTTTGGCCATTTTAATAATTTCCTTCCGGCTGAGGTACTGTTCCAGACTTTTGCTCCTGGTTTGAAGGGTAAAATCCCGGTATTTTAGTTTGAGGGTCAACGTTCTGCCTTCGATACCACTTTTGCTTAACCTTCTAAAAAGCTCATCAAGTACCCTTTCCATGGCAGCAGCCAACTCTTCGGGTTCAAAAATATCCCTTTCGAAGGTGGTTTCCACGCTCAATGATTTCCTGTCCCGGTGAGGATGAACTTCGCTCAGATGAATCCCCCTCACAATATCATAATAGTGTGCGCCGGATTTCCCGAAGCGCTGTACCAAGAAATTCAGGGAGTATTGTTTGAGATCCCAGCCGTTGTGGATCCCGAACTTCTTCATTTTCTCTGCGGTTACTTTTCCCACACCATAAAATTTTTCTATGGGCAACTTCTCCAAAAAAGCCTCTGCCTGTGCCGGGGTAATGACCGCTTGCCCATTGGGTTTGTTAAGATCGGAGGCCACTTTGGCGAGAAACTTATTGTAGGAAATGCCGGCGGAGGCATTTAAGCCCGTTGCCGATTTAATCCTTGCCCTGATCTCTCTAGCAATCAATGTAGCAGAAGGGTTGTTAACCTTGTTGACCGTCACGTCTAAAAAAGCCTCGTCCAATGACAGTGGCTCCACCAAATCGGTGTATTCATAAAAAACCTCCCTGATTTGTAGAGAAAGCTCTTTATAACGCTCAAACCTCGGCTTGACAAAGATCAGTTGGGGGCACTTGATCGATGCAAGCTTGGAGGGCATCGCTGATTTCACTCCATATTTCCGGGCTTCATAGCTGGCGGCGGCCACTACACCCCTTTCTCTGTTCCCCCCCACTGCCACAGGCTTGCCCCGTAGCTCCGGATTATCCATCTGCTCCACGGAGGCATAAAACGCATCCATATCCACATGTATGATTTTTCGGTGTTGAAGCATTGGGAGCTAAATCGTTAATCAAGGAGTTGATCCCCCTTCCATTCAGGCCATTCAAAAACCTTCTGGGATCAAATTTTGTTTCCATCAGTCACCCATTTGTTTAAAAGGTTTGAAAAAATATTCTGAACCAAAAATAAAAGTACCTAAATTCTGTGAGGAAAACGGCTTCTATACGACGAAGACGCGGTCCTTTAACATGTCCAAAATAAAAAGCAGCAATACCAAGCCGGAGCAGCTGCTCAAAAAAGCCTTATGGCATTCAGGCCTGCGCTATCGGAGCAACCGGAGGAGACTGCCCGGAAAACCGGACATCGCCTTTATCAAATACAAACTGGTGGTTTTTATTGACGGCTCCTTCTGGCATGGACACGATTGGGAAACCCGCAAGAAACAAATCCAATCCAACCGCGCCTTTTGGATCCCCAAAATCGAGCGCAATATGCAGCGGGATCGGGAAATCAACCAATATTATCTGTCAAAGGGCTGGAAAGTGTTGAGGTTTTGGGATTTTGAAATAAAAAAAGAGCTGGGGGTATGCGTTAGAAAGGTTCTGAAAACTGTTATTACGGATCACGAGGATTCTATATAGTATGGGAATC
>CAZHZP010000229.1:0-2324 GCA_964537165.1 uncultured Roseivirgaceae bacterium | reverse complement strand
TTAATAGACGCAGTGGGAGAAGTGGCTTTAGAGGTTGATGGTCGTGCAAAACTCGAGGAAGTAATAGTAGCGCTCACCGAAGAAATTAAGCTTAAATATAAACATTAAACCTTATCGCTGATATTGTTTAAAAACCTGACAATCGAATACCCCACTTCTCTGCCTAGATTTACCGGCACTGCGTTTCCGATCTGCTTATATTGCTGGGAAACGGAACCCGCAAATGCCCAGTCATCGGGAAAAGTCTGAATCCTTGCATATTCCCTGACCGTAAATGGCCGCGTTTCTTCAGGATGGCATCTTTCCGTCTGCTTTTGTGCGGGACTACAGGTAAGCGTCAAGCTTGGCTCTTCCCAGCTCATTCTTCTTGCCATTCCTGTCTTCCCTCCCCCTAGATAAAAGCTTTTGCCCATGAATTCCATCTGAACATCCAAAGGCAAATCCCGCCAATATCCTCCAGGAGGTACCTGATCCAAAACCTGAGCTTTACTTGGAGGATACGATTGTCCGGGGGATTCCGGGACATCCCGATCGAACAGTTCTCCTTTTTTGAGCGCATCTCTCAGGGTATATATTTTCTTATAGGGTACCGGAAAGGTGAAAAGCCCGGGATCGAGATCCTTCCTTATCCCCACAATCAATACCCGCTCCCGTTTCTGCGGAACCTTATAAAAAATAGCTTTCAACAGGCGGGGAGGAAGCACATGATAACCTATTTCATCTAAGATGGACACCATCCCTTCTATGGTTCTTCCTCCGTCGTGGTTCAGAAGACCCCGGACGTTTTCGCCGATACAGACCGGCGGCATAGTCTCTTGTACTACCCGGGCAAACTCATAAAACAATGTACCCCTTGCATCATTTAGTCCTAGCTTTTTGCCCGCATAACTGAAGGCCTGACAGGGAAATCCCCCGGTAACAATGTCTACTTTTCCTTTATATTCTTTAAAACTAACATTCCTGACATCATCTTCAATGACATTCCAGTTCGGACGGTTTCTTCTAAGCGTTTCGGCCGCCCACCGGTCTATTTCATTTAGTGCAACACACTTTATCCCCGCCTTCTCCATCCCGACGGCCAGGCCCCCGGCTCCGGCGAACAGTTCTATCGCAGTAAAATCTCTACGAGGGATAACTTCGTTGGACGCATCATCCTTCTTGAACAAAAAATCCAATTCATCGAAAATCTTCAACTGCTCTTTCCTATAGACCCTATAATTACTCATAGGTTCCCTGACCGCGGTAAGTTTTCCATTACGGTCCCACCTACGCAAAGTTTCTTTGCTGACAGAGAGAAGATCAGATACTTCCGATATACTATAATATTCCTTCATAAACAATAACCATGTTGCACAAGGTTGCACATGGTTACAAATGTAGGCTTTTTAGAAGAGGAAAAAAACAGGGGTGTAAAAGTTATTGACCAAGATTGTCATCCTCCCATACCACAGCAATATGCACGCTGCGTGGAAATGACATCCCCCCAAATCCTTCTACTCCAAAAACTCCCCCACATTCTCTTTCGTCACCAACTGGAAAGGGATAAAGACGTTCTTCTCTGCAATGGCGTCCGGATGACTGATAAAATTGACCGCCATCTGCACCGCCTGCCTCCCCTGGGCTTTGGCATCCTGATACACGGTAGCATCTAGACGCCCGGCTTCCACCGCCAGTAATGCATCTGCTATGGCATCAATGCTGACTACCACCACCTTGTCTTTAAGCCCTGCCTGCTCCAAAGCCTGCAAAGCACCCATGCCCATTTCGTCGTTTTGGGCAAAGACCGCATTGATCTTGCTTCCGTGAGACTGGATCCAGTTTTCCATCAGGCTCATGGCCTTGGCCCTGTCCCATTCCGCCGTCTGCTCCGCAAGAATAGTGATATCAGGATATTTAGAGAGAACGGTTTTGGTAGCCGCCGCACGTTTTAGTTGGGCCGCCTGGCCCATGTAGCCGTGCATTACCACGATATTGCCTTTGCCTCCCAATAAGCCAGCGATGTGTTCTAAAGCAATTTCAGCCGATTCCTCATCCCTTGAACCCACAAAACCATCGGGTTCAACGGCTGTTTCGGAATTTACATTAATGATCGGGATACCCGCCTCCTGGGCTTTGCGGACGGCGGGCGAACTGGCTTCCATTTCGGCAGGATTAAGAATAATGGCATCCACGCCCTGAGAAATAAAACTTTCAATCTGTTGCACCTGTCTTACCGCTTCCCTTTGGGCATCGTTGACGATCAGCCGCACTTCATGTTCGTCGGCGGCATCTTCCATGGCGTCTTTCACATTGACCACAAACTCCGACTGAAGACTTAGCATCGA
>CAZHZP010000228.1:0-4426 GCA_964537165.1 uncultured Roseivirgaceae bacterium | reverse complement strand
AAATGTGGCTGAAGCTACACAATGATTACCCATTTTTCCGTTGGCTAAAGCCAGCGGCTATTTAAAATAACCACAGGAAAATGGAATACAAAAGCTCGGATTCAACATCTTCGGTCTTCGGTCTTCCGACTTCCAACTGTCTTTAAATTATGTCAACAAAAAAGAACCTGCGCGACCAACTGGATGAGGTCAATGAATATGAAAGAGAACCTATTCCCACAAGCAAGCTGAAAGGATGGAAGAGCTTCATTGGCACCTACGCAGGAGAACACACTGCGGGCACCGAATTTGTGATCGGACCCCTCTTTGTCGCACACGGCGCCAGTGCAGTCGATCTGGTCACCGGTCTGCTGATAGGAAACATACTGGCCGTGTTGAGCTGGGCGTTTTTGACGGCAAAGATCGCTGTAAAAGAGCGGCTGACATTGTATTACCAACTTGAAAAGATAGCCGGGTCCAAATTCACTTTGGTATACAACCTGGTGAATGCCGGACTGTTCTGTTTTTTGGCCGGTGCCATGATTGCTGTATCCGCTACGGCAGTAGGTATTCCCTTTGATCTTGCGATGCCGCAGCTGACCGATATTTATCCAAATAGTTTGGGTTGGGTAGTGACGGTCTTTGTGGTAGGCGCGATAACAACGGTGATTGCGATGTTCGGATTTGAGCGGGTCAGCAAATTTTCCAATGTGGCCGCGCCCTGGATGATCATGATCTTTGTCGCCGCTGCAGTTGGCGTATTGCCGCAATTGGGGGTTACTTCCATGAGCGATTTTTGGCAGGTAGCCCAAAGCACCATTTGGACAGGGGTGCCTTTGGAAGGCCAGAGCAAGTTTACCTTTTGGCATATCATGTTTTTTGCCTGGTTCTGTAATATGGCCATGCATATCGGAATGGCCGATCTCTCTCTCTTAAGATACGCCAAAAAGTGGCAATACGGATTTTCTTCTATCTCCGGGGTTTTCTTGGGTCATTACATTGCCTGGATTGCTTCCGGCATCCTTTATTCTTTGTTTTTGATGAATGTTTCCAATAGTGGCAGTTTCTCTCCTGGCCCGATTGCTTACGGAGCTGCCGGGATCGCGGGGGCGGTCTGCGTATTTATTGCGGGGTTGACCACAGCAAATCCCACGCTCTATCGTGCAGGGCTGGCCATACAGTCCATCAATCCTAAATGGAAGACCTGGAAAGCCACCCTATGTGTCGGATTGTTTACTACGGTAGCGGCTACCTTCCCGGCTTTGGTAATGAGGCTTTTGGATTTTGTGGCTTTATATGGACTGGTTTTAATGCCCGTTGGGGCGGTAATCTTTATCGATGTATATGTGCTTGAAAAACTCGGACTGAAGCGAAATTACGCCGAACTCACCTCAACCTCGTTTAATTGGTCGGTAGGAATTACTTGGTTGGTGACGCTTGCCCTGTGTCTCACCCTAAATCTGGCTGTAGGCGTGGAAATTTTCTTCCTCGGCTTGCCGGGCTGGTTTATAGCCGTAATCATCTACATGGTCTGTAGCAAAATATTCCAAGACGGCGGCATAAGAGGGAGTTCCCAAGTAAAAAAAGGCCAACTGGTCACCACCGTTTCTAAAAGTTAAGGTATGAAAAATCTCTTCGTCATTATCTCGATCCTAAGCTTGGTCATTACCATCGTTCCTTCCTTTTTGGTTTTTGCGGATGTGATTACCCTAGAAATGAACAAGACTTTGATGCTGGTCGGAACCATTGGATGGTTTGTCACCGCCCCCTCCTGGATGAATAAGAAGGAAGAAACATAATGCTGAAGCCCTTGGATAGTGGCCCTTTTCCAAGTGTTCTTTGGCTATCCATTCCGGGTAGTGTGATAAAAAAAAGAGAGTGTCTCCACAGGCACTCTCTTTTTTGGTGTACAATTATGGAAAATTAAACCTTGTAATATTGCTCCCACTCCTTGCGTGGAGGGGCGCCCGTCAGCATCACATTGGCAAACTTGTCATTGGTGATCTGTTTGGTCACCGCATCGAAGTATAAGGGTTTGTTCATGCGCTGGGCGATTACGCCTAAGCAGAATACTTGGCTTAAGATACCGTTGATCTCGAATGGGCTGCGGGTCTTCTCTCTTCCCTGACAGGCGAGGATAAAATTAGCAAAATGGTTAGAAGTGCTTTCCGGTACTTCAGGAAGTTTGGAGGCCATTTCTGCCGCTACTTCTTCTGGAATGATCGAAAGTGTACTGCCGTGACTTCCGCCTTTAAAGGTCAGGTCCTTGCCATAAACGATCCTGCCGGGGCTTAGTGTCGGTTGTCTCGTTGGTCCCTGATTGGTAGTAGGCACATTGGCAGCAGCCTGGGAAGTACCGAATCCTTCGGGCAAAGGGGGTAGGTTTTTCAATCCATCATACCAGGTAAGGTCCACGGGAGGCATCCCTTTCCGGCTTCCAAAACGGAACAACAAAGTGGATGACATCGGGAAGAAGAAATCATTATGGCCTTCCAGATAGGTAGGATTGACTTCATAGGGCAAGCCCAACTCCAAAAATTCATGGGCGGTGTCAATCAGGTGGGCTCCCCAGTCTCCCAAAGCCCCCATACCGAAATCATACCAACAACGCCATTCGCCATTGTGATACAATTCATTATATTCCTTTGGCATAGCTGTGGTTAACCAGGTGTCCCAATCCATCGTGGAGGGAATGGCTTGTTTCTCAGGCCAGGCCTTCATATTGGGATCGAGCTTATGCCACCTTCTGGGGCTGTTCATGTGGGCTGTGATAGCCGTGACATCTTTGATGATGCCGGCTTCCACCCAGGTTTTGAATTGGAAATAATTTGCTTCAGAGTGCCCTTGGTTACCGACCTGGGTCGCCAAGTTGGGGTGTTTTTGGGCCATTTGCATAAGTAGCTCCGCCTCCTGGAAAGTTCTGGACAAGGGCTTTTCTACATACACATGCTTCCCTGCCTGCATACAGGCCATAGTGATAGGAAAGTGGGAAAAGTCCGGAGTGGCAATCGACACAGCATCGAATTCATTTCCCGATTTGTCCAGCATTTGTCTGAAGTCCTGATAGCGCTTCGCTTTAGGATATTTTTCCATGATCTTGGTCGTGTGGGGCGCCCCCATGTCTACATCACATAAAGCCACTACATTGACCAGACCTGTTCTCTCAAAATCCTCGATGATCTGCTGACCACGGTTGCCTATACCTATGCAGGCGATATTGGTTTTTTGGTTAGCTCCGGGAATGCGGGAGTAACTCGCTGCGGAGGTAAGCGGACTAATAGCCAAGCCGGCAGTGGATAGCGCGGTAGACGCTAGAAATTCTCGTCTTGAAATCATGCTGTTTCGGATAAGTTTTTGAATCTTACAAAAATAGATTTATTTCATAAGATACCTAATTGCTGGTAAAAAATGCCCGCTTTTTTTAGAAAGGAATGAATTTTTCCCTGATCTTTAGGAAATCATATCCGAAATTCATGCAAACTTTTAAACCTCTGTTGCTTTTTATAGCTATGACCGTCTCATTTTCCCTATCGGCTCAGGTCCAGACGCTACCGCTGTATGAAGGGGCCGTCCCCCATACACAAAGAGTGATTGAAAAAGACCAATTAGGTGAAGGTGGAAGGGTGACGCAAGTGGCGGTGCCGGAACTAATCGTGTACCGTCCTGATAAAAGCGAGGCCAATCACATGGCTATTCTTATATGTCCCGGGGGAGGTTACGGCCTTTTGGCTATCCAGCATGAGGGCCACCAAGTCGCAAAGTGGTACAGCGAGCGAGGCTATGTGGCGGCTGTACTGAAATACCGGCTGCCTCAGGAGGAATTGGTCGATACCAGTTGGGAAGTCCCTTTAAAGGATGCCAAAGAAGGAATAAGGAGATTGCGTGCAAATGCAGCCAACTGGGATATCGACCCCGAGAAGATAGGCGTGTTGGGCTTTTCGGCGGGTGGACACCTGGCTTCTTCGGTCTCCGTCCACGGGGATCCGGCGGGATCCGGGGAATTATCCTCCCTCCCTGATTTCAGCATCTTGATTTACCCGGTGATAAGCATGGATCCCGATATCACCCACCAGGGCTCGAGGAAGAACCTGCTGGGGGAGAAGCTGGACACCGAATTGGAGGAATTTTTTTCCAATGAAAAACAAGTCAGCCAACATACGCCACCTGCCTTTTTGGCCCATTCATGGGATGATAAGTCAGTACCTGCGGAAAATTCCATCCGTTATGCTAAGGCTTTGAATCAACGGGGTACCAAGGTGGAGCTCCATCTTTTCGAAAAAGGAGGACATGGATACGGCATGGGGAACAAAGAAAGCCATGGAAATGCGGCCAAATGGATAGAAATGAGCGACGAGTGGATAAGAGGGCTCTTTTCAGAGTAACCGATTAAGTCAAAAACACCGTCAAACTTCTTGCGCCGTGGGCGCCGATTACCAAGGATTGTTCA
>CAZHZP010000227.1:0-4442 GCA_964537165.1 uncultured Roseivirgaceae bacterium | reverse complement strand
GGACCATTCCGGTCAATGAGCATTTGTCCAGTATGTGGAACAATTACTATGAAGGTATTACCCGATGCAATACAACCCTTAGGGCGCTATACAGGCTTCAAGAGTCCGGTGCCGACAAGTTTTCCGCAGAACGTGCCAAGGAAATCGAAGCAGAGGCGAAAATGCTCCGCGGACATTACTATTTCTTCTTATGGCGCGTGTTTAAGAATATTCCCTACATCGATGAGACCTTATCGACAGAGGAAGCAGCCAATGTGGAAAACAATACGGATGTGCTGCCTAAAATAGAGGCCGATTTCCAATTCGCTGTGGACAATCTTACGCCGACAAAACCGCTGGGAGAAATCGGCCGTGTGGACCAAATCGCAGCAAAAGCTTATCTCGGCAAGTTGTATTTATATCAGGGCAAGAATGCGGAGGCGCTTGCGCTGTTCAAAGATGTCATCGCTTCACGGCCTGACTTGAAGGATATCCCTTACCTTAACAATTTTAATGTCAATACGCAAAATGGCCCGGAGTCGATATTTACCGCGCAGCATATCATCAATCCTAACGGCTCCGGTGATAATGCGAATGTGGGTGATATGCTTTCCGGCTTATACGGCAGTGCACCGGTGAATTGTTGTGGGTTTTACCAGCCTAGTTTTGATCTGGTCAATGCCTTTAGGGTAACTTCGAATGGCCTTCCCATGCTGGACTACGGTTACCGCAATGATCCGTACCTCTCTGACTTTGGTCTGTCAACCAGTGCCAAAAACAATTATGAACTGGATCGATCTTTGTCTGTGGACCCTAGATTGGATTATACCGTAGGCCGAAGAGGGGTACCTTACCATGATTGGGGGATTTTCCCGGGTGATCCCTGGATAAGGGATGCTGCTTCCGCAGGGCCCTTTGTAACTTATAAAACCATGATCGATCAAGCGGATTTTCCTGGCAATACGGCCAGCGGAGCACTTAATGTTACCGCTCTCAACGTCAATATTATCCGGTTAGCCGATGTTTACCTGATGGCTGCTGAAGCGGCGTTGGATTCAGATCTGAATTATGCGCTTGATCGGGTGAATGATGTACGGATCAGAGCCGGCAAAATCCCCCACAAAGTGGTAGACGGAGCCCCGGTAGCAGCTTACAGTGTGCAGCCTTACCCTTCTTTCCCTGATAAGGAGTATGCCATGAGGGCTATTCAGTTTGAACGGAGGCTGGAATTAGCACTGGAAGGCCACCGGTTCTTCGATCTGGTCCGATGGGACAATGCCAAGTCGGTCTTAGAGAGCTATTCCCAATTTGAAGGCGAGTTTTTGGATCTAAACCAAGGCATTTCTTTTGAAGAAAAAAACAAATACTTCCCGATTCCTCAAGAGCAGATCGATAGAAGTGGGGGCTCATTAACCCAGAATACTGGTTATTGATATAAGCGCCGTGAGCGTTATCTGTATGTTAAAAAGCCTCTTGAGATCATTTCTCAAGAGGCTTTTCTATTTGAAGTCAGGCATTATTTGATGCGTCTCGGAGGTTGCAATTCAGCGCTATCTGATCCGGAACTTGAATTTAAATTTTAAGGCCCGGCCCTGCAGATCCGGCGTATTTAGTTTGGGAAATGATGTAATTACCCGCTCGCATTCCTCTGCCAATATTTCTTGGTGATCTTACCCTAAAAAAAGACAAACTAACAAATGTTAGTCAATGCTTATCCCATACACAAAAAAAGGTGCCTGATAAGTTATTATCAAGCACCTTTTATGGCCCGGCCGCTTAGCACAACCTTTACAGAGCCGCCAAATTCTCCTTCGCCAACTCAAAATCCGGGACAGCCTTCAAGGCTTCGTCAAAAGCCGCTCTGGCTTCAGCGGTATTCCCCTGTTCCTTGTAGATCAAGCCTTTTAAGTTAAGGGCGGCGACCTGCATACTTACCTCCTGGCTGGTATTATCCTTTTTGGGAAAAGCCAGCATCTCTTCCGCCGCTTTCTTATTTTTGATCAGCATATTGGTGGAATTCAAGGCTTCGTCGTACTTTTTCAGCGAATACTGCAGATAAGAGGTCTTGTACAGGCTGAAAAGATCGCCTGACAACAGGTGCAAAGACTCAAAATGCGGCAATGCCCTATCCAGCGCTCCCAGTTGCTCCAGGGAATACGCGGCGATCTCCAAGGCGGGAATGCTCTTGTCGTTAATCTGCAACAAATCCAAAGCGACCAAAGCGGCCGAGCTGTATTGCTCCATCTCGAAATATATATTCGCCAATAGCTCCCTGTAACGGGGGTTTTCCGGGTTTCTTTCGATCAGGTCGTAAAGCCTGGATTTGGCAATCGAAGGATCGTTGTACCGCAAAGCCATCTGATAGATTTTCTGATCAGCCTCATTTCTTTGTTTGTTAGAATCGGCAGCGGCGGGTTGCCCTGCTTCCTGGGTTTGAGCCCATACCCCGGCACTCATCATGCTTAACAGTAAAGCAAGAACACTAATTTTATTCCTCATCATCAATTTTCTGGTTTTGTTATTCCTTTGGATTCGGCCAATTTATACATTAACTCTGTAGCTTCAGCTTTATTATTCTGAATTTTGCCCTCCAATATAGCTTCTTTTATTTCTTCTTTTATTTCTCCTATAATTTTTGACGGTTTTAAATCAAAAATTTCCATAATCTCCTCCCCTGACACCGGGGGCTGGAAGTTTCTGACCTGATCTTTGCCTTCCACCTCCTGCATCTTTTTTTCTACTTTGTCAAAATTAGAGAGAAAACGCTTCACTTTATTGTCGTTTTTGGAAGTGATATCCGCCCGGCAGAGCTTCATTAAGTCGTCGATATCATCGCCCGCTTCATACAACAGCCGCCTTATGGCCGAATCAGTGACTTTATCATTGACCAAGGCGATAGGTCGCAAATGCAGGCGTACAAGCTTTTGCACATACCTCATCCGTTCATCCATGGGCAGTTTCAACCTGCGGAAAATCCCCGGGGTCATTCTGGCTCCTTTGTCCTCATGTCCATGAAACGTCCAACCAACTTTTTCGTTATAACGCTTTGTAGCCGGCTTGGCAATGTCATGCATGATCGCCGCCCAACGCAGCCATAGGTTATCTGACATGGTCGCCACATTGTCCAATACCTGTAATGTGTGGTAGAAATTGTCCTTATGCGACCTGTCTCCTACGGAGTCCACTCCCTGCAATTCCACCATTTCAGGAAAAAACTGGTGCAGCACTTTGCTTACAAACATCAACTTAAAGCCATAGGAAGGCTGACCCGACGCGATAACCTTATTTACCTCCGCGATAATTCTTTCTCCAGAAATGATCTCTAACCTCGTGGCGTTCTGGATAATCCCTTCAAAGGTATCCGCTTCAATATCAAATTTCAGCTGGGCGGCAAAGCGGATCGCACGCAGCATCCTCAAGGGATCGTCGGAAAAAGTAACTCCGGGCTCCAACGGGGTCCTTATGGTTTTTCGCTTGATATCCTTCAGGCCTTCAAAAGGATCCAAAAGCTCTCCGTAATTTGCGGCATTTAAGGAAACCGCCATGGCATTGATGGTAAAATCACGGCGCTCCAGGTCCTCCTGCAACGTACCGTCTTCTACAATGGGTTTGCGGGAGTCTTCCCGGTATGATTCCTTTCTCGCTCCAACAAATTCCAGTTCCCCATCCTCCAATTTAATCATGGCGGTACCGAAATTCTTGAAGACGGAAAGCGGCACATGCTGTCCAAAAGTAGAAGCGACTTTTTTTGCCAGTTCTATCCCACTGCCCACACAGACAAAGTCAAGGTCCTTGCTTTCCTTATTTAATATCAGGTCCCTGACATAGCCTCCCACTACATAGGTTTCCAAACCCAACTCATCCGCACAGGCCCCGATCCTTTTAAAAACCTCGTTTCGGTCTAAACTTTCCCTTACATTCATCCATTTAGTATTTTCACTTCCCCTTCTGGTCCTAAAAACATCTCCTTTACCCCCGTGCCCAGCAACGGAAATTTGTCAGGAACCTCAAAATCTACCGACCGGTCGTCGGTGACGGCCTGATAGATCAAAAGCTTTCCGAAATTAAACAGAAGTTTATTCCAGTTACCATCCTTTATCATCGCAAACCTGACCCGCCCGGACGCAATAGGAGCTTCGGTAAGATGGGGGTTCGCTGGAGTATGGTAAATCACAGGTTTGGTGGTGAACTCAACGATATCGAGAGACACATCTGAAAAAGGTACGGCAATGTTTCTGATCTGAAAAAGATCGAATAACAAAAATATGCTGTCCATGCGGTCGCTTTGGCCATTCCACTGCCCGTGGCTGATCAACTCAAAGGCCTGCCCCTGCCCGTCTTTCAAAGCAACGCGGCCATGATCCCTCAATATTTGACTAATCGCTTTAATATCCACTGCCTGAATTTAATTTTCACGCAAAATTAAAACACTAAATGGATTAGTCGCTTCATTTTTAAATAAA
>CAZHZP010000226.1:0-4452 GCA_964537165.1 uncultured Roseivirgaceae bacterium | reverse complement strand
TTGTGAAGTGAAGTTGTCGAGCCTTTACGATCATACGGCTTTGGAAGCTTGGGGATCAGGTAAGCGGTTTGGCTTTGTACGGCTTAATCCGAAGCAGGTTTATTGGTATGCGGTGGCAGACGAGGGTGCTGAGTCAGCTGATTTATTGGACTTGTTCAGGGATTTTCATCCGGATGTATTGGAGATGATTTCCGCCACTCCGGCAGCATCCATATTTTTTAGCCGCTTGTATGACTTAAAACCTATTCACCAATGGTATCAGGGAGAGGTTTGTCTGATCGGTGATGCCGCCCATGCCACCACTCCAAATCTGGGGCAGGGAGCTTGTCAAGCGGTGGAGGATGCTTCTGTATTGGGGAAGCTTTTTGCGAAAGGACTTCCTGTGGAGGAAGTTTTCCGGCAATATCAATCCCTTAGAATCAAGAAAGCCCATCAGGTGGTAAAAACCAGTTGGAGGATTGGAAAGGTATCTCATTGGGAAAATCCAATGGGAATAAGCATCCGTAATTTTGTGATGGAATATTTACCTGCTTCCGTCCGGCAGAAGCAGTTACAGCCGTTGTTTGAGTTGGATGTAATCCCTAAACTTAGATAATTTCAAAAAGATCAAAAATTAATAGGATATTTATATCAGCCTAGCAGGACATACGGTTAAGTGAAGAAATAATCTATGAATCGTCTAACTATGGTTAACTATTTTTGCCTTGTTCTATAAAAATGGGACAATATTTCGTTTTTTGTTTTTTTTATTAGTTGTATTATCTATTTTAGATAGAGCTTTGCTGGTCATGCAAATGAATCTCCCTCCAAAAAGCGATACTTATATTTATATAAAGGTTCTGGCTCTTAAACGCTAACTTATGGGAAAAACACTTACTATATTCTGCTTGGCTATTCTGGCCTTATCGCCCAATAGTCTTCTAGCCCAAGCCATAGATATGACCTTTAAGTCCGGACTTGCCGCTCAGGATGTGGTCTATACTATGGGGTTGTTAGATGACGGGAAAATTATCGTGGGAGGTGCGATTAATAGTAGTGGCTCCGATGCTTCCAATCCTCGAAATATTGCTCGATTAAACCGGGACGGTTCTTTGGACCGTAATTTTAATGCTGGAACCGGATTTAACGGACTCGTGAGAACGATGGCTGTGCAGGAAGATGGTAAAATTTTGGTTGGAGGGAGGTTTACCGAGTTTAATGGAAAGGCTACCAATAAGCTGGTAAGGCTTAATGGGGATGGGACTCTTGATGGAAGCTTTGAGATTAGCCACGCATTTATAGATCGAAATTGGTTCGAAGTCAGTGAAATTAAAATCACAAAGGATAGAAAGATTTTGGTCGGAGGAACAGGGAGAAATAGCCGTCAGCCCCTTTCGGCTATGTTAAAAAGATTAAACACCGATGGCAGCTTGGATGAAAGTCTTGAAGCGATAGGCGATTACTATGCAAGCGTATTCTCCCTAGACATTCAACCTGACGGAAAAATCTTACTTGGAGGCGAGGTTTCAAGCTTTTTAAATTCCAATCAATGGTTGGGACCTCTACGGCTGAACCAAAACGGGGAAGTCGACACTTCTTTTAAAGTTGGTAAAGCCAGCCATAAAATAACCACGATAAAGGTCCTAGCGGACAATAAGATCCTAGTGGGAGGACATTTCCGTGAATATGAGGATCAAAATTATCGGAATCTAGTAAAATTGGAGGCATCAGGTGAAATTGACGAATCCTTCAAAATAGGAGAAGGCTTTTATTCTAGGAGTTCTACTGGTTTCGGAGCAGGTCCACTTGGAGGCGTCAATGATATTGATTTTGACGCCAATGGAAGGATTCTGGTGTCCGGATCATTTTTGAAGTACAAAGAACATCCTGTTTACGGTATCGTTCGCCTGGAACCTAATGGTGACTTGGAATCCACCTTTACAAGCTGTGGGATCTACCGGGAAGAAGCGACCGAAATCAATCAATCGATACTTCTGGAAGATGGGAGGGTGGTTTCAGGTGGTAAAATTATGGAGTTCGACGGTGTGCCGGATATCAATGGCATAATTAAACTGACAGGGGAAGAGACAGCCAACCCAAGCCCTATTGTTGATTTTGACGTAATCACTGTTGGCCAAAAGGTAAGTTTTGTCAACAACAGCCGTCACGCGTTTGAATACGAGTGGAACTTTGGGGACTCGTGGAACACTGATAATGGCACCAATCCGGTCCATATTTATAATAGTCCAGGTAAATATACAATTCAGCTTAAGGGAACAGGGTTTTGTGGGGAGGCAGTTTCGGTTTCTAAGGAGATATCGGTCTTTGGGATAGAAAGCTTTCACCCCAAAAAGGGAGGCAACAGTGGTTATGTAACTATGACCCTTACTGGCTTAGGCCTTACCGAACGGACGAGCGTGAAGTTGGTAAAGGGTGGGGAAGAAATCCGTGGGACGATCTCTTTTGTCAGCAAGGACGCTGACGAGCTACAAGTATATTTTGACTTATCCGGAGAAGAACTTGGAGACTGGCGTCTTGACGTAAGAAACGGAGGTCTGCGATTAGAGGCTAGGGAAAGCTTTGAGGTAGAAAATGTAATTGTTCCACAAATTCATGCAGAATTTGTGGGGAGAAACCAGATCCGTGCGGGGAGAGCGGAAAGGCTTACGGTCAAGTATTCCAATACCGGCAATGTGGATGCCTTGATGGTGCCGCTGACGCTTCAGTATCCAAGTAACGTAAAGGTGGAGTTGTTCGATTCCTTGCAATTGATTACTAATATTGCTGAAATAGCAGGAATACAGGACAACGAAGGAGACTCGGTGCCTCTTACAATTTCTTTGGAAAACTTTTCTTTTCTTCCTATAATTATTCCGTTTATCCCAGCAAATAGTTCGGGTCAAATAGATTTATTAGTTTCATCGTCCTTAAGCTCGGGGTTTGAAATAACAATTATATCTAATGAACCGCTGCTTAAATTCTCTGGTGACGATCTTCTTGGGGCAAGGTTATTAGCTGATCAAAATTGTTCTTTAGCTTATTTTGGAGCGGGAACTGCGCTTGCTGGAGCAAGCTTGGCTGGATTAGGAATCGGTGCAGTTGGACTTGGGGCGGCAATTCCAGTAGGCATAGGGTCTGCTTGCGCAATTGGAATTATTGATGCCATGGAGGCTGCCTTAGTTGCTATTCATAAATGGAATCGGTCAGGCGGTCTTACAACTAGGAGTGGCTACCTTTCGGGCGCAAGATTTGCTAATTCCATAGGCTCCCCAATAACCTGCTCAGGGATACCTACGTCGATCGGATTGAGCGTTAAGCTAATTTCAACCGGAATGGTTTTAGCGAAATCGGGAGTAGCGATGGTAGGAGCTGGAGCAATTTTAACAACGGCAGGAGTAATCAAGAATCCTTCTTGTTTTAGAGATCTCAAACGGTTATTCTATGAAAAAATTGATGTTCTAGCCACCTTCGAACCCATTGAAAAAACAGGTCCTAAGAATACCACGGACGACAACTATATACAGGGAAGGGCCCCTATGTATATCACTGGATTTGTCGGGCATAAATTCCCCCATCCAGTTAGTCAGGTTCTCGTAGTTGACACGTTGGATACAAATGTTTTTGATCTTTCAACATTTCAACTGGCAGGTTTCGGACGCTTGGCGGAAAAGTTTTCTGTGCCCGTGGGTTTGACTGCTTATAGCCAGACCATTCCGTTACAAGATGCTTCAAATAAACGTTTCAGCCGACTTTCTACTACTTCCAATAATGTGCGTTTTGATGCATTACTAGATACAAATACAGGAGTTGTGAAGTCGAGCTTCTTAACAGTTGACGGTGAGACGGGAGAACCCATTAATGATCCTAATGATGGATTTCTTCCTTCCGGAGAGGAATTGTATGTAGCATATACTGTTCAGCCAAAAAAGGGCTTGCCATCAGGAACCCGTATTGAAAGCAAATCCATCATCTATTTCGATAGTCATGAGCCTATCATCACCAATACCTTTGTTAACACAGTGGATACGACCCTTCCTGAAAGTAGAGTGTTGAGTCTCCCAAGTGTTAGCGCTGACACCTTATTCACAGTTTCATGGTCGGGAGAGGATGCCCATGCTGGTGTCCGAAGCTATGACATATTGGTATCCGTCAATGACGGCCCCTATGGGATCTGGCAGTATGATGTGTCAGAAACCTCTGCTGAATTTACTGGCCATGCAGACTCCGTCTATCGTTTCTACAGCATCGCCAAAGACCATGCAGGCAACAAAGAAGCCGACAAAACGCAAGCGGAAGCAACGACTAAGGTTGTGATCAAAACCTTCTCCGTCCAAGACGTCTCAGCCACCCCGCCCACATGCGACGGTCTGGACAATGGAACTGCGACGGTCAATGTTTCGGCAAAGGGAGCGGTGTTAGAATACAGCCTCGACAATACCACTTTCCAAGACAAAAACAGCTTCGAAAATCTGG
>CAZHZP010000225.1:0-4479 GCA_964537165.1 uncultured Roseivirgaceae bacterium | reverse complement strand
CATTATCTCTTCTATTGAAGTTATACAAGTACCGGCCGTCATCAACCCATTGGGCACCCCAAAGATTTTCCTGTAGATAAAGAAATTCATCTCCAGGATCGACAAAGACAGTATCTGAAACGGTAAAGCTAAGATGGACCTGATCGCCTGCCTCTTGTACGGCTTTTTCCGAACAGGATACCGTAAACAGCAAATAAAATCCCAAAGTATATGGTTTCATAAAAATTCCTGATCGATAATTTTGAAAAGATAGTAAAATATCGAGGGATCCACAAAAATTTTTATGGCAAGGTTAAAATCGTTTGGGCTTTTTTTATGTATAGCAAAGTGCCGAAGTGAAGACCAAGCTCATATTCAGGCATTCAGTTTGGTAGATAAAACCAAACTAAACCATTTATATCCATGAAAAAACTACTTACGCTATCCGTCTTACTATTTTGTTTGTCCCTGCTTCCAAGGGCCTATGGACAAGTTTCCATTGATATTGAGAGTGGTGTCGCGTTTCAGGCCAGCAATGAAATAAGGATTTTCAATAACCAGGGTACTCTTTTTGATTTTAAGAAAGACTTTGACATCCAAGGCCCAGTTGTCCCGGTAAGGGTAAGAATTGGCTACACCTTCAATGAGAAAAACCATCTATTTGCTCTATGGGCACCGCTTCAGATTAAATATGAAGGAGCGGCTCCCAAAAATATCCGATTTCAGGATGTGCAGTTTGCCCAAGGCAGCGCCATCGACGGCTTGTACCGTTTTAATAGCTACCGCCTGACGTATCGAAGGGATGTGGTCCAGACGGATCAATGGACTTTAGGGGTAGGTATTACCGGCAAGATCCGTGATGCCAGTGTCCAGCTAGAGGATGACGTCAATGGGGTAGAGAGGAATGACAACGTAGGCCCGGTGCCCTTGCTGCACCTTTTTGCAGCTTATCATATGGGTGATGCTTCGGTGTATTTCGAAGGAGACGGCTTGGCCAGTAAGCAGGGACGGGCTTTCGATCTGTTCTTGGGTACCCGTATTCCTTTGGCAGAGCGGCTTGATCTAAAGGCAGGGTATAGGGTGCTTGAAGGAGGAACCGACAGCGATGAGGTGTATAATTTTTCTTGGATCAATTATGCTTCCGTAGGGCTGGTATTAGAGTTTTGACGGGGAGGCTCATTGGAGCACCCCCAATTTATTGACAAAATCCCAAAGGCTGATCCCGATGGTCACCGAGATATTGAGGGAATGTTTGGTGCCAATCTGGGGGATTTCAACCACATGATCACAATCCAGAATTACCTCCTCCTCTACTCCAAATACCTCATTTCCATATATTAAGGCGTACTTCTTTCCGGGGATGGGCTGAAATTTATGTAAAGGGGTGCTATGGGTGACTTGTTCCAAGGCGACAGTCTCATAGCCCTCTCTTTTTAGTGCTTTTATTGTTTCCACGGTGGATTCAGAATATTGCCAGTCCACCGATTCAGTTGCGCCGAGTGCGGTTTTGTTGATTTCCCGATGGGGAGGCGTACCGGTAATGCCGCAGAGAAAGATCTTTTCAATCCGGAAGGCGTCGGCTGTCCGGAAAGCAGAGCCTACAGTGTTGAGGCTACGGACATTGTCCAAGATGATGACCAGAGGGCTTTTATCTGTTTTCTTAAATTCCTCTGGGGAGAGCCGGTTAAGCTCGTCCATGCTTAATTTTTTTCGCTGCATTTTGCTTCCCTTTCTTTCTTCCCTAAATTCAGGCTTTCTTTGGGCTCAAAATTAACACAAAGATTTAAATCCCGCATCCCATGGCCAAGACCAAGGCAAACGAAGTAAAAGAAACCCCTTTGATGAAACAGTACAACGCCATCAAGGCCAAACACCCCGGTGCGTTGTTGCTTTTCAGGGTGGGGGATTTCTATGAGACCTTCGGAGAAGATGCCGTTAAGGCCAGCAAGGTACTGGATATTGTGTTGACAAAGAGGGCCAACGGGGCTGCTTCCCATATTGAGCTGGCAGGATTCCCGCACCATTCGCTGGACAATTACCTTCCCAAGCTGGTCAGGGCCGGCAACCGGGTGGCGATTTGTGATCAATTGGAAGATCCCAAAGAAGTAAAAGGCATCGTCAAAAGGGGGGTGACGGAACTGGTGACGCCCGGCTTGTCCTTCAACGACAATGTGCTGGACAAAAAGAGCAACAACTACCTGGCATCCATTCATTTTGGCAAAGAGATACTCGGTATTGCATTTTTGGATCTGTCAACCGGGGAATTTATGGTGGCGGAGGGCAGTGCTTCCTACATCGAAAAGCTCCTCCAAAGCTTTAATCCCGCAGAAGTCATTTATTCCAAGACCGCCAAATCCCAGGCGGGGATGATGCTTAAAGATGATTATGCCACCTTTCATTGTGAGGACTGGGTATTTCAGTATGACTACACTTATGAAAAACTGAATAACCACTTTGAAACCATCAATCTTAAGGGCTTTGGTATAGAAAATCTCGAACACGGGATTATTGCTGCCGGTGCGGTGCTTTATTACCTGGAAGAAACAGAGCATAAGGAGGTCAAACATATTGCCTCTATCTCCCGAATAGCGGAGGAGAAATATGTGTGGCTGGACAAATTTACCATACGTAATCTGGAGCTCGTGTACTCGCAGCAGGAAGGCGGGATTCCCCTGATACAGATATTGGATCAGACGGTGACTCCTATGGGATCCCGGCTGATGAAAAAGTGGATGGTGCTCCCCTTAAAAGAGAAGGACTTGATCGAGGAAAGACTCAAGGTGGTGGAGTATTTCTATCAGGAGCCGGGTTTAAGCCATGAGGTTCTTGCTCACCTCAAGCAAGTGGGGGATCTGGAAAGATTGATTTCCAAAGTTGCCGTTGGTCGGATTAATCCGCGGGAAATGAACCAGTTGAAGCGTGCTTTGAAAAATATTGTCCCGATCAAGAGCTTGTTGAAAGGGCAAAAAAACGCCACCTTAAAAAAACTGGCCGATCAGATCAACCCCTGTGATTTCCTACTGGAAAAGATCGAAAGAGAACTCATGGAGGATGCTCCCATGCTTACCCACCAGGGAGGCATCATCAAAAACGGAGTCGATGAACAATTGGATGAATACCGCAGTTTGGCCAACTCCGGAAAGGATTATCTGCTCCAGATCCAGCAACGGGAGGTGCAAAGGACACAGATTTCCTCTTTGAAGATTGCCTATAACAAAGTATTCGGCTACTACCTGGAGGTGAGCAACACCCATAGGGATAAAGTGCCTGCTGAATGGATCAGGAAGCAAACCTTGGTCAACGCGGAGAGGTACATCACGGAAGAACTGAAAGAGTACGAGGAAAAGATCCTGCATGCCGAGGAGCGGTTGATTGCTTTGGAGCAGAAATATTTTACGTTGCTGGTACAGGATGCGGGGGAATACGTCGCGCAAATACAACAGAATGCCAAACTGCTTGCCAGCCTGGACTGCCTGCTCTCCTTCGCCCAGGTAGCGCTGGCAAACCATTATTCCAAACCTAAGATAGCGGATAGTGATTCTCTTGAAATCAAAGACGGCCGCCACCCGGTGATTGAGAAGCAGCTTCCGGTCGGCGAGGATTATGTGCCGAATGACATCTATCTCGACCATAAGTCCCAACAGATCATTATTATCACGGGACCGAACATGGCGGGTAAGTCAGCCTTGCTCAGACAAACAGCCCTGATTGTGCTGATGGCGCAGATGGGCAGCTTTGTACCGGCCTCTTATGCCAGGATCGGGATTATTGATAAGGTGTTTACGCGGGTAGGAGCCTCGGACAACCTATCTAAGGGCGAGTCTACTTTTATGGTGGAGATGACGGAGACCGCCAGTATTCTGAACAACCTATCCGATCGGAGCCTGGTGCTGATGGATGAAATTGGCCGGGGTACATCGACCTATGACGGCATTTCCATTGCCTGGTCTATTGTAGAGTTTCTGCATAACCATCCCAAGTTTAAAGCAAAAACCCTTTTTGCCACCCATTATCATGAATTGAACCAGTTGGCTGAGGATTTTTCCCGGGTGAAAAACTTCAATGTCTCGGTGAAGGAGATGGGCAATAAAGTCATTTTTATGCGGAAGCTGCAGGCCGGGGGGAGCGAGCACAGCTTTGGTATCCATGTGGCTCAGATGGCGGGCATGCCCAATCCGGTGGTGTTGCGGGCTTCCGAGGTCATGGGCCATCTGGAAAAGGACAAGGCATTGAACCTGCAGAAAGAGAAGATAAAGGACATGCCCAAAAACAATTACCAGTTGAGCCTCTTTGAGATGGACCCGAAGTTCAAGGAGGCAAAGACCCTGTTGGACGCCATTGATATCAATACCATTTCTCCGGTGGAGGCCTTGCTAAAGCTGAACGAGGTGAAAAAATCCCTTTTGTAGAAGGTGGCTGATGATCAGGGTGCTGCGTGCAGGGGGTGAAAAAAAATAATTTCAACCCTTGTAGATTTGAAAATACTGCTTACATTTGCAT
>CAZHZP010000224.1:0-4486 GCA_964537165.1 uncultured Roseivirgaceae bacterium | reverse complement strand
TAACGGAACCGTCGAAAATTGAACCAAACTGGCTGTTACCCGACAATTGCTGATGAGTGGCCTGCGCATTCCCATTTACCGTGGGGAAATAGGCTGCCTTTCCTTGTAGATAGTAGGCATTGGCGGCTTCTATTTGCTGCAAGGCAATTCTGACATCCACGTTGTTTTTCAACGCTTCGTCGATATAGCCCTGCAGGGCGGGGTCGGTAAAGATCTCCCTCCAAGAAAGCGCTGCCATGGTACTGCTGTCACTGCTCGACAAATTGGCCCTATAAGCAGATTCCTGTACAACGTCTTCCGGTCTTGAATAATCTTTCGCCACAAAACAGGACTGTAGGGCCAAGAGCAAAACCGGAAGGTATGAAAATTTATATATCGAATGTTTCTTCATTTTAAATCGGTGATAATGATCAAACTTCAGGTGTTGGAACAGGTTCTCTTTTTTTGCTCACCTTTTCGTGCAACCACTGGAATAGGATATACAAAATAGGAATGACAAAGACTCCGAGAATAGTCCCGATCAGCAAGCCCCCAACGGCACCTGTACCGATAGAGTTGTTACCGGCGGCACCCACACCTCCGGCAAAGACCAACGGAGTCAAGCCTATAATAAAGGCAAAAGAGGTCATTAAAATTGGCCTTAACCTTACTTTGGCACCTTCAATGGCCGCATCCACAATGGTATATCCTGCCCGCCTTCGCTGCAGGGCGAATTCAACAATCAAGATGGCGTTTTTCGCCAACAGCCCCAGCAACATGACCAAGGCAATCTGGAAATAAATATTGAGTTCCAATCCCGCAAACTTCGTAGAAACATAAGCTCCCATGATCCCCACAGGTAATGAAAACAACACCGCAAAAGGAATCATATAGCTTTCATATTGCGCAGCGAGAATAAAATAGATGAAAACGATACACAATATGATGATAAACAACGTCTGGTTACCCGCAGAGATTTCCTCCCTTGTCAAACCGGTGAAGTCAATGGTATAGTTACTTGGAAGCGCCTGGGCGACCTCCTGAACCGCAGCAATGGCATCACCAGTGGAATATCCCGGAGCCGGAGCACCGTTCACATCCGCTGAGTTGAAGAGGTTATATCGGGTTACAGCCTGAGGGCCATATACCCTATTTAAAGTAACAAATTCGGTGATGGGCGCCATTTCACCTTGTGAGTTGCGGACGAAAAGCGAGTTGAGGTCGTCCACAGTAGAACGGTCTTCCGGCAAGGCCTGAACATAAACCCGGTACTGCTTACCAAATCGGGAGAAATCTGCCGCATACACACTGCCTATATATCCCTGAAGCGTTCCGAATATGTCGCTGATAGAGACACCCGCCTCTTTGGCTTTTGCCACATTCAGGTCCATTTCAAATTGGGGGTAATTGGTATTGAATGCACTTTGGGCGTACATGATCTCCGGCCTTTGCATCAATTGTCCCAGGAATTCCTGCGTGGCCCGGTCAAACTCATTGAAATCTCCGCCAAATCGATCCAGAACGTTCATCTCGAAACCTGACGAGACCCCGAAACCCGGAACACTGGGAGGAGCAAAGAATACCATATTTGCATCCGGTATCGTAGAAGCGATCTGGAACATCTTGGCGGCTAATGCAACAGATGACAAACTGTCGGCCTTCCTGTCGTCCCAGCTGTCCAGCTTGATGAAGCCAATGCCGAAGTTACTACCTGCACCAGAAATCATACTGAATCCATTTACCATAGAAGCACCTTGTACGCCGGGCAACTGCCGTAATTTCGCACTTAACTCCTCTGTAACCTGAACCGTCCTATCCAAAGAAGCGCCGGGAGCCAGTTCGATGTTGGCAAAAATCATCCCCCTATCTTCTGCTGGCACAAATCCCGTAGGCGTGGTAGTTGACGCCCAGTAAATCGCTCCTACAGAAGCCAGAAGAATAACCGGCGTGATCCATTTATGTCTGTATAAGAAGGAGACGGATCTTGCGTATTTTTTAGTCGTCACATCGAAGGCAACATTAAACCGGTCAAAGAACCGCCGCATAACCCCTTTCTTTTTGTCCGCTTCTTCCTCATGAGGCTTCAGAAACAAAGCACAAAGCGCCGGACTCAGGGTAAGGGCGTTTACCGCCGAAATACCAATGGCCACAATCAAGGTCACACCAAACTGTTCGTAGAACACGCCAGTTGGGCCGGTAATAAAAGTTACCGGGATAAACACCGCAGCCATTACCAGGGTGATCGAGATAATCGCACCGGTAATCTCATCCATGGCAGTATAGGTTGCCGTAAGGGCACTTTTTGCCCCCTCTTCCATCTTCGCATGCACCGCTTCCACTACCACAATGGCATCATCCACCACAATCCCGATTGCCAGAACCAAAGCAAACAGGGTCAGTAGATTGACCGAGTAGCCGAATAGGCTCAGGAAAAAGAAGGTACCTATAATAGATACCGGGACCGCGATAGCCGGGATCAGTGTAGATCTAAAATCCTGAAGGAAGATAAATACCACAATAAACACCAGAATAAACGCTTCTATTAAGGTCATCACTACCTGGTTGATGGACGCATTAAGAAACTCGTTGGTATCAAAGTTAACCTGGACTTTTAAGCCGGTGGGAAAATCCTTTTGAAGCTCTTCCAAGTTGGCATGAACGGTCTCGATGATCTCCTGTGCATTGGATCCCGGAGTCTGATAGACTGCCATACTCACACCCGGCATGCCATTGGTGTAAGATATAGCGGAATAGCCTTCCGCATCCATTTCCACTTCAGCTACGTCGCTGACCCGAAGAAACTGGCCGTTGGGAAGGGCTTTGATGATGATGTCGCCGTATTGTGCTTCTGTTTTGTAACGGCCGGGGTACTTGATGATATATTCAAAAGCCTGGGCATTGTTTTGACCCAGCGCTCCCGCTGCAGCCTCCAAACTTTGCTCATTGATGGCACCAATGACATCAGAAGGCATCAACTGGTAGGAAGACAAGCGTTCCGGCTTCAACCAAATCCGCATGGCGTAGTTCTTCGATCCGAATACGCTGACGTCACCCACACCGGTGATCCGCTTCAATGGAGGAATCACGTTAATATTCAAATAGTTTTGAATAAAGGTGGCATCGTACTCCTCATTTTCAGAATAAACCGTAAGGAACATCAATGAACTGGTTTGTTGCTTTTGGGTGGTCACACCCGATTGGGTTACTTCCCGTGGCAACAAGGGGGTGGCTCTAGCTACCCGGTTTTGCACGTTCACCGCCGCGATATCGGGATCTATCCCCTGCGCGAAAAAAACATTAATGGAAGCCATACCATTGTTACTGGCTGTCGAGGTCATGTAAGTCATCCCCTCCACCCCGTTGATCTGCTCCTCTATCGGGATAAGCACCGATTCCAGCACCGTCTCTGCGTTGGCTCCTGGATAGTTGGCCATTACCTGGACCGTGGGCGGCGCAATGTCCGGGTACTGGCTGACGGGCAAAGTGGTTAGGCCCAGAAACCCCAAAATCAATATAATAATGGATACGACTGTAGATAATACAGGCCTATCTATGAATGTTTTTACCATTACAAAAATTTATTTAAATGCTACATCTATGGTATTGGCAATACTGTCAAAGGGCACAACGTTGGGCGATATCGGCGTGTTGTTTCGCAAGGATCCTACTCCCTGAGCGACGATCTTCTCACCTGCCTCTACTCCAGAAGCCACTACAATCATCCCCTCTACCCTGTCAGTCACTTCTATAATAGAAGAAACCGCAACAGAGTCTCCCTGCACTTTATACACATACACCTTTCCCTGTTGTTCGAACGTAGCGGATTCGGGAACTGTGATTGCCTGATCGAAGGTCTTTGGGATCATGATGCTACCGCTGTTCCCGTTGGCCAAAAGCCGATTAGGATTGGGAAACCTAGCCCTGAAGTTTACTGTACCGGTGGAGGTGCTTACCTGCCCGGTCACGGTTTCTATTTTTCCTTTTTCTTCATACACCCTCCCATTCACCATCCGCAGTTCGACGTCTGGGAAGTTCTTGATTTTTTCCGAAAGCGTTGCTCCTTCAGTCGTTTGGATAAAATTCAGGTAATCTCTTTCGTTCAAGGCAAAATAGGCATAAACATCGTCGATCATAGACACAGTAGTCAAAGGCGTCGGATCGTTAGGGCTGACCAGTGCACCTTGTCGGTAAGGGATCGCACCCACATAGCCGTTGACCGGGCTTTTTATAGTTGCATAGTCTATACTGGCCGCGATGCTGTTATAGCTGGCTTGCGCCTGGACCAGACGGGCTTCAGCAGTTTCCAATTGAACCTTCCCTATGATCCCTTTGGCCACCAAAGGCTTCAACCGGTTTACTTCCACCTGGGCTGCCGCTACGTTGGCTTCAGCTGCTCCCGCATCCTGGGACAAGGTCTGGGTCTCCAATCTGAACAAAGTCTGCCCTTTCTTGACCGGCTGTCCTTCATCTACCAAAACATCCGTGATATAGCCCGATACTTTGGCAC
>CAZHZP010000223.1:0-4509 GCA_964537165.1 uncultured Roseivirgaceae bacterium | reverse complement strand
CCTCATACTCCTGTAGCTGGAACAAAACCCAGGCGTGGGTGTCAAGATAGGTGGCGTTTGTCGGGAATTTCACCACGAGTTTTTCAGACATTGCCTTTGCTTTGTCCAGCTCCTTTTTATCCAACGACAGGAAATAGGCATAATTATTCAGAATATGGTCGTTGTCGGGGTTTAATTCCAATACTTGTTCATAGGTCCTGTAAGCTTCTTCTTTTTGCTCCAGATAATGATACGTATCCCCCAGCTGCCCTTTGGCGAGGATGGTCAGCTGTTTATTGGTGCCGTTATTTAGCTCCAAGGCTTTTTCGAGTGAGGAGGCAGCTTCTTGATAATTTTTCTGGGCCAGTTTGCTTGTTCCGTCAAAAAACCAAAATTCCGGTTTGTCGGGAAATTCCTCTACCGCCATCAGCGTGTACTTTTCGATCTCCGCAAAATCTTCGCCTAATTCAAACATCAAGCTGACAGTATTTTGGATGACAGGCTCCAGACGCCGGTCGCCCTCCAGTGCCTGCTGGTAATAGTCCAAGGCCGCTGCTTTGTTTTGGGCGAATAGCTGTTGGTCGCCCAAAGTGGTAAGCACTGCGGGATCTTTCGGATGATGCTCCAGCATCAGCTGACTCAGTTGTTCCAGCAAGGCATCCCTTCTTTGGCTCTTCGTCTCCCGGAGAATTTCCGCATAGGTTTTGGCCTTCACTTCCCCCGCCAAATCAGGATTGGAAAAGGCCTTGACCAGATAAGTCTGTGCTGTCTCCAGCTCTCTCTTTTCCTTATAAAGCGTGTAGGCTGCCAGATGAAGATCCGGTTGGTTGGGGTAGGCTTCAAGCGAATGGAGAACCTCCGCAAGGGCTTCCTCTGTTTTGCCGTTGTTGAAGAGCATTTCTACCAGGGCCAACACATACTGCGAATGACCCGGATGGGCTTCGATCAGTTTCTCCCCCTCTCTTACGGCACCGGCCAGGTCGTTTTTTTGGAGATAGATTTTCTGTTTTTGGAAGGATAGTTGAGCCACCACACCGTAATATTCCTCGGCCCTGTCCAATGCGTCCAATGCTTTGTCCAGTTGTTTGGAATTCAGGTAGAGGGAAGCCAGCTCCAATATGTATTGTTGATTTTCCTGCGAATTGTCCATCAGGGAGTTTAATACCTCCGCTGCCAGATCCGGTTTGTTTTGCTTGCTGTAGACCTCCGCCACCAGCATGTGGTAGTATTTGTTGTCCGGATCGACTTCAACGGCTTTTTGTCCATATCTGAGCGCTTCGTCTAGCCGGTTGGCACGGGCCAGGATCTCAGCGATTTTAAAATGAATGGCTCCGGATTCTGGTTTTCCTTCTAAAGCTTTATTAAAATAAAAATAAGCCTTTTCATAGTCTTCCAGCATCAAAAAACGCTGACCTTCAATAAACAGCCGGTCTGCCCGGGCTTGTTCGAATTGAAGTTTCCTTTCTTTCCTGGATACTTTCGGAAGCGAGCGTTGCGGATAGGCATCCAGTATACCCAAGCAACCGAATAGAACCACTCCCAAAAGAATTTTCACGCTATATCTAATCGTAATATTCATAAACTTTAAACACAGGGGCTATAAATTGCTCAGAGCAGATGTGCTGACAGGTATTTCTCTTGGCGCTGACGTCGCACAATAGGGCCTGTGTGCCTGATGTTGACTTGGCTTTTGTCCTTGCAGGGGTACAAATTTTGATGCGAAATGGTTCCTGTTTAGGCCTCTATACCCGCCCGGTGCTGCCATAGCCACCCGATCCCCTTTCAGTTTGAGAGAGGTCAAGTACTTCTTCCCACTGGATCTGTTCGTGTTTGGCAATGACCATTTGAGCTATACGTTCCCCGTCGCCGACCGTGAAGGTTTCATTGCTTAAGTTCACCAGCAACACCTTTATTTCTCCCCTATAGTCTGCATCCACAGTGCCGGGGCTGTTTAATACCGATATGCCATGCTTGTAGGCCAAGCCGCTCCTCGGACGGATTTGCGCTTCATACCCCGCGGGTAGCTCAATAAATAACCCGGTACCGACCAACTTCCTCTCCAAAGGCTCCAACACGACGGGACTGTCCAGATTGGCCCTCAAATCCAAGCCGGCAGAAAGGACGGTCTGATAAGCTGGAAGAGGATGTTTGGACTGGTTAATTACTTTTACTTGCATGGACATTTTTAGGGAAAATTGATTGAAGGATCAAATATAATTCCTTTTTTTCCATTAAGACAATTATCCCTACATAAGCTACTACAAATGCATTTTGGGCCAGGAATTGCCAATACGGGTCACTCAGCTCCATCGAAAAACCGATATAACCTAAAAGAAATGCAAGAGAAAGGTAGAAAATCCCTCTACCGATTTGGTAAGGGACGGGATAATGTTTTTGGCCTATCATATAGCATAGGGTGGCCATGACCATATAAGTCAACAAGGTGCTTAGGGCCGCTCCCATAAATCCCAGGATCGGAATCAATGTAAAGATAACAAGCACAGTGATCACAGCTCCAATTAAGGTGATGTACAAGCTGTACTTGGTCTTGTCGGTGATCTTGAACCAGATACTCAGGTTATAATAGATCCCAAGAAAAAGATAGCCCAGCAGTAAAATGGGAACGATGTCCAGGCCTTTCTCATACCCTTCGCCTCGTAAAAACAAGGGGCCGATAATGTTTAGGTTAACCGTAACCGCCACCATTAATAGCGAGCAGCATATAATAAACCAATGCATTACTTTGGCAAACACCTCGGGGTTGTTTTTATTGTCGGCCTGTTGGAAGAAAAAGGGCTCTGCGGCATATTTAAAAGCTTGGATGATGAGGTTCATCAGGATGGCCAACCGGAAATTGGCACCGAAGACCCCGCCGGCTTCCCTTTTGCTAAGTCCCTCATAGAAGCCTTCTGGCAGGGCGTACTCGAATAGTCCCCGCGAAAAAACTTCATTGGTGACACCGGCCAGTCCCATAAATAGAAGAGGAACGGCATAATGCCACATCGGCTTTAAAACAGCGCCCTTTAGTGCGAACGTGAATTTCCCCGTCAAATAGAACAAAAAGGGGAGAATGACAGCATTCGCTAACAGGTTGGAAAGAAGGATATAATCCACGCCCCAGTCTGGCCGATAGAAGCTGGACACGATAGGCTGAAGGGCGGGAAGAAGGTCACCCGCATAAACATGATGGCAGAGGACAATAAAGAAAATGTTGAAGCCCACGTTCAGTAGGATGTTCGAGAGTTTGGTCAGGGCGAATGTCAGCGCCTTGCCTTCAACCCGTAGCTTGGCGAAGGGAATGGCCATCAAAGCGTCAATGGTCAGGATCAAGGCTACCCACCTAAAAAGATAAGCCTTGCCGGAATAGCCTAGCAGTTCTGCCAGAGGAACCGCGCTCAGGTACAACAAGGCTCCCAGTGATAGCGACGTGGTGACAATCAAAGATTGCGTATTGCCATATACCCGCTGGGGATCCAGACCTTTTCCTGTAGAGAACCTGAAAAAGGCCGTTTCCATACCATAAGTAAATATGATATTAAAAAAGGCAATGAAAGAATAGATAACGGTAAATGCCCCTACGTCTTCTTTGGGAAGATAGGCAGTGTAGATGGGGATCAGTAAAAAGTTGATTGTTTTGCCCAGAATACTGCTGATGCCATAAACGGCCGTCTGTCCGGCTAATTTTTTAAGTTGGCTCATGGGCAAAAAAATAAAGGGGACTTATTCCCCTTTAAAATTAGGTTTTCTCTTTTCAAGAAAGGCAGCAGTGCCCTCCAGGTAGTCTTCGGATTTCACACATCGTGCAAAGCTATTGGCTTCGATTTGGTAGCCGTTTTCATTGTCCTCGAACACCGAATTGATGCAGTCAACGATCATTCCAATGGCAAGGGGAGCCTTCGACATGATCTTCTGGATAATTTCCTCGGCCTTAGCGACAGCATCTTCCTTGGAGGGTAATACGTGGTTAACCAGCCCTAAGCCCCTGGCCTCTTCCGCACCGATCATGTCGCCAGTCATAAGCAGCTCACAGGCTTTGCCTCTGCCGATCAGCGTGGTTAGCCTTTGGGTACCGCCATAGCCCGGGATGATCCCTAAATTGACTTCAGGCTGCCCAAACATCGCATTGGCAGAAGCGATCCGCATATGGCAAGCCATGGCCAGTTCGCATCCTCCACCCAAAGCATAGCCATTAACCACCGCAATCACGGGTTTGTGGCAGGTTTCGATCAGGTTAAATATCTCCTGCCCACTTTCCGAAAATTTCCGGGCATTCAGTTCGTTTAGCTCTGAAATTTCGTTGATGTCAGCACCGGCCGCAAAGGCCTTTTCACCCGTTCCTGTGATGATTACCGCGCGGATGGATTTATTGTCACTGACCTCATTAAAAATATTTTTGATTTCCTGTAAGGTTCTAAAGTCTAGTGCGTTGAGCTTAGGCTCTCTGTTGATGGTGAGATAAAGTATTCCATCTTTGTTTTCTGAAAGAATATTTTTTGATTCAGCCATTCTTAGTCGTGCATATGAAGGTTC
>CAZHZP010000222.1:0-4550 GCA_964537165.1 uncultured Roseivirgaceae bacterium | reverse complement strand
ACCTCACCCATGACCTGGCTATAGTGACTGGCGTCGATGATCAATGGCTGTTGGGCTAGTGACACACCCATTCCAAGTACAATCGCCATCATAGTGACGACAGTGACTCTTTGGCTAATTAGCATCTTCTTGCTCGGTTTGAGTATGATTTGTCTCTGATAATATCCCTTTGTTAAAAACTTCCTTACCTCCTACCAGCGTCAAAATAGGAAAAATATCCTTGATATTCTCATCCGGACAGGTCAATATATCCTCCGACAGCACCACCAGGTCCGCGAGTTTGCCTACTTCAATAGAACCCTTTATATCTTCTTCAAAAGAAGCATGGGCATTGTTGATGGTGTACATCTTTAATGCTTCATGTCTGGAAAGCCTTTCGGCGGCATTAAATACATGGTTGTTTTTGGTCTTTCGGGTCACCATCGTGGCTATCGACAGAAAAGGATTATATGGATTAATGGAAGTATTTGGATCAGTTTTAACCATATGGTCGGAGCCTCCTATGATCTTGACACCTAATTCATTCAAGCTTTTATAAGGATGAAAATCTCCTGTATCTGTACCTCTTATTTCTCTAAGAAAATCACCATCCAGATATAGCCATGCAGGCTGCATATTGGCGTAAATACCTAAGTTCCTCATTTTACGCATGGCCTCCTCCGTGAAAAAGTTGCCATGGATAATGGAGAATCTTTTATCTCTGATGGAACGACCCATAACCACTTCTTCAAAAGCAGCCAATAGTGTATCCACAGCCCCACCACCAGTCACATGAGCGGTAAAGTTCCATCCCGAATCATCGGCTGCTATGATTAAATTAATCAATTCTCTCTTAGAGAGATACAACTCTCCTTTATATCCCGGATATCCGCGTCCAAAGACTTCCTGGGCCTTTTCACCCCAAGGCTCTCGTAAAAAAGCAGTGCCTGTCAACACGCCCCCATCCACCACCGCTTTTAAGGCCCCGATTTTTATCCACTCATCTCCATCTCCCGTCCGATGCCCCAGATCAGTAATGGCTTCTTTCATTTCCTTTATGGGTGCATTAGGCAACAGGGGAAAGGCAAAATTGAGATATAGCCGGGCGGTCAACTCATCGGTGGAAAATAACTCTTCAAAAAGATGAAGTTCTTCTGCACCACTCCTTCCTATAATAACAGAGGTAATCCCTACCTTGTTGTAAAGGGTAAGCATGTCTTTAAGGGCAGATTTCTTCTCTTCAAAAGAAATACTCTCCTGTTGGGGAAATGCAAGCAAATCAAAGGCAGAGCGTAGGATCACACCATTGAGTTTGCCTGTTTGCCTGTCCTTTAGCAACCCCTCATGATCTGATGCCATCAAATCGGAAAGTTCAAGGGCTTTGGTATTCACCATTCCCCCATAGCTTCCATTCAGAAATACCGGATGGTGAGGAGCCACTGCATCCAATTCTTCTATAGTAGGTGCCCGCATTTCATCCAGCCGGGTAAAAAAGAATTTAGGATGAACGATCCACTCGTCCTCTTTTTTAGAACTGGCTTGCTGGGATACCCATGTGAGTAACTCATCCATTTTACCCACGGCTGGGATCCGCTCCGAAAGTTCACTTTGGGAAGCGGCTACCAGATGTGCATGTCCTTCTATCAAACCTGGGATGACCGTGTGCCCAGTTAAATCAATGACCTTAGTATTCTTGGTCACCGTCCTGCGGACATCTTCTGTAGAGCCCACTTTAATAATGCGTCCGTCTTTGATGGCCACCCCTTCAGCATCGCTAAAGCTGCTGTCTATGGTGATAACTTTTCCATTGAGCAAAACCAAGTCTGCCTCTTCATTGCCCACGGAGCCGCAACCAGTCACCAGGAGTAAAATCAGCAGGCAAGCCCAAAAGGCGGGGATTGTAGGGAGAGATAAGAGATGGCGTGATGAAGCTTTAGCAGGCATATTTAGGCGTGTGTGTAGGGCTATCTGATTGTTAAGTGAATTTTTCTGACCAGCTCAATCTCCTGTAGCCTGGATATTCCCTGATGATTTACCTCTACGGTGTAGGGAGAAAATTCTTCTTTTTGATGCGCGGCTTTATCTTCCACAGGCACTTCCTCCTTACCTTCTTCCCACTCTGTGGGGCGAATGATATATTGTGTCAAAGGAATGGAGCTACGTCCTTGGGCATCGGCTTGCCCTTGAAAATGCACTACGCCATTTTTATCTGTGATGTTAATATCGGCACGCGGAGCCGTCTCAAGATCTAGTGTCCACTGTATGCTGTAATTGCTAAGCGAGCCCGTGCGCTCCCAATACACATCGTCGATGCCTGCGCCTTGTTCAAACTGGCAATCAAGCAATACGTGGTTAAACACGGAATTACCACCATCAAAAATAAAAGTATGGTAATCCGGATGGTCGTCTATTTTGATGATCCTGCAATTGACAAAACGGTGGTTACTGCCTTGCCCATAGTCATCCCCAAAACGGATATTGCAGAGATTGGACATGGAAACTGTATTTTTATAAAAAATCGGTAAATGGGTGCTCCTGTCGTTATAGGCTCCCTGGGTGTTGATCGTAGATGATTTGGAGGAAAGTGAATCTTGGGATTGAATTTTTATCAAATTGTCGGTAAACAATATTCCTTTGTTTGAGTAATCTGAAAAAAACTCTGTTCCCCTTAATTCCGATGCGTTCCTCGATCTTCCGAAAATGACGTTATTTTGGTAATGCAGGTTTTCCCTTTCCTGTCCGCCTTTTGTATAATTGGTAATGCGCATACCTGCAAGCACGTCTTGTTCGCCCCAGGTTTCGATCAAGCGGCGGCCTTGGTTTGGCTTGTCAATCATTGTCTTCACGCCTTCCATATGGATGAAATTGTTAGACACTTTCAAATCCTTTGAAGCCCACAGGATACCGCAGGCATAATAGCCTGTCAGGAAAATCTTGTTGTCATAAACCCTGCCATTGCTGTTGCTTGGCTGAATCCCAAAAGAATTGACCACCCAGCTGTCGACATAAATTTCGTTATTGTGAATTTCCTCTGCCACGTTGATGGCGTTTTGCCGGGTTCGTTTGATCAGGTTGTGATGAACACGGAAATCGTTGTTGTCAGGGTTCCAATCTCCTTCATCAGTGGCTACGAACCCTAAGGATCTCGAGCCTCCGGCTCCATGCCGGTCGAACATCTGGATTCCCCTATCCAAAAACACATTGTGATGGATGTGATAGGATCCTAATGCACCTTCGAAGCGCATTCCCCAAGATTGGGGCAAATGGTAGATGACCGTGACACCTGCAATTTCTATGTTTGCCTTTCCACTGAGTTCAATGTTGCTGAACCCCCTGTTGATACTGCCCTTGTATTTTTCCTTTAGTCCTGGATCAGGTTTAAGCATGCTTTCACCGCCGATTAAAGCGGTATTGTTCTTGCCTTCACCTTGCTTCAGTACCCCGTTAAATACACTAAGTCCAGCCTCCTGCTTTCCACTTCTCCAGCGAATTCCTACTCCGGATTTTTCCAATTCATTAAAGTCAGCATCGTGAATAAGTTCATTGGCATGAGTTAAAGTGTTGCCGCCGAGGTCTATGGTAATTCCTTCGGCAGCAACGACTAGAAGGCTTCTTGGGCCACTGATATCACCCGTCACCAAGTAGGTGGCATTTGGCTGATCAAGTGTATATGGAGGCTCACCCAGATCATCGGGAATACGAATAGCATCCGGTAAGCTTCGAGTGCGAAAATGTCTGGTGCCTGAGATAATCCGCTTTCCAAACTCATCTTCGGCCACCAAACGATAAGCGTACTCTGTGTTGGGT
Organism: uncultured Roseivirgaceae bacterium; assembly: GCA_964537165.1. Taxonomy (GTDB): domain Bacteria; phylum Bacteroidota; class Bacteroidia; order Cytophagales; family Cyclobacteriaceae; genus DATGMS01. Next base: position 764 of record CAZHZP010000222.1, on the reverse strand, counting down.
TTTAGGTTTTTCAGATAATGTAGATGAAGGAAATAATATCGTTCCTGGACTTCTGTCTGGTGCCCAAAGGAAGATGTTTCCCCATACTCCACAAAGGTTTTGGCTGGCAAGGTGGTTTCCCAGGAAAAACTTGCGGAAGCTTCGGATATATAGCTCCAATGACTTTCTTCCCCAATGGCCATCTGCTCCCCAAAAGTGCTGTGATAGATGGGGTCACTCTTAGCCCCAAAGTAATTCCTACAAAACAGATTGAACGCTTCTTCCACCTCGACCAACGTACTCCCCAGTGTAAGCTGACTGTACTGGGTATAAGCTGTTGCTGGATCTACATCGGCCTCCTCGGAGCCGTGGAGATGAGCATGGGTACAGCTCAGCACACTGGCTAACAAAAGCACCTGCAGAGATAATTTCAAGGTCTTAACCATGTTCTATTTACCTTCTTTAACTGAGAAACGCATCCTATTCCAAATATAACATTAGTAAACGTCTGGAGGAAACTGACCTTGTTTGGGATGGGAGAAAGGTAGTCCGGGCTTTTTGTCCCACCATACCCTGCTGGCATAGGAGTCACCGTCACTCATCCCGGCCACAGCGTTTCGGACGTTGGTTTCATTTTTAAAATACTCATCATCAGGATAGGTCATCCTGCGAGGTATAGTTTGGTTAGTGTTATTGGACTGCTTTCCTACCCAAATAAGAGGATAGCCGGTACGTCTGTATTCCGCCCAGGATTCGTTGCCCTGATAATAGTTAGCAAGCCACTT
>CAZHZP010000221.1:0-4575 GCA_964537165.1 uncultured Roseivirgaceae bacterium | reverse complement strand
AAGGTTCTTTTTCGCCTGAATGCCATCAACCGGGTGAGTGAGGTGACCATCACCAAGCTGGATCCCTTTTGAGCGTCAATCCATAAAACACAGGGCGGCGGCGCCCAGGGTTCCGGCGTTATTTTCCAGGGAAGCTTTCTTCAGCTTCAAGCCATTTAAATAGTAATTGGTCAGGTATTGGCGGATGGTCTTTTCCAGAGAAGGCATCATAAATTCCAAGCCAGCGGAAATCCCCCCGCCAAAGTACACCTCGTTCACATCCAAAATACGGATAGCCGACACGATGGCTTCCCCAAGGATGTCCCCTACTTCTTCAAATACCATCAGGGATACGGGATTGCCGGCTTTGGCCGTGTCCACGAGCAGGTGCGTCCCCAGCTCCTTATCTACGAGCTCTCCGGCTTTTTCGGGGTAGGCATGGATCATCCGCTCCATGATCCTCAGGATGCCGTCCCTTCCGACCAGGGTTTCCAGACGGGCATTTCCCCGGGACAACATGTGTCCCATCTCCAGGCCATTGCCCCGGGCGCCTTTGAAAATCTGCCCATCGTCCACCAACGCACTCCCTATGCCGGTGCCCATGGTGATAAACAAAAAATCCTGCGAAGGATTGGAGGTGCCGAACTTCAGCTCCCCTAACGCCGCGGCGCTGGCGTCGTTCTCCAGGTAAAAAGATATATTGGGATATTTTTCCGATAAGTTCTTCTTGAGGTTGAAACCGTTGAGTTCCGGTATCGCGGGTATTTCCAAGGTGGTAGTCCTGTCCTTGCTGATCAATCCGGGTAGCCCGATGCCTACTTTGGTTACATCTGGATATTTAGCCAGATATCTTCCGATTACTTCCACAAAGAGAGCGCTAAACCCTCGGGGATCGTCGCGATAGCCTTTCGTGTCCTCCTTGTCAAAGGAGAGAATTTCACCCTGCCGGCTTACCAGACCGATCTTTAGGTGTGTCCCCCCCACATCAACACCCATAAAATGGTTCGACTGAATATTCATAGTTTTAATTCTAGGTTGAAATCGCTAAAATACTAAACAGTTCGGCTTGATTCCTAAACTCGCCTTAAATCTGTTCCTTTTATTGCCTGTTCTGACGGTTTGTCAAGAACGTTTTAGATGCTGGTTTTTCAATTTACCAATAAATAGTTTTGTTATTCCATGTAATTTCCGTATTTTGGAAAACACATCAAACAATACAACCATGAAATCACATCCTAACGAGCTTTTCTTCTACTACAACCCCGTACAGTCAGGAGAAAAACAAGCCAGAGCTTACGCCCGCTCGGTGTCGAAAAACATCAATGAAATCAATATCCAAAAACAGCGAATCACCACAACCGGCTGGAGAAACATCCTGAATAAGCTTGATCTCCGGGCCAAAGACTTACTTAACCGTTCCCATCCGGATTACCAGACGCATATTGCGGGAAAAACCTGGGACGAGGAGAGCTGGCTTCACATCCTGGCCAATTCCCCCCATCTGATCAAAGCACCCATCGCCATTAAAAGAGGGAAAGCCGTGCTGTGTGTCACTCCCTTGGAAGTACTTAAGCTCCGCTAATCGATCAATTCTATCCCGCCGGGCACCAATTTGATCTTTCGGATTTTATATAGTTGCCCGATTGATTGCTTGAAGTGCTTTTTACTCATCCCGAGCAACTGTTTGATTTCTTCAGGGGATGATTTATCGTGGAGGGGCAAAAATTTCTTATCTTTTAGTGAAGCTAAAATTTTTTCTGCCCCTTCTTCGTATTTCTGCCGGCCCAGCGGTGTCCATTGCAGGTCCAGCTTGCCATCCTCCCGCTTACTTTTGATGAAAGCACGTCTGATCTCGCCTATTTGAACCTCTTCGAAGGTTTCGTTTAAATACACAACCCCCTCAAAATTGTTTTCGATTAAAACCTTATAACCTAAAGGGGATTTGTCAAAAACCAAAACCTCTACCTCCTGTCCCTCTTCAAAGCCCCGGGTATCGTCTAAAATAAAATCCCGATATTTGGCAACGCCGATTAAGCGGTCGGTCCGGTAGTCCACACACACACGGATCAGATGTTTGGATCCCGGCTGCATGTCCTTGCCCATCTCGCTCTTCGGGACAAAAAGGTCTTTCCTCAAGCCCCAGTCCATAAAAGCGCCGATGCCGGTGACCTCTTTGACCTCCATCACCGCAAATTCATCCAACAAGGCGGTGGGTCTTTCTTTAACGGCGACGGGGCGATCTTCACTGTCTGTATAAATAAACACCTCCACTACGTCGCCTTCCTTTTCATCCCCCTTCAAATAGCTCTGCGGAAGGAGCACCTCCCCGCCGTCCTGAAGCGGCAAGTAGGCGCCGTGGGCCGTGAATCGTGTAATGGGTAATGGACTGATTGTTCCAAGCTCTTTCATATGCGTTTCTGGATTTGAGCCCAAAGTTACATAATTATGGCTTGATTGCCTTTCTAAAAATTTATTCCCGAAAATATGGGGACCGAAGGCATTTCAAAAGCCACCTCAACCTGCTGCATTTTTTAAAGAATGGAAGGAAAGGAAACAGAAGGTTGCCCATTTATCTTTCCGCCTTTTTTTGAAGGCCTAACTTTAGGGTAAATGCAGAAAGTCAACTATCTTTAATTTATAGAACGTAAAATGAACATAGAATTTATGGAAATTCTGGGAATTGACGTCGGCGGATCCGGCATTAAGGGCGCTCCGGTAAATGTGGAAACGGGCGAATTATTGGCTGAACGGTATCGCGTAGCGACCCCCAAACCTTCTAAACCTGAACAAATTGCGGAAGCGGTAAAAGAACTTGTAGAATATTTCGACTGGAAAGGACCGGTGGGCTGTGGTTTTCCCACCGTGATCCACCACGGAAAATCCGCCGCCCGCGGCAATATTCATAAAAGCTGGAAGGGCGTTCAGGTAGACGAGCTTTTCAGTGACCGCACCGGGCTTCCCTTTACGGTGGTCAATGACGCCGATGCGGCGGGCTTAGCCGAAATGACCTTCGGAGCCGGAAGGGGCAAAATGGGGCTGGTGATCATGGTCACCATCGGCACCGGCCTGGGCACCGGTGTTTTTTTTAACGGCCAGCTTATTCCCAACTTCGAACTGGGGCGCATTTATTACGAAGACGGTCAGCTCATCGAGTATTTTGCCTCGGATGCCGCCCGGCAAAAAGAAGAGCTTAGCTATAAGACCTGGGGAAAGCGGTTCAACAAATTCCTCAAACATGTGGTCAGGATATTCTCTCCGGATTTGTTTATTATCGGAGGCGGCGCCAGTAAGAAATATGACAAGTTTAAAGACCAAATCACCATTGATGTGCCTATACTTATTGCCGAAAAGCAAAACGATGCCGGTATAATCGGTGCGGCCGTTGCAGCTAAACGTATCGGACAGGGCGTAAATGCTTCCCTCTAATACATGCGCACACCACAGTCATAAAGCTAGATTTTCCCCCCACTCCCCTGCCACTATGAAAGCCTTTGTACGTCTGCTGCTCCTGTTTTCATTGACCAGCTTCGATATCCAAGCCCAGGAAGGAACGATCATGACCGTGACCGGTCCTGTTCCGTCATCGGAAATGGGATTATCCCTTATTCACGAACATATTCTGGTGGATTTCATCGGAGCAGAACAGACCGGCAAACATCGCTGGGAGGAAGACGAAGTCCTCGCCGTGGTTCAGCCCTTTGTAGACGAAGTAAGTGCGCTCGGGGTTCAAACCTTGGTCGAATGTACGCCCGCCTATCTGGGACGGGATCCCCGGCTTTTAAAGAGGATATCAGAAAAATCGGGCGTCCAAATCATTACCAACACGGGATACTATGGGGCTTCGGACAACAAGCACCTCCCAAGCCAAGCTTATTCAGAAACAGCCGACCAACTGGCCGCAAGGTGGATCAAAGAAGCCAAAGGAGGGATTGACGGCACAGGTATCCGGCCCGGATTTATCAAAACCAGTGTCAATAGTGGCCCGTTGTCCAAATTACATGCTAAACTGATCACGGCGGCGGCAAGAACCCACCTGCAGACCGGCTTGGTGATCGCCTCCCATACCGGACCGGCTGTCCCTGCTTTTGAACAGTTGGAGATATTGGAAAAAGAAGGAGTGGATGCCAGTGCCTTTATCTGGGTTCATGCCCAGGGAGAAAGCGACCTCGACAGGCATGTTCAGGCTGCAAAGAAGGGCGCATGGATAAGTGTGGATGGACTTGACGACTCGAATGTCGGCGAGTATTTGAAGATGCTGGAAAATCTAAAATCCCACAGCCTGCTGCACAGGGTTCTCCTCTCCCATGACGCCGGCTGGTATAGTCCCGGGGAGGAAAATGGCGGGGAATTCAGGGCCTATACCACCTTGTTCAAAAAATTCATTCCCTTGTTGAGGCAGCATGGCTGGACCAAGGATGAAATGCAGCAGCTCTTGGTCATCAACCCACGAAATGCGTTCGAAATCAAGGTACGCGAAAAAGAGTAAACACAAAATGTTTTATATATTTACCCCGTCAACCTAAAATAACAATCCATGCGCGCTTTATTTCTTTCCTTTATTCTCTTGGTGATATTTCACCCATCCATAGCACAGCA
>CAZHZP010000220.1:0-4614 GCA_964537165.1 uncultured Roseivirgaceae bacterium | reverse complement strand
TACAATACTTGCGTAAAAACGGTATACAAGTAGGCGTTATTTCCGGAAGAGATTCCCAGGTGGTCAAAAACCGGTGTGAGGAGCTGCGCTTTGACTTTCACTATCACGGAATCTCGGAGAAAGGCCTGAAGCTGCAAGCCCTGTTACGGGAAATGGAGGTGGAATACCAGGAATGTGCCTTTATCGGGGATGATATCTGGGATCTCCCCATCCTGACTAAGGTCGGTTTTTCGGCGTCCCCTGCGGATGCCCTGCCTTACGTTAGAGAAAGCGTGGATTTTGTTTCCTCACTTCCCGGCGGTCAGGGGGTGTTTCGCGAAGTCGGGGATTTGATCCTGACCTCAAAAGGGCTTTTAGATCCTATCATCACCCAATTAACCAATTAATTATCTCATTTTCGCACAGAATATAACCACCTAGGTGCTAAAACCATGAAGAAATTTGACCATCCGATTAAGCTAACCGATTCCATAGTGCTTGGAGCAGATAAGCCGGTGTTATTCGCGGGACCCTGTGCGGTGGAGAGCTATGATATCTGCATCGAGATAGGCAGCACAGTACGGGACCTGGCGGCAACATACGGATTTGATTATGTATTTAAGGCTTCTTTTGACAAAGCAAACCGCACTTCTTCCGGCTCGTTTAGAAGCATCGGCATGGACAAGTCGCTGGAAGTATTGCAAAGGGTGGGTAAAGAACTCGCCGTGCCCCTGGTGACCGATATCCACGAAAGTCATCAGGCCAAGGAAGTGGCCGAAGTGGTGGATGTCCTGCAGATCCCTGCTTTCCTCTGCCGTCAGACAGACCTCTTGCTGGCTGCCGGAAATACCGGCAAGGCAGTTAAAGTCAAAAGGGGACAATTTATGGCACCCGAGGACATGGCCTATGCCGTCGACAAAGTCAAGTCCACCGGCAATACCAATGTCTGCCTCACAGAGAGAGGTTTTTCTTTAGGTTATCACAACCTGGTGGTGGATATGCGGGCTTTACCCATCATGAGGCAATTTGCCCCGGTGGTATTTGATATCACCCACAGTGTGCAACAACCCGGCGGGCAGGGGGGCAGTAGTGGCGGCCAAAGGGAATTTGCCCCTTTTCTTGCCAGGGCCGCGGCAGCCACGGGCATTGATGGTTTTTTTATAGAGACGCATCCTGAGCCCGCGAAGGCGCTAAGCGATGGCCCCAATTTAATTCCGCTCCACAAAATGGCGCATTTTATTGAAATGTTGAAGGAAAGCTGGGAATTGGGTAGAAGGTATGGAGAATTCTCTTTAGGGGAATAACTGTTTTAAAGCCGTTCTTCAACCTGTTGATCATCAAATAAATACGCCTTCTATTTTTTGGGAGGCCATTCAATGTCCGCAAGGAGGCAGAGCCATGCCCGGCTTGGGCATAAGGTTTGTATTTTGGTGGGTATACCATTTGCAAACTTTATGAATCGAGGCCCATATTTCATCCTTTTTCTTTTTATTGTTTTTTCCTGTCAACAAAAACCTTCCAGCGAAGAAATTTCCGAGATCCTTTCCGTAGTTCTAGCAGAAACTGATCCCGAGGTTGATCTGGAGGCCGCTTATGAAAGCAATGATTATCGCCCAATTTGGGTAAAGAGCGGTGGCCTAAACAATGGCGGGGAGAAATTCTTGGAAGGCCTTAAAGAAATTGATTCTGATGGCCTGACAAAGGAAGATTACTGGCGGGAGGGGCAACAGGAGCTTTTAGAACAGGTAAGATCCTCCAAAAATCCGGCACTTCATGCCCGGCTGGATATCGCGCTCAGCAAAGCCTTTCTCCAGATGGCTTCCGACCTCAACCGGGGAAAGGTCGATCCATCAGCCATGGATATAGAATGGAAGATGGCGCGTAAAGCTCCCACGGTGGACTACCGATCGCTTATGCTTGACCTGGCCGATAAAGGTGCTATTGAAAAAGTACTGGATGAGCTGAGACCTGGCCATGGCACTTACGGCGATCTAAGAAATTTGTTTAAATCGCTTAGCGAAAATCCATTAGAAGAAAGCGGGTCCATCGCCACACTGGAAGGGAAAATTGAAAAGGGCGATCAGCATGAAGCGATTCCCGCCATACGTAAAAAGTTGATTGTCCTGAAAGACTTAGAACAAACCCCGGATGCAGTCAGTCAGGTATACGACGAGCAGCTATTGGAGGCGGTGAAGCGCTTCCAACGCCGACATGGATTGATCGATGACGGAGTGATAGGCGCAGATTTTATCAAGGCCATCAATTACAGCTATCAAGATCTGCTGACGAAGGTCCAGGTCAATATGGAGCGGCTCCGATGGATGCCCGATTCTTTGGACAATGATAAGAATAAAGTAATCGTCAACATTCCGGATTTTCACCTTTTCTATGTGCAAAATGAAGACACTGTCCTGACATCAAGGGTGGTAGTAGGGAAGGAATATCGGCAAACCCCTGTGTTTATAGCTGAGATGACTTATCTGGCTTTCAGTCCTACCTGGACTTTGCCGGAGACGATCCTGTGGGAGGATGCTATCCCGGCTATTCAAAAGGATCGCAGCTATCTGGACAAAAACAACATGAAAGTGCTGGATTATCAGGGGAATGAAGTGAACCCCCGAGAGATAAGTTGGGATCAACTGAAAGGTAAGGAGGATTTTCCCTATATTATTCGCCAAGCTCCCGGTAGTAACAATCCGCTGGGAAAGATCAAGTTTATGTTCCCTAATGAACATGCTATCTATATCCACGATTCCCCCGCGCAATACCTATTCACCCGGGATGACAGAACATTCAGTTCGGGCTGTATCAGAATGGAAAAACCACAGGAATTCGCAGCCATGCTACTGGAAGATGCGGATTGGGATGAGGAAATGTTGATCGAAGCCATGAATCAGCCGGAAGAAAAAGCAGTCAACCTCCAGGAATCACAGCAGGTGTGGCTATTGTACCTGACCGTTTGGAGCGATAACAAGCGGATCGAAGTCAGAGAAGATGTCTACGGCATGGACAGAAAGCTGGCGGAGGCTTTATCCCTTCCGCTATCCGATCGTTTTCTTTAGGACCAGGCGTTGATCAAGGGGGATTTGCTCAGGTACTCCGCGTCATTGCCATAAATAAATAAGCAGGATCCATCTTTGATGGTATTGATTACTTCCTTATAGACATTCATGGGCAATGCCGGGCAGCCCAGGCTTCGTCCCAGCCTCCCGGTGTTTTTGACGAACTCTCTGTTGGCATAGTCTGCTCCGTGTATGACAATGGCCCGCTCCCTGGCCAGATCGTTGAATCCTTTTTCGACACCGTCAAGTCGTAGGGAATAACCGTGCTTGCCTTGATAAGTTTCGCCGGTCACATAGAATCCCAAACTGCTCATAAAACTCGAGTTGACATTTGAGAATTTCCTGGCCATCAGACCGCCGGAGTTTCTGCCGTGGGATACCAATGAATGGTGAAGAAGCTTTCCTTCTGCCGGATCAATAATCCACAATCGTTCCTTCGTAGAGGGGAGCGAAAAATCTATGATGCTGAGCGGGCTTCCCATCTCGATTTTGCCTTCTTCCACAAGCGTTAGATAGCCTGAGACGGCCATTTGGACAACTTCCGGTTTTGGAATTTGGGACATCCCTTTAAAATTGTCCAGAATCTTCGTTGACAACAGCTCACTTTGGGTGACATTGGGCGTAAACTCGCCTTTATCTTTAAAAAAGCCATTTGGATTAATATTTGCAGAAAGTATAGGGCTGAGGGTGAATAAGGTGAAGAGGATAAGTATTCTAATCATGTGGCGGTAACGGTTTTATGGGTTAATTCGTTGCACGAAAAGGTAAACCCGATGAAGCGAAGAATAATTCCCGATGGACCCGTACATACAGGTTAATTTCTTAGTTTTGAACTGAATCCCCCTTTGGGGATGTTAAAAGACAACCAGCCACAGAGACAACGTACGCTTCAGCGATTGTGGTATATTGACTAATCAAAAGAATCCATCTGATGAAAGTAGCCGTCTTCCGTAAGGAGCATTTTAATGCAGCCCATAGATTGATCAATCCGCAATGGTCCGAAGAAAGGAACCGGGAGGTGTTTGGGAAATGCAGCAATCCCAATTATCATGGGCATAATTACGAGTTGGTGGTGAAGCTGGTGGGGCCTATCGATCCGGAGACGGGTTATGTTTTTGATATGAAGAGGTTGAGTACCCTGATCAAAGAAAACATATTGAATAAATTTGACCATAAAAACCTAAATCTCGATACCGATGAATTCAAAAACGTCAACCCAAGTGCAGAAAACATTGCTGTGGTTATTTGGAATATTTTAAGAAAAAAAATCGAAGAAAAATTCGAGTTAACAGTTCGGGTATATGAAACGGAAAGAAACTTTGTTGAATACGATGGGAATTAAGGTAGGCCATTCCATTGACGAAATCGGGGATGAGCATGTAGGCACTTCCCATAGAACCCCCCTGCGGGAGGATGCCTTCGAGATGGAAGATGAGCAGAAGATTGAGTTAATCGAACGGCATTTTAAGGAAATCATGCATGTCCTTGGCTTGGACCTGACCGATGACAGCTTGAAAGGCACCCCGAAGCGAGTGGCGAAAATGTTTATCAACGAAGTTTTCAGCGGCTTGGA
>CAZHZP010000219.1:0-4619 GCA_964537165.1 uncultured Roseivirgaceae bacterium | reverse complement strand
TTTTGTTTGTAGCAGCACTAACTTTAGCTCAGTTGGGATCAGTCTGTTTTTCTGGCGGGATGGTTTTTTAAGCATAGATATTGGACAGCCTGAACAGGAAGGGTCGGGGGTTCTAATCCCTCAACTCCTTTGTTATTGCTGCCCCGGTTGCCGGTGATTTAGCACAATAATGGTTGCAGCGATTTACATATAAATTGAGTCATCCTGGTGGTACTTTGTGGGGGCAGGCTTATTGACGATGTTTATGGCTTTGTTCACTGTCAATTTTCAAACCATGAAAGCAGCTTTAATGAACCCTGTTAAGAGCTTGCGGAGTGAGTAAATACAATTATGTAAAAAAGAATGGGGATAGATTTAAGACGTGTGTTCCAGTAGCGTTGTTGCATGGCAACACCGCTACTGGTAGGTTGTCTAAATTTTTGTGTACTTTGCATTATCCATGGAATGATTAAAATATCAATTTCCCCATCTGCCTGAACAAAAATTTAGGAAGATAAAGTATCAATCAAGGTTGAATGTAATGCCTGTCAATTCTTCGCTTAATTTCCACAAGCGTTTTGCATTGGCTTCATCTAGAGAATAAGGATTTACCCCTGCTGTCAGTCCCCCTCCTGATTCCGGTGCTAACCCCGCAATATCTGCATCTTCACAATATACGCCACCTATATTATTTAATAATGGGCTTGTAGAACACCAAATGGTAGTGGCAGCCCCTTGCGGAACATTTTTAAGCGATGCGACAACTTCCTGAACTGGATTTCCTTCGTCATCATAAAACCCAAATTGTCGCAAGGTTTCCAATGGTGCTTCTCTGATAAGTTCAGTTCCCCAGATGTTGCCTGGGTGCACTGAATAAACACGTACACCAGAATCCTTGGCTCTGTTATCCATTTCAAGTGAAAACAGGTTGATTGCGGTTTTAGATTGCCCATAGCCGCCTAAACTATTAAACTCGCTGTTTTCAAAATTCGGGTCTTCAAAATTGAACGGTGCTAACTGGTGCCCTTGGGAAGAAATATTAACTACCCTTGCCCGCTCAGCTAATTTAAGAGAATCCCACAATCTTGCAGTCAATTGAAATGGTGCCAAATAGTTGGTAACCAATTGGGATTCTATTCCGCGGCTATCCCTGCGCAAAGGGACAAACATAATTCCTGCATTATTGATCAGTAAGTGCAATGGCCTTCCAGATGCCAAAAATTTGGAAGCAAATTTATCAATGGAAGTGTGGTTCATTAAGTCCATTTCGTCCAGCTCCACGTTGGCAATCCCTGCCAGGTTTTTCTTTGCTTTATCTATACTTCTTGCAGGTACAATGACGGTAGCACCCGCTGCCGCAAGCGTTTTGGTAGTTTCTAACCCTATACCTGTGTATCCACCTGTAACGATGGCTGTTTTTCCGGTAAGATCTATTCCTTTGATCACCGATGCAGACGTAGAAGTTGCATTAAATCCTGAACCTAGTGGGCTTTGAAGTGCACCGTTATAATTAATTTTTTCCGCTGTTTTTAACATGATATATATGATTTAAGATAGAATTAGAATTAAGAGGTGTGCATTGGGCAAGGAATTTAAAAACCGTAAATGCCGCCTGAAGCAGAGATTTTCTCTCCTGTGATCCATGTTGAGTCCTCGGATGCAAGGAATAAGGCCACTTTTGCAATATCTTCCGGCTGCCCGGTACGGCCAAGTGGGGTATTGGCCACAAACTGTATTTCCGCCTCACTGCCAATAAAGCCGGTACTCTGGGATCCTTCGGTTTCCACTACCCCGGGCAAAATGGAATTGATACGGATATTTTTTCCTGCAAACTCTTTTGATAAAGAGATTGTAATGGCATCCAATGCTGCCTTGCTGGCAGAATATACCGATCCGGTAGGTAAAGGCGTCTTGCTTGCACCCGAACTGATGTTGATGATACTGCCACCGTTATCACCAAACAGCTTCAAAGCTCCTTGGACGGCAAGGATGGATCCCCATACATTGATGTTGAATTGCTGGTGAAAAGTTTCTGATGATACTTGTTCTATCGGTTCGTATAGATAAATACCGGCGTTGTTAACCAGAATATCCAAAGTACCGAAAGCCTTTTTTGTTTCTTCAAATAACCTTATCATATCGGCTTCCTTCGATATATCACCCTGTACGGAAATTGCGACGCCGTCATTAGCTATAATGCCTTTCACCACTTTCTCTGCACCCTCTTTGCTTGAGGCATAATTTACCACAACTTTTGCCCCTTCTGATGCAAGCGTTTTTGCTATAGCAGCACCAATTCCTTTGGATGCACCTGTAACTATTGCTACTTTGTTTTTTAATCGTTCCATAGTATCTTTTTTGATTATGAAGAACGAAGTTAGGCGAGTTTGATTTATTCTGGTAACTTTGTATACAAAAGTAACAGTAACTTTGAGGTAACAAAGTAACACTATGGAATGTAAAGCACCTATAAAAGAGCAACATCACAAAGAAATGCGGGCAGTTCAGGATTCGATGGACGTGCTGAATGGTAAATGGAAAATTTGTATTATTTCCTCCATTTGCTATTACAACAAAAGAAGGTTTTCCGATATTCTAAATGATGTAAATGGAATTTCCAACAAAATGCTGAGTAAGGAATTGAAAGAGCTGGAAATCAATCAACTGATCAAAAGAACGGTTCTAGACACCCAACCAATCAGTGTTCAATATGAGCTTACAGAACATGGATTAACCCTGAGAACCATCATTAATAACCTGACCGAATGGGGAATAGAGCACCGGAAGAAAATTATGGGGAAATAGATTTATCTTGTAAAGCTTAAAGCCCTAAAGTCCTTGAGTAACTCCTTTCTTAAAAAGTCTACACAAGGACTGCGGATGTCTAAAGCTTACTTCCTAATCTATTTCACTTGCGAACAGTTATCGGTAGAATATTTTCTTTCGCTGTATTGATACACGTTTGACTGTGGAATTGCAATGCTTTACTGGAGATCTTTTTTAGCAGCCATACTTTGTTGGTGTAACCATTCGTCATATCGCTCAAGGGTGAAATAACCAGTTCCAAATGCTTCCTTTTCCTGTTGTAGAAGGTCTTGATTTATCTAATGCCTTCAGCCAAGCTTCCTGTTAGGTAACTATCCGTTGTTAGGGTATAGTAAAAAAGAAGTAATAGTTGACTGCGGGATGCTTTTTCTAAGCAGTGGGAAGTGCGCTGTCTTATGTGATCGGGGGATAAAGAGAAGCTGTGGAGACTTTTTTCATTACTTACCGCAAATTCACCGACACTCCTGCTTTAAACCACCTTCCGGGCATCTGCACAAAGCCCGTCTCCACATATTCCGTATCGGTGATGTTGGAGGCTTCGACAAAGAAACCCAGCGTTTTTATCCGGTTATAATCTACCCGGGCATCCAACAGGAAGTAGGGGTCCAGGTCCATGCGCTCCAGATACCTGGCCTTGACCGTCCCTTCAACCTTCTCCCATCCTTGCAGTTGCAGTCCGCCGATCAGCTGGTGCTTTAAGGCATTTAAGGCATAGCGGGATTCCTGCCCCTCCGCTTGACGGAGCGAAGCATCAATATAATTATAAGAGAAGGAGATCTCCGTGATGCCTACCGTGGATTTGGGCTGTCCAAAAGCATATGCGGCACCGGCCTCTATGCCGCTGAAACTTACCTGACTGACATTTCTGGGCTGCCAGCGGTTTGGATTGGGGTGCTGGTCACTCGGTGCGCGGTTCCAGTCGATCAGGTTTTCCGTGTGCCGGTGGAAAAGCACTGTTTCCACAAGAAGACCTCCCCGGTTATATTTCCAGCCCAGTTCGATACTCTGGGCCTGCTCGGGTTTCAGGTGGGGATTGCTCAGGTTGCTGGGATCTTCATAATAGAGATCGGTGAAGGTGGGGATGCGGTAGCTTATTCCATAGTTGCTGTACAAGCGGGAGCTTTTGCTGAGCTGGTAGCCCAGTTCTGCGCCGGGAAAGTGCTTCCATCCATATTCATTGAAGTAATTGGAGTAAACACCCAACCTGAAATCGGCCTTGCCCAGGAATTCCATCCGGTGCTCCATGAATAAACCCAAGAACTCTCTGTCTCTCCTGCCCAGGTTGTTGCTGTCGATCTGTTCTTTTCTTCCTTCTATCCCCAATCCGGTGGAGCCCAAGCGGCTGTCATACCTGGCATTGACTTCCAGGGCATACACGTCACTGACATGGTTGTTGGTGGAAAATTCCGGTTCATGCCTCCTGAGCCTAAACTCATCCGTATTGCGTCGCCAATAGGCACGGCTTTGCAGGTAGAGCTGATCGGCTTCATAGGTATGGCTCAGGGCGGTAAGGTAGGTTTGGATGCTCTCCCATTGGTCGGGAAAGGAGTTGGTGTAAAAGCCGTTGGCGCCGAAATCCCGGTCTGCAAAAGCCGCCATGACCGTCAATTCGTTGTTTTGATCCAGTTCCAGTGCGCCCTCATAAAAGACATTGCTGACCTTGAAATCTGAATTGTGCCAATGACCCTCTGAAGCGTCGTGGGAGGCGGAGAGGGTTTGTCTGTACTTGCCAACGGGCAAGGAAGAGGCGAGGCTCAGCCCCCTCGTGCCGAAGTCGCCGCCATAGGCCTGCAGGGACAGGCTTTTTTCGTAAG
>CAZHZP010000218.1:0-4645 GCA_964537165.1 uncultured Roseivirgaceae bacterium | reverse complement strand
AGCCTCATGTGTGTCTTACAGGTGTCATCACTTCCTTTGGTCATTGCCTGGATCAGGAATTCATCGAGATACACCTCAAGGTTAATTAATTTTTTAATAGACTTTATCACCGCATCCACAGGTCCGTTTCCTTCGGAGGCTCCCTCCAAATACTCATCACCTATTTTTACGGTTACTTCGCCGCTCAGGCCATCTTTCCTGCAGTAGGCCACTTTTTCCAGTGAAATCAGGGATACATCCTCTGCATACTTCCCTATCAGTGTCAATAGGTCTTTTTTCCCTACGTCCCTCTTTTCATCCGCTAACACCAAAAAATCTTCATATACCCGGTTTAGCTCCTCGCCTTCAAAATTGTAGCCCAAAAGATCTAAATGGTATTTCAACGCAGCCCTGCCACTCCTTGCGGTAAGAACGATGGAAGATGCCTCTACACCAACATCCTTAGGGTTTATGATTTCATAATTTTCCCGATGCTTCAATACCCCGTCCTGATGAATGCCTGAAGAGTGGGCAAATGCATTTCTTCCCACAATCGCCTTGTTGGGCTGGATGGGCATATTCATCAGGGTAGAAACCAGCCTGCTGGTCTCATAAATCCCAGGGGTGTTGATCCGGGTATGGACAGGGATGTCCTGATGGCTCTTGATGGCCATGACCACCTCCTCCAAAGAGGTATTTCCTGCCCTTTCACCTATCCCGTTAATGGTTACTTCCACCTGCCTCGCTCCGGCTTGCACACCGGCAATCGTGTTGGCGGTAGCCATTCCCAAGTCATTGTGGCAGTGGGTGGAGATGATGGCCCGGTCTATATTGGGGACATTTTCTTTAAGAAAACGAACCATATCCGCATATTGTCCCGGCAGGCAGTACCCCGTGGTATCGGGGATATTGATCACCCGGGCACCTGCTTGTATAACTGCCTCTACCACCTTCGCCAGGTATTCGTTGTCAGCCCGGCCGGCGTCTTCAGCATAAAATTCCACCTCTTCTACAAATCGGCGGGCATACCGGACGGCTTTGACTGCACGTTCAAGGATAACATCCGGTGTGGATCTCAACTTATGCTGTATGTGATAAGCCGAGACCCCTATACCGGTATGTATTCTGCTTCTTTTAGCAAATTTCAGGGAGTCAGCCGCTACTTCAATGTCTTTCTCAACCGCCCTCGTTAGTGCACAGATAATAGGTTCGCTCACAGCCTGGGATATTTTCCTTACGGAATTAAAATCCCCTGGACTGGATATGGGAAAGCCCGCTTCAATAATATCCACGCCCAACTTCTCCAGCGCCTGCGCCACGACTATCTTTTCTCCGGTATTCAATTGACACCCGGGTACCTGTTCGCCATCTCGGAGGGTCGTATCAAATATCCATAGCTTGTCTGACATGCCTTGTTTAATTGTTTTCAGGTCTCAATTGGCGGACAGTAGCTCCAGCCTGCCACATTTCAGATTCCCTCAATTCTTTCAACTCTTCTTCCAGTTTCTCTCTGTAATCCGACTTGCTGTTAGAATCGATAGATTTTTGAGCCTCTTTGCCGGTCTTCACGCTGTCATATAGTTCTTCGAAGACAGGCTTGGTAGCATCTCTAAAAGGCTTCCACCAATCCAAAGCACCTCTCTGGGCAGTGGTAGAGCAGTTAGCGTACATCCAGTCCATGCCGTTCTCTGCTACCAAAGGCATCAAGCTCTGGGTCAGCTCTTCGACGGTTTCGTTGAAAGCTTCAGATGGAGAGTGGCCATTGGCTCTCAATACCTCATACTGGGCGGCGAAGATCCCCTGGATAGCTCCCATCAAGGTGCCTCTTTCACCTGTTAAGTCAGAAGTCACTTCTCTGTAGAAATCTGTCTCGAAAAGATATCCTGATCCCACGCCAATACCCAAGGCCACCACTCTGTCCCTTGCTTTGCCAGTAGCATCTTGGAAGATCGCGTAAGAGGAGTTCAATCCGCGTCCTTCCACGAACATTCTTCTAAGGGAAGTTCCTGAGCCTTTAGGTGCTACCAAGATCACATCCACATCCGCTGGTGGGATAATACCGGTCTTTTCCTTGTAGGTAATCCCGAAGCCGTGAGAAAAATACAAAGCTTTGCCGGGAGTCAAATATTTCTTAACAGTGGGCCATAGGGCGATCTGTCCGGCATCCGAAAGGAGGAATTGAAGGATTGTACCTTTTTCGCAAGCTTCCTCAAGCTCGAAAAGCGTCTCGCCAGGAACCCATCCATCAGCTACTGCTTTGTCCCAAGTCTTGGAATCTTTTCTTTGACCTACAATCACATTGAACCCATTATCTTTAAGGTTGAGCGCCTGGCCAGGTCCCTGTACTCCGTAACCCAGAACGGCAATCACTTCATCCTTCAATGTTTCTTTGGCTTTCTCAAGAGGAAATTCTTCTCTTGTTACTACATTTTCCTCTACTGTACCGAACTTCAGTTTCATAGTTTTTAGGTTTGATAATTAAAATGTTATAAATATTTATCGAGTGTTTCCATTGGCTTGGCCACCGCCACCCGTCCGGACCGGACAAATTCAAGAATATCGAACTCTTTGAGGATTTCCAGCAATTCCTGGGTGTCTTCCTTGTGGCCGGTCATTTCTATGACCACGAAATCCTTTTCGGCAGATAAAATCCGTGCATTGTACTGTCTGATTACCTTTTCCAAGCCAGGATCCAGGCTGCTTACCGGAATCTTATAAAGGGCAATTTCCTGAAATACCACCTCATCGTCCAGGTAATAAAACGCTTTGATGACATCGATGATTTTTTCTATCTGTCGGGCGAGTTGGATGACCTGTTCTTCCGTAGTGGTTACTTCTATGGTAATCCGGTATATGCCCTCTTCCCGGCTTTCAGAGGCGGTAAACCCGTCAATATTAATCCCCCTTCGGGTAAAAATTATGGTGATCCGGCTCAGGATCCCGATAAAATTTTCAGTGAAAACCGAAATGGTGTATCTGTTCATGTGTATTGGTTTTTCTTTATCACCACCAGTATCGATGATGAGGTTGAACGAAATCTTGGAAACAATGCCGATACTTGCTCAGGCAGGCACCGGCAATAGGAAGGGTTAACTTAGGCGAACCTCCTCCACGGAGCATCCTGACGGCACCATAGGGAATACGTTCTCCTCCTTCTCCACAACTACCTCAAGAAAATATGGCCCTTCATGTAGAAACATATCGGCTATAGCCTCACGCAACCCACCTCTGCTCTCCACTTTCCTGGCCCTAAATCCATATGCATCTGCAATTTTCTGAAAATCCGGGTTGTCCAGCTCAGTGAAGGAATACCGCTTTTCGTAAAACAGCTGCTGCCACTGTCTTACCATCCCGAGGAAGTTATTGTTTAATATCACTACCTTAACGGGAGCCTTGGTCTGCATAATCGTCCCCAGCTCCTGAATAGTCATCTGGACACCACCGTCGCCCAATACACAAATCACCTGTCGGTTATAATCGGGAAGCTGTGCCCCCAATGCTGCCGGAAGCCCAAAACCCATGGTTCCTAAACCACCGGAGGTCACCTGGGTTCGGGACTTGCGGTAATCGAAATACCTCCAAGCCACCATCTGGTGCTGTCCCACATCAGTGACCAAAATCGCGTCGTCTGACTTGAACTCGTTGATATTATGAATCACCTCACCCATGGTAAGGCCTTCTTTCGTCGGGGAAAGATAGTTGGCAACTACCATTTTTCTCTCTTCCGCCTCCAATTGCCTGAACTCATGAATCCATTCCTCATGCTTTCTTTCCTCTACCTCATTCAGCAACAGGCTTAAGCTTTCTTTGCAGTCGCCCAATACCGCCACCTCACATTTCATGATTTTGTTGACTTCCGCCGGATCCAGCTCCAAGTGAACAACTTTGGCTTGTCGGGCGTATCTTTTCAAATCACCGGTCACCCGGTCGTCGAAACGCATCCCAATGGCGATGAGAACATCACATTGGTTGGTCAGGATATTGGGCGCGTAGTTGCCATGCATGCCCAGTTTCCCCACATAATAAGGATGGTCTTCTGACAAGGCCCCGGTGCCTAACAAGGTGCTGGCTGCCGGAATACCGGTTTTGTCCAAGAATGCTTTAAGCTCCTCTTCCGCTTTACCGATGATCACGCCCTGGCCATAGAGCACAAAGGGCTTCGCCGCCTGATTGATCAGTTCGGCAGCTTGCTTCACAGCTTCCGGCTCTACTTTAGGATAAGGCTTGTAGGATCTGATACCTAAACAAGGCACATAATTAAATTCTCCCAGCTCGTTTTGAGCATCTTTGGTGATATCCACCAAGACCGGCCCCGGTCTTCCGCTCCGGGCAATATGAAAAGCTTTGGCAATCGCAGGAGCGATATCTTCCACTCTTCTTACCTGGATATTCCATTTGGTTCCCGGCATGGAAAAGCCAACCACGTCAGTCTCCTGGAAGGCGTCTGTTCCCAGAAGGGGGGAGGCCACCTGCCCGGTGATACATACCAGTGGCGTGCTGTCAATCATGGCATCCGCTAAACCGGTGATCAAGTTGGTCGCCCCGGGCCCCGAAGTTACCATGACTACCCCCACATTGCCCGTCACTCTGGCATAACCCTGCGCCGCATGGATGGCTCCCTGCTCGTGGCGGGTAAGGATATGCTGAATATGATCCACATAATCGT
>CAZHZP010000217.1:0-4657 GCA_964537165.1 uncultured Roseivirgaceae bacterium | reverse complement strand
GAACAGCTCGTAAATGCTCCAGGGGATTTCATGGGTTCCCATCCAGAAAGCATCCACGTATACCTTATGTTGCGGGGATTCATCTTTTTGGGCATTTTTGTCCGAAGAAGCGGAACCCATCATGAACTCTCCCGCAGGAATCGGGGTCATGCCGAAACTAAAGCGGGTGTCGGTTACTTTCTGTTGATAAGGCTCAAAATCTTGCTTGGGACGGTCGTCGGTTTCTAAGAAAGGAACCAATCCCACCAGCATTAAGGTAGAGAAAAAGAATTTAGGCGTAATCATATTCAGTGTTAATCGTGTTAATTCAGGGGGGGAAATTAAGAACTAATTTTGGTATTTTTAATCCATTCATGGAATAATGAAAAAAACATAAGGAACCCACTCTCGATAGCGTTCATTATTTTGTGCCAAACAACCGTTCAGCCATTCTCTGGTCATGTCCATAGATGTCCTGCCTGAAGTTGAGCAGCCCTTCCTGGTCCACCCAAGCGGTGAAATAAGAAATAAACACGGGAAGGGGATCATCCAAAGCCACCCATTTTTCTTTGTTTTCCGTCATGGCCTGGGCAATTTTATCCGCAGACCATTCTTTTTGGTCGCGCAAGAGGTATTCCGCAAGCTTGGTCGGCTGGGATACCCGGATGCAGCCATGACTGAAAGCCCTCCTCTCGGCTCCAAATAGAGACCGGGAAGGGGTATCATGAAGATAAATGTTATAGCTGTTGGGAAAGATAAACTTGACCCGCCCGAGTGAATTGCTGTTGCCCGGCTTCTGACGAATAATCGGAAGCCCGTTGCTAAAACCAAGCTGTTCCATGTTTTTTTCAGCCAAGTAGTTCGGGTTCTTTTGCATGGCGGGATAAATCTCTGATCGTACAATACTCCGGGGCACATTCCAGTAGGGACTGAACACGACATACTGCACCTCGTCGGCAAAGATGACCGTTTCGCTTCCCGTCTTTCCCACCACGATATCCATTTGAAAAGCTACCTTCCCTTCCTCCAGTACGTGTAGCTCATACTGGGGGATATTTACCAGGATGGCGTTGCCCTCGGGTATATGCGGCATCCACCGCATGCGTTCCATATTGACCAATAGCTGCTCTATGCGTTTTTTAAGAGGGACATTCAGCTCATTAACCACGTTTTTGCCCACTACGCCGTCATCCATCAAGCCCATCCTTCGCTGGTATTGCTTAACCGCCGCAGTGAGCTCAGGACTGAAAATAGCGGAGGTGTCGTGTTGTTGAAAATCCCCTGTCAGCTGTAGTTTCTTTTTGAGCTGAGACACGAAATCTCCCTCGTCGCCTTCCCCGTACCTTTTGGCGTCTCCGAGCGGGATTTTCTCCCAGCCTGAATTTTTCTCGATTTCATAAAGACGAAGTAAAGCTTCTTTTAGAAATTTATATTGTTTGCCCACCGGCTCCCAGCGTTCCAGATTTCTCCCGTGATTAGCCACGAGGGAATCCAATAAACCAATGGCATCAACCTGTTTTCGGGGGATATGCCACTTTAGTATTTCAGGATCTACCGAGCCGGTATACGCGTAAGAAACGTAGTTGAAAAAATGCTGGGTAAGCCGTAATTCGATTTCCGCCAAAGGAATGCTGGGTTCGGTAATGAGGGTGTCCCGAAACAAGAGCTTAGCCATCTCAATCTGAAGCTGTTGTGGAAACATATGGCTGCTGTCCTGGAACTCCTTGATATATTGCTGGTGCAGGGTGTAAAAGGCCTGTGTCTGTTCGGCCACCCCGTCTTCCGTGAACCAAGCCATTTGATAGTTTCTGCTGTTGTAAAAATTACGCATCAGCAACGAGAGGCTGTCGCCCAGCTGGCTGTCGTGGATATACTGCCCCACCAGAGCGCTGTCTAAGAATAAATTGGTAAAGGCGTTGACGGAAGTAATGGTCGTGTCCCTTGGAACTTTGATGACCGATGCAGGTTGTTTTTTTGTACAGGAAAAACTGATGGCCATCAAAGCTATCACAGCAAGGAGCCCGCTTCTTTTAAATTGGTAACGTAGGTTATATAATGCTTCCATTCGCATGATCATCATACTGTCTCCTATGATTTTTTAGGTACGTATCGTTCTACCTTGCTGGTGTCCGTGCAGCGGCTGAGCAGTGTCCGATGCGTTAAATGAAGTATGGGATGGACAAAATCAGGCAGGATTTCTGTCAACGGTACAAGAACAAAGTTCCTTTCCGCCATCAAGGGATGTGGGACGGTTAGTTTTTCATCCTGATAAACCAAATCATCGATGTAAATGATATCTATGTCCATGGTCCTGTTTCCCCAGTGCACTTCCCGGGTGCGTCCGAGCCTGTGTTCGATCCCTTGGGTAGCCTGGAGGAGTTCCGAGGGAGGCTTGTCGGTCTTTAGGACCAAGGCTTGGTTGAGGAAGTTGCCTTCCGAGGCACCTCCCCAGGCCTGTGTCTCATAGAGGTCCGATTTACAGGTGATTTCCCCGATGTCGGACAAGAGCAAGTGGGTCAGGTGGATCAACTGCTCCCTCTCGCCTAAATTGCCTCCGATCAGCAGTACCGTTTGATGCATTTTCTGAACTTTTAGATCAATTAAAAATTAATTTGGAAATTAAGATTAATTTTGAGTAACTAATTCAACAAAGTTATGAGGTTTTTGAGTAATGTACTGGCCGTCATTGTAGGTCTTTTGATCTTTTGGGTGATAGGGTTTTTTATTCTGGCAGGTGTGGTGGCGATTTCTTCCGGGGAATCCAAGGTGCAGACCGTCGACAATTCCCTGCTCCATCTGAATCTTGACAATGTGGTCATCATAGAGCGCGGGGTGGACGACGAACTGGCAATTCCCTCATTTGCGGGTTTTGGCAGTGTTCCCACGCTGGGTTTGAACCAACTGAAACAGGCGATCAAAACAGCCAAAGCCGATGACAAGATAAAGGGGATATACCTGGAGGCGGGCAGCGTAAGTTCAGGCCAGTCCATGCTTTCTGAGATCCGCTCGGCTCTGGAGGATTTCAAATCCTCCGGTAAGTTCATTATTTCTTATTCCGAGGTGCTGACCGAATCCGGCTATTACCTGTCATCTGTGGCGGACGAGGTATACCTGAACCCTCTCGGGGCGGTGGAGTTTAACGGCTTGTCCGCGGAAATGGTGTTTATGAAAGGCTTGTTCGAGAAGATTGAGGTGGAGCCGGTCATATTCCGGGTGGGCGAGTTCAAAAGCGCAGTGGAGCCTTTTATATTGGAAAAAATGAGCGAGGAAAGCCGCCTGCAGACCGAATCCTATCTGAAAGACCTGAATGATCATTTTGTCGCGCAGATAGCCGCATCACGGTCTGTTAGCTTGGAGAGGCTCAATGAAATCAATGGTCAAATGCTGGTGAGGGACAACCAGGATGCCGTGGATCTCGGCTTGATTGATGGCTTGTGGTATGACGATCAGGTAAAGGACCTGTTGCGGGATAAACTGGGTTTACAGGAAGACGATGATATCGCCTCTATTAATGTGACCAATATCAACAAAACAGCTACGGCAGAAAACCGGCTGTCCAGAAACCGGATCGCGGTCATTGTGGCGGACGGTGAGATCGTCAGTGGCAACGCGGACGGGGTCATCAGTTCGGACAAGTTTTTAGCAGAAATAAGAAAGGCCCGTAAAGACAAAGACATCAAAGCCATTGTTTTGAGGGTCAATTCACCCGGAGGCTCGATTCTGGCGTCAGAAGTGATCTGGCGGGAATTGAGTGAGGCTCAGAAAGAAAAGCCCTTGATTGCTTCCATGTCTGACGTGGCTGCATCAGGAGGATATTATATTGCCGCTCCGGCAGATACTATCGTGGCCAATCCCAATACCATTACGGGGTCGATCGGTATTTTTGGTCTTTGGTTTAACGCACAAGGCTTGTTAAACAACAAACTCGGCATTACCACCGACGTAGCCAAAACAGGAGAATACTCTGACTTTATGACGCCTACCAGACCTCTAAAGCCGGTGGAGCAAAGCGTGATCCAGAAGCAGGTTGAAGATGGCTATGATGTCTTCATATCCAGGGTGGCCGAAGGCCGGGACATGACCAAGGAGGCGGTTTTAGAAATTGCTTCCGGCAGGGTGTGGAGTGGCTTGCAGGCCAAGGATAATGGCTTGGTAGACGTGTTGGGCGGGCTGGAGGATGCCATTCAGATAGCGGCTGCCAAGGCGGGTGTGGAAGATGATTACCGGGTACTTTATTATCCTGAGCAAAAGACCATGCTGGAGAGGCTGTTAGCCGAGCTTTCGCAGGACGTTCAATCCAAGTACATGCGCTTGAAGCTGGGAAGCGCCTATTTCATCTATCAACAGCTCGAAAATGCAAGGCAATACGAGGGGCTCATGGTTCGCCTGCCGTACGATATCCATATCCAATGATAGAATACCCGTTTACGACTGTTCGCCCCGGAGCCATCGGCCGTTCTGACGCGCTGAGTTTTTCACCCCTGTTGCTTTCCTTTTGAGCATCTGAGGTCCTTTGTTTCAGGGGATTGGTTATCTGTGGTTTAGAAGCCGTGGTACAGGGCCTTTTAGAAAAAAGAGGGGAGGGACGGCTCCGTTCGGCTCCAAAAAAGATTTCCCAAACACCAACAATGCAGGCTTTATTGATTATTTTTAGCTTTTGAAAATTTATTAAAAATGA
>CAZHZP010000216.1:0-4665 GCA_964537165.1 uncultured Roseivirgaceae bacterium | reverse complement strand
CACCTTCTAGTTTGGGAAACATAAAATAACCCTCAGAAAGGCCCGCATGTTTACCAAGAGGTCCCAGGTTCACCTGCAATTTTTCGAATATATCCAATGCGTAAACTGTTTATTATGAATTACTTCGTTCCAATAAATCTAGTATTAAAACCCTCAAAACTACTACATTTTGTGCTATATCACAAAATATCAACTCCATTTCAAAAATAACTTTGCCCCAAGCCGCTACGTCTCTTCTATCTCCACCATACGTTGCAACAAGGATCTTTTAAGCAGGAGAGAGTTTTTCGCTCGTCTCATTTTATACTTCATAAAAATTCCTTTAATTCGTACATACTCACATCCGCACCATAGATTTTCCCTTAAAAGATGAAAATAAAAAAGATTCTTATTGCCAACCGAGGCGAGATAAGTTTGCGCATCATCAGGACAGCCCGCGAGATGGGTATAAAAACCGTCGCCGTCTACAGCGAGGCGGACAGGACGGCCTTGCATGTCCGGCTAGCTGATGAAGCTGTCTGTTTGGGGCCGGCAGCTTCCTCCAAGTCGTACCTGCTGGCTGATAAAATCATCGACGAAGCTAAAAAGCTACAGGTGGATGCCGTCCATCCAGGATATGGCTTCTTATCAGAAAACGCCTCTTTTGCCAAAAAAGTACAAGAAGCCGGGATGATATTTATTGGCCCTTCGCCCGAGTCCATTGAGATCATGGGAAATAAGGTAGCGGCCCGGCAAGCAGCCGCCCGGTACCGAATCCCCATGGTGCCCGGTACAGAAGAAGCCATCACTGATATTGGACTTGCCAAGAGGAAGGCCGTCGAGATTGGGTACCCTATCCTCATCAAAGCCAGCGCAGGCGGCGGCGGGAAAGGTATGAGAGTCGTGGAAAGTGAAGAGGACTTTGACCCGCAGATGCAAAGGGCCATCAGTGAGGCCGAATCAGCCTTTGGTGACGGAAGTGTTTTTATAGAAAAATACCTCAACTCTCCCCGGCATATTGAAATTCAGGTGCTGGGCGATCAGTACGGAAATTACGTCCATCTTTTCGAAAGAGAATGTTCCATTCAACGGAGACATCAAAAAGTCATTGAAGAGGCTCCCTCCTCAGTCATCAGTGAAGAGAAGCGAAAGGCCATGGGCGAAGCAGCCATTAAAGTGGCACAAGCCTGCAAATATTATAGTGCCGGCACGGTTGAGTTTATTGTAGACGAAAATCTGGATTTCTATTTCCTGGAAATGAACACCCGCCTTCAAGTAGAACATCCCGTTACGGAGCTAATCACAGGAACAGACCTGGTAAAGGAACAAATCCTAGTCGCGGAAGGGAAACCGCTCTCCTTCGCCCAAGACAGCTTAAAGATTCGGGGCCATGCGATCGAAGTACGCGTGTATGCGGAAGACCCCTGCAACAACTTTTTGCCGGCCATAGGCCTGTTAAGTACCTACCGACGCCCGCAAGGCCCAGGCATAAGAGTGGATGACGGCTTTGAGGAAGGCATGGAAATCCCCATTCATTATGACCCCCTTATCGGGAAATTAATCACTTACCACGAAACCCGACAGGAAGCCATCAACAGAATGATCCGGGCCATCGACGAGTTTCAAATTACCGGCGTGGAAACTACTTTAAGCTTTTGCAAGTTTGTCATGCAGCACCCCGCCTTCCGGGAGGGGCGGTTCGATACCAAGTTCATCGGGAGATACTTTTCTCCGGAACACATGGAGACGGGATCTGAGCCGGAGGAATTAGAATTGCTTGCTGCCATGGGAGTTTATCTTTATGAACAACATAGATCCCGCAACGGTGTTACCGAGTCAATGGCCGGTGCAGGATCCAACTGGAAAAACAGACTTAAATAAATAATGACCGAAATTCTACCGATCAAAGCCTGGCGGTATCATTCCCGCCTCAACAGCCAAATAGAAGAATTGACCTCGCCGCTTTTTGATGTAGTTTCGCCAAAACAACGCGAAGCGCTGTATCAAAACCAAAACAACAGCATCCATCTATCGGTACCTAAGGGAGAACATCCCTCCAGTACCGCAAGAGCTACCTTGGATCGATGGAAACAGGAACAGGTGATCGTCCAGGACCGGCTTCCCGGTATCTATGTCTATTATCAATATTTTCGGCTGCCGGGAGAGGAAGAAGAACATTGCCGCAAGGGATTCATCTGTCACATCAAAGCATATGACTGGGAGGAAAAGCGGATTCTGAGGCACGAAGACACCATTGCCAAGGCTGTTGACGACCGCAGAGAGCTCTTAGCCCACACGGGGATCCAAAGTAGTCCTACCCATGGGCTGTACAACGACCCTGAATTCTTGTTGGAGAAGTTTATGGACGAAGCGGTATCAGAGCCACTTTATGATATAGAAGACTATCAAGGGGTCAGGGAGGTATTGGGGGTGATCCACGACGCAAAAATCATATCAAAATTCTGCTCCTTGATCCGCGGTCAACGTATTGTGCTGGCGGATGGGCACCACAGATTAGAGGGAGCAATTGCCTATAAGCAGCAACAACAGGGCCTCAACCCCTCCCATACCGGGCGGGAAGGGTATAATTACCACATGATCTATCTGACCAATGCCGCTGCCAAAGGCCTGAAAATACTTCCGACACACCGGCTCGTCCACGGCATAGACCAAAAAGAGGAGGCATTCATCCAAAAACTCACGGAGTATTTCTTTGTCAAAGAAATATCCGATCCACAGGAAATCGGGGAGCTGATCCTTCATAAGGAATGGGCCTTCGGCTTGGTGTTTAAAAATTCGGCCTATAAAATCCGGTTGAAACCGGAGAAGATACAAGAAATGCCAGCCCCAGTACCGGACGTGATAAAAAAGCTTGACCTGGAGGTTTTACACTATTTTCTAATCGAGAAAGCACTAGGTGTCCCTAGAGAGACGCAACGCTTTTCTAGCCACATTGAATATGAACGGAATTTGAGCCGCTGTCATCAAAAAGTCGCTTCAAGTGAGGCTGACTTTGCGGTGGTCACCAAGGGTGTTACCATGAAAGAGGTCATGGAAGTCGTCCAGAGCGGCAATGTGATGCCCCAAAAATCCACTTATTTCTATCCAAAAGCCCTGTCTGGGCTGTTATTTGCGTCTATCGCCGAAGAGGATTTTAAATTCCCTTATGAAGCTTTCCAATGATCAATAATATAAAACACAAACGCATCATCCTAGCTTCCAAATCTCCAAGAAGAACGGAATTACTGAAAGGCCTGGGGCTGAACTTCATTTCCAAAACAAAAGATGTAGAAGAGGATTTCCCGGAGCAGATGGATCCCTTCTTGGTGCCTCGCTACTTAGCCGAAAAGAAAGCCCTGGCTTTCAAGGGGGAGCTGGAGGAAAAAGACCTCCTCATCACGGCAGACACCGTAGTAATTGTCGATGGAGCCATCTTAAATAAACCAGCGGATAATGCGGAAGCTCTTAATATGCTACAAAGGCTATCGGGAAATGTACATCAGGTCGTGACGGGTGTCTGCATGATGGATCGGCAAAAGACTGTCATTTTTGAGGACCAGACGGAAGTTCATTTCAAAAGGCTTGATGAAGAAGAACTGTTAGGTTACATCGATCTGTTTCAACCCTTCGATAAGGCGGGTGCCTACGGCGTTCAGGAATGGATAGGCTATGTGGCGGTTTACAGGATGGTCGGCTCTTTTTACAACGTGATGGGCTTGCCGGTTCACAGAATCTATGAAGAGTTGAAAAGATGGTGATGGGAGGGTGAGTGATCGGTGATGGATGATGGGAACAAAGCGAAAAATGCTGCTTATTAAAACGCAAGTTTAATAAGCAGCATTTTTTCGCATTGTTTGCCAAACAGCTGACGGCTTCTAGCTCCGGTCAGTTTTGTGCCACCTGTTGCGAATCGCCGGTGACTTTGATCACATCTCCCTCCTTCAACTCCTTGCTGACCACAAAATAAGGACCTGAGATAATTTGCTGTCCTTCTGTAATCCCTTCTGTAATTTCTATATTTTCAAAATCAGAGATGGCTGTTTTTACCTCCACCATCTTAGCAGTGTTACCATCCACTACGAAGACCAGTTCCTTCGGCCGGGTACTTCCCTGTTCCGTGGTCACATTCATCCCTTCTCTCGTCGTCACGGCAGCAAGAGGAACCGCCAGTACATTTTCCTTCTTCTGCGTAATGATCTCTACACTTGCCGTCATACCAGGCCGGAAAGGATAGCGGTTTTCCGGGGTCACCAACTCAGCATAGGAGCTGTTCAAAATGCGTATCCTTACTTCAAACTCGGTTACAGCGTCCATTGTAGCTTTCTCATTGGCGGAATTGGCGATGGAGGTCACCACCCCGTTGAATTTCCTGCCACTATACGTATAAGAGTCCACATCGATGATCACGGTGTCCCCCCGGGTTATCCGGACAATATCGTTCTCGTTTACATTTACCCTGACTTCCATCTTGTTCAAGTCGGCCAAACGCATCATTTCTGTTCCCGCCATTTGTGCGGTACCGACCACCCGCTCACCTTGCTCCACCAACAAGTTGGACACGGTTCCGCTTACCGGGGAATAAACGTTGGTCAAGCGGAGATTTTCGGCCGCCTCGTCGACAGTAGCCTGCGAACTTCTAATGGTATATTGGGCCGCCACCACGCTTTGTTTTGCGGCTTCCAGATC
>CAZHZP010000215.1:0-4671 GCA_964537165.1 uncultured Roseivirgaceae bacterium | reverse complement strand
CAGCCTCCTCATCTATTAATTTTCGCTGAACAAATTCATCCAAATAGGTGATGTAGTAATTCCAGTCGATATCCAATTCATTGTTGCCTAACAGCAATTGGCCAATGGGCTGTTCGACCTTGCTGATGGGAAATATGGGATAATCGGAGAATTTTCTTGATCTGACCTGATAAGAAGCTTCTTTCAGGGTATCACATACCTTGATAAAATCTTTGGTAATGGTGCCGAGGTATTTGCCGTTTAGTTCTGGATCGTTTTCGTCTCTCATGCCTGTTTTCTGGTTAATAGTACGACATTTTCCACATGAAAAGTCTGCGGGAACATATCCACGGGTTGGATGGCCGCCACCTCATATTTATCGGCCAACAAAGCCACATCCCTAGCCTGAGTGGCAGGGTTACAACTAACATAGACAATTTTGGGAGCCGCAAGGTTCAGTAACATATTCACTACATCCTCATGCATCCCTGCCCGTGGCGGGTCGGTGATGATGACATCGGGAGCGGGATGTTGCGCCTTAAATTCTTCATTAAAGACATCTTTCATATCTCCCGCATAGAACAGCGTGTTGTCAAGCCCGTTTACTTGGGCATTCAGCTTGGCGTCTTCGATGGCGGCTTCCACATACTCGATGCCGATGACTTGTTTGGCTTTTCTAGCCACAAAATTCGCAATGGTACCGGTGCCTGTATAGAGATCATAAACCACTTCGCCCCCCTGAAGACCTGCGAATTCCCGGGCAACTTTATATAGCTCATAAGCTTGTTCGGAATTCGTCTGATAAAAGGACTTCGGTCCGATCCTGAATTCCAGATCTTCCATCTTCTCCGTAATATAATCCTGACCTGAATAAGTCAGTACGTTCTGATCATGGAAGGTCTCGTTTTTCTTTAAATTGATAATATACAATAAGGAGGTGATGTCCGGGAAAGTCTCCTTCAGGAAGCGCATCACCTGCTCAACAGCTTCTGGATTGTCCTCGCCAAACTGGACGATGACCATGGTTTCCCCGGTACTGGTGGTACGGATGATCAGGTTACGCAACACGCCTACCTGCTCCCTGATGTCATAGAAGCTGATACGGTTCTCCAGAGCAAATTCCCGTAATCGGTTCCTGATATCGTTGGATGGCCCAGCCTGCAGGTAGCAATGTTCGATATCCACAATCTTGTCAAAACGCTTGGGAATGTGGAAACCGAGGGCATCTCTGGAGAACTCCTTGCCGGATTGAATTTCTTCTTGGGTCAGCCAACGGTTGTTGGAAAAAGTAAAATCCAGCTTATTTCTATAATACCGGTCGTTGTCGGAGCCAAGGATAGGTCTTACCTCCGGAATAGGAACCTTGGCGATGCGCTCAAACTGGTCCACTACCTGCTGTCGCTTAAAATCCAGTTGCGTGTCGTAGCTGATGTGCTGCCATTTGCATCCGCCGCAGACCCCAAAATGCTCACAGAATGGCGTTACTCTGTCCTTGGAGAATTCGTGGAACTTGACGGCTTCGCCTTCCATAAAGCTGCTCTTGCCACGGGTGATACGCACGTCCACCAGGTCCCCAGGGGCGACGTTAGGGATAAAGACCACTTTCCCTTCATAATGTGCCACACTTTTACCTTCGGCTGCGATCCTTTCAACTCTCAGGTGTTCCAAGACCTGGTTCTTCAATTTTCTCGACATAGACCGCAAAATTACGAATTATATTAAAATTGCGGGTGCTTATCCCTGTCCCTTGGATGAAATAAAATTTGGGGGCACGCCATCCAAATTCTTATATTTAGGTTTTAAGCATAAAAAGTAAATGAACATACATAATAAAATAGTCGTGGTTACCGGTGGCACTTCCGGAATCGGTGAGTCTTGTGCCAAAGTTTTTGGAAGGCAAGGAGCAAAAATAGCCATCACAGGTCGCAATCAAGAGAAGATAAACCAGACCTTGTCCATCCTCAAAGAGGAAGGCATCGACTGCTTCGGCGTACTGGCCGAGGCGGGTAGCGAAGAAGATAACCAACGGATGGCAGCGACGGTCAAAGCCCATTTTGGGAAAATCGATATTTTGATCAATAATGCCGGGATCTCCATGCGGGCGCTTTTTCAGGAGCTGGATTTAGAGGTGTTCCGCAAGGTGATGGATACCAATTTCTGGGGATCTGTCTACGCCACCAAATACTGCATGGATGAGATATTGAAGAACAAAGGATCGATCATCGCCATATCTTCCGTCAATGGCTTCCGGGGTACACCCGCAAGGACAGCCTATACGGCAAGCAAATACGCGATGAACGGCTTTTTCGAATCCTTAAGGACGGAGGTGATGAAAAAGGGCGTGCATGTATTGGTGGCCTGTCCGGGATTCACCGCTTCGAATATCCGCAAAAATGCCTTGCTGGCGGACGGCACCACCCAAACGGAATCTCCCAGGGAGGAGAGCAAAATGATGACGTCCGAGGAAGTGGCGGTGGCCATCCTCAAGGCAACCATAAGAAGGAAGAGAGACCTGGTATTGACGAAAGAAGGCAAACTGGCTTCTTTTTTGAACAAATGGGTGCCGGGGATCATGGATAAGGTGGTCTATAACCATATGGCCAAGGAAAAGGATTCCCCCTTTAAATAAAGGAAGATGCTTAAGGATGTTTTTCAGGTTTATCTCAACAGGTTGGTCGATCTCTCGGGCAGAAACCGATCGGTTTTTTTGCCCAAACTCATCAACTCCCAGATGATTGACCTGAAGAATTTCCACTTTCTGAATAACCACCCTTCTTTTTTTTACATCACCGAACTTCTTGGAAGAAAGAAAAACATCCCCCTGATCCAAACCGCCGATGCCAGGGATAAAAACATCAACGAGCTTTCCCAAAAACTAAGAAGACTGGGACAGCATATCCGATTGGTAGAAGAAGAATCCGGTGAGAAAAACGTTTTTGTGGGCTGGCCTTTTGTGGAGGGCAGGCTGGTCAATGAGCGATTGATCCGTTGCCCGCTGATCTTCTTCCCTGTGACGTTGATCAAGGATAAGAACAGCTGGTATATGAGCAAAACAGCTGGTGATCAGCCTTTCCTGAACAAGGCATTTTTATTGGCCTATGCCCATGCGCAAGGTACCGAGTTGGACAAGGAATGGCTGGATAAGCCGCTGGAGGATTTTTCTCGTGATCCCCGGGAATTCCGGACGCAGCTATACCATTATCTCAACGAAGGTCTTGCCCTTCATTTCAACCAGGAATTATTGGAGGATAAGCTGGATTATTTCCCGGAGATAAACAAAGGGGTTTTTCAAAAGGAACAGAAAACCGGACTGCTAAAGCTGAAGCCCTATGCGGTGTTGGGCCAGTTTTCACAAAAGACCTCCTTTCTGATCGATGACTATCATTTGCTCAAAGAAAGCCCACAGGAGGATCTGGAAACTTTTCTTTCAGAAAAATTTGCCGTGGATGAATCACTCGCAAGCAGCAGAGACCAGACGCTGTTTAATACTTTTCCTATAGATGCCAGTCAGGAAGAAGTGATGAAAGCCGTAAGGGCCGGCGAGTCTTGCGTGGTTCAGGGGCCACCGGGCACCGGCAAGTCCCAGTTGATCTGCAATCTGGTCGCGGATTTCACCTCAAGAGGGAAGAAGGTTTTGGTCGTCTCCCAGAAGCGCGCAGCTCTGGACGTGGTATTCAAGAGGCTAAGCGAACAAGGTTTTGCACCTTTTACCGCATTAGTACATGATTTTAGGTTTGACAGAAAGGATCTTTTCCGGAAATTGTCCCATCAGATCAACTCTCTCGATACCTACCAGGAGCTCAATCGAAGTCTCGATGCTATCCAATTGGAGCGGAATTTCAACCGATTGGGCAGCACTATTGAACAGCACAGCGATTTTTTACAGGAATATAAGGAGGCGCTTTTTGACCGGAATGAATGTGGGGTGCCCATTAAGGAGCTTTATGTCACCTCCTCCTTGCAGGATGAACACATGGATTTGAGGCAGTATTATAAAAAATTCCGTCTGGATGGGCTGGACTCCTTTTTCAGGAATTTTCAAGATTTTGTCCTTTATTACAAACAGTATCAGAACCCATCGTCCTTTTGGTTGCATAGAAATGATTTTTCAGCCTTCGGCCCCAGTGCACTCGCCCGATTGAAGGAGATTTTTGACGAGATACGGGAGATGAAGGAAAAGGGCGACCTGCTGCTGGAGCGGTTCCGGATCAATTTCCGAATTTTTTCCTCTGTGTTTCAGGCCTGTGAGAAAAAAGATAAGTTGGGGGAGTTACTTCAGTTTGTGAAGGAAGAGGAAAATTTTCAGCAGCTAAAAAGCTTATTGGCTTATGAAGCAGAGGAATTTGATCAATTGTGGCTGGAAAATAAAATTGATTCGATCAAAAAATTGATTGCTGCAGAAGGGGTGGAATGGTCCGTAAAAGATGAGGAAGTGGAGAGGCATCTTGCCCAAGCGGTAAGGGCCTTAAAGTTAAAAGATTCTTGGTGGCAGGTTGCAGGTTTGTGGTGGTCCCGGAACAAGTATCAAGAAGTATGGGAGCTTTTAAAGAAAAATGGCCTTAAGGATGATAAACTGGGCTTAAAGGTACTGATTACTAAACTGGAGAACAGGCTCAATCTCAACCACCAGTACACGCTCCTGGATCGGAAGTCTTGGATCAGTCTCCCGGAGAAGCCCTTTAGCTTTCCGGT
>CAZHZP010000214.1:0-4695 GCA_964537165.1 uncultured Roseivirgaceae bacterium | reverse complement strand
AAAGTAATGAACTCATGATTGTTGTTGGTTAAAGTTAAAAATCGATTTATTTGATGGATAAGAGACAATATTTATGCCAACACATCTTTCACCGAGAAGTGAATCGTATTTGGTCAAATGTTCCATTATTCAATCTCCCGTGTAGCCCATTTTCATTGATCTGACCAAACCGCCAGTTCATTGCCGGCCGGATCCTGAAAATGAAACCGTCTTCCCCCTGGAAAAGAAAAAATATCTACAGTAATAATCCCTTTGGAAGCGGCTACCTTTTCTCTGATCGCCTCAAGGTTTTCATGATATAGGATGACCAAGGCACCATTGACAATCTTTTCTTCGGATTTTGTAAAACCCCCGTCCAAACCTCCATCTGAAAAAGCGGTGTACTCGGTGCCGTAATCCTGAAATGTCCAGTCAAAGGCCTGTGAATAGAATTCCTTTACCTTTTCAAGATCTTTGGCTTTAAATTCAATGTAATTGATTCGGTTATTTTTCATGGGTTGTTTATTAAATAATGTTTGATTTGTTTAATTGGCAAACCGGATGCCCATCAGTTCCATCAGTTTATGGGCGTTGAAGCTTGGACAAGGGCCTGCCTTGATTTTATAGTCAAAGAGAATTTCGTTTTCCTTGATTTCACTGTGGAAACTCGCGTTTGCCAGGGAAGGGATTCTGGTCGAAAGCTCACTGAGTTCAATGTCGTGGGTGGAGATGATCCCCTTGCTCCGGCTGCTGGTCAACTGACGGATCAAAGCCTCACTGCCCATAATTCTGTCGGTGGTATTGGTGCCTTTCAGGATTTCATCGAGTAAGAAAAATACCGGGACGCCGGCCTCCGCTCTCACCAAGAGCTCGCGGATCCTCGCCAGCTCGGCGTAAAAAGAGCTGACATTTTCTCCCAGGTTATCTGTATTCCTCATGCTGGTGAATAACAGGAACGGCCCAATGATGAACCTCTCCGCAAATGGGTTCAATCCCAGGTTTGCCAAGACGATATTGATGCCGAGGGTTCGCATAAAAGTGGTTTTTCCAGACATATTGGATCCCGTAAGAAGCACAATCTGCTTCTCTTTCAATAGGCTGAAATCATTGCCGACACAGGTCGACTTAGAGATCAGCGGATGTTTAATGTCTTTGGCTTCCAAGGACAGGCTATCTGTCCAGGTCATTTCGCAGGAGAGCTTTTCATCTGCTGTGAATGCTGCCAGGGACACCAAGGCCTGCCACTCATTGAACAGATCATCCCATTGTTGAATGTGCGGGGCGTATTGTTTTTTCCATTTTTCCAGCCGCATCAAAACTGCGAAATCAACCCAAAACAGCAAATTGAAGATCAGGTACATCAGGTTAATCCGGCTCTGAACCATAAAAGACTGTTGTTCGAGCGCTTTGAGGGCTTCGGAAGCCTTATATTCCCCATCAATGACGGGTTTCTGAAGTTCTTTTAAATGTTCGTTTTCGAAATTGACGCCTTCAAGCTGACGTGCCCAGGCCGTTAAGGTCTTGAGGTCGCCTTCATCGGGCATTTGTTTGGCTACCTGCATTAAGGGAACAAATACAAAGCTTAAAAAAAACATACCAAGCAGGATCAGCAAGCTAATCAACGAAACGGGAAGTCCGGCGAAGAGTGTTCCTGCCAAAAGTGAGATGCCTGCCACAGGCCCCAAAACGGCGGGGACGATGTACCAGGACTTCCACAGCGCAGGAGCCTTAAGCCATTGATAAAAGGCCGCCTTGGACTTTTCTTTTTTCCAAAAAGCCTTTCCGAGCGCTTCAAAGTTTAATAGAAAGTCCGCTTTTTCCGACAATTCCGTAATGGCGGCATAGCGTTCTTGCGCGGTAGCAGGATCGCTGTCAGCCAGCATCCATTGGACAAGTTTTGATTTCCCGCCTTCGTTCACGGTATGGTTGACCAGCTGAAAAAGCGAATGGTCGCCGAAAAGATCCAGGTCGTTGGCAAAAGGGTGGTTTTTGTCCCTGAACTTATCCCCGGGGTCAAAAGAAGAGAGCTCCCGTGCCAGGCGTTTTTCTTTGTCGGCCCGTATCTGTATTACAGTTTCTAAGAATGCCTGCTTATCCTTTTGACGATTAAACCGGACAATTAAATAAACAAAAAGGAAGCTAAGGGGAAAAAACAAGGATAAGAGCCATCTGGATTCAGAGATTCCGACAATGATTACGGCTCCCAGCAATAAAAATACAATCAACCGTGCGAGAGATAACGCCGTTAATTTGGCTTTTACCCCTTCTAGTTCTTTTTCAGGGTGTGTCGTGTCAAAATCTATTAGCATGAACCAAAGTTAATGGATTAGATTTGAGTATTGGGTACTGGGTATGGAGAAAGTATCAAGATGCGGGTATCAAGTATCAAGATAAAAGCGACGGAAGACAGGAGACAGAAGAGGAAAGGCCGAATGTCTGTGACAATCACCAATAACCCATAACTTAATCACCCAATCACCCAATAACTTAATAACCAATCACCAGTTGCCTACTCCCGAACCCCCACCACCTGCCAGCGAAAAGCCCAGTGCCAGCGGATCCGGTACTTTTGCCACCCGGCCTTTCTGAGGATTTTTTCCAGCTCCTTTCTTCGGAAGCCTCTTTGTACGGAAACAGGTGCGTCATTGATCACCAGCCTGGATCGGGAAAAAAGACGGGTTAAAATTTTAATGCTATAGAACGCCAGGGGGTGGCGGTGGAGGTCGTTGATGACGATCCCTAATCTTGCTTTGACTTTAAAAGAGCGGAACATCTCAACCAATTCCTCATCGGAGAAATGATGGGTAAACAAGGTGCAGGTAATGATATCCACTTTATGTTGCTGAAAGGCCCCGTCAAATACATCCGCAGCTTCGAGATGAACAGCCGGTAAGTCCCGCAAATTTCCCCTGGCCATGGCTACAGTGTTGGGATTGGCGTCTACGCCGACAAAGCGGGCATTTATTCCTTCCTTTTTCGCCCAATCATACATCACCCGGATCATGTCCCCGCCGCCGCAGCCTACATCGGCGATGGTGACTTTTTTAGAAGTGGCCTCTTTCAGAAGCTGGTTGATGCCGTCGGTAGTGACGTGATTGCCGCCCAGCAGCCTGTTGATGGTTTTGAGCTCCTTTAGTGTCTGTAGAAGCTCTTCTCCATCGCAGTTGAGGTCATCAATAAGTTCTTTTTGACTGCTCCTTTGGCTGAAAAACATCATATTTTGTTTAGGAGAAGGGTTTCTAATGTCAAGCCGGGACCAAATCCCATGGCCAGAACATTGCCTTTGACGGCCGGGTCTTCCATTAGCGCAGATATAACAAAAAGGATGGTAGCAGAAGACATGTTTCCATATTGCCGTAGCACCTCGTGGGCATGTTTGTTTTGTTCCGGCTGGATGCCCAGCGCTTTTTCCACCCTCTTCAATATCTGTATGCCACCTGGATGGATAGCAAAATGTTCGGTCAGCGAGATGTTGAATTTTTCTTCCAGATTTCGTTTCAAGATCTGGATGCCTTTTTCTAAAAGATCTGGTATGTATTTGCTCAGTTTCATCTCAAAGCCAAAATCGCCGATACCCCAAGCCATGTCATTTTCACCTTCCTGATACAGATTGCTTTGATAGTCCTGGATGCTTATACCTGTCGGCTCTTTGGCAATCAAAGCCGCTGCGGCTCCGTCCCCAAACAGTGCGTTGGAGAGCAGGTTGTCTTCATTATACTCTTTCTGAAAATGAAGTGTACATAGTTCGACGGCAACCATTAAGACCTTGGCGCGCGGGTCGCTGTCACAGATTCGATCCGCCATTTTCAAGCCGTTGAAAGCCGCATAGCAACCCATAAAATGGATGGCGTAGCGCTCCACCGATTCTCTCATTTTGAGTTTGTGAATCAAATCTATTTCCAGTCCCGGTGCATACATGCCCGTACAGGACACGATGACAAGGTGGGTGATGGAGGAGATGGGTGTGTTCGACTTAGCCAGACAATCCTCAATTGCCGTTGTGGCAAGCTGTGGAGCGACCTGCCTGTACACGTCCATACGGGCTTTGGTGCCGGGGAATGGCTCAAGCATTTTGTTCTTTGGGAAAAAGGAAAAATCCCGGTGGTCAAGCTGGTCAAAATCCTCAAGGGCACTGTGCCTGGTTTGAATTCCCGAATGCTTGTAAATAAAATTCAGTTTTCTGGCTTCCTGTTGATCCAATCCGTGGGCGGTTACCATAAATTTACCTATCTTTTCTTGGGAAATGGCCGGGCCGGGATTGGCCGTCCCCACACTGACGATGTAGTTGTTCATCTATGGTTGGTTGTTCTGAGCTGTAGGCTTGGTTAAAATAAGCAAAAAAAGACTTCCATTATAATGCCATATGTTTAAAAAATCCAACTGGCTCCATCTTCGAATAGGTTTTTCGGTATTCCTGCTCCCAGTTTTTCTTTTTTCCCTAGCCTTTGTGGAAGACCTGGAAATAGGAAGAGCGGCCCTGGTTTTTATCCTTCTTCATCTTTTTCTCTATCCATCCAGCAATGCCTACAACAGCTATTATGACAAAGATGAAGGTAGTATAGGAGGACTCAAGCGACCGCCAAAAGTCGATGAGGGGCTGTTCCATCTTTCACTGGTATTTCTAGCTTTGTCGCTCCTCTTGGGGTTGATGATTAACTTGGCGTTTAGCAGCATGTTGTTGGTTTACAGCCTGGTGTCTATGGCTTATAGCCATCC
>CAZHZP010000213.1:0-4705 GCA_964537165.1 uncultured Roseivirgaceae bacterium | reverse complement strand
TGCTGGAAGTTTTACAGGTCATGTTTGAAGAAAAATAAGTTCATCAAACGCCCTAATCCCGAATCACGATTTTTTTATTCAACTTCAACAAATCCCCAATCAGCTCCTCATTATTCTTGGGTGCCAGATAGATATCATCAAAGCGGTTATATTTGATAATCATCCCCCCTGTAGCGAGTGCGGGCTTTAGGCCTACCCACATGGTCTTGCCTTTTATGATCTCCTTGATATTATCGATATCAATCACTCCGTGAATAAATCCCGACCGATAGATCAGTTTATCACCCTTGATCTGGTAATAGGTATGGAGCAACGGCCAAAGAATTAATGCTGAAGGGACAAGGGTGGGAACGAACAATTGCGGATTTTGGGAGAAGGTCTCTCTATCCAGAAAAAAGATGCCTACAAGCATGGCAATGTACCCCATCATCAGGTACAGCATTCCTTT
This sequence comes from uncultured Roseivirgaceae bacterium, assembly GCA_964537165.1. Taxonomy (GTDB): domain Bacteria; phylum Bacteroidota; class Bacteroidia; order Cytophagales; family Cyclobacteriaceae; genus DATGMS01. Next base: position 4,257 of record CAZHZP010000213.1, on the reverse strand, counting down.
TTTATTGGCTTTATAGGTTTTCATCGTTAGACCGTTCGCATGATCTAAAATAATCATTTACGACAAAATCTCCTAGCTCAAGGATTAAAAACTTCAGCAGCCGTTATCAATTTCTCCGTCCAAATAACCCAAAAATTTATACCACAAGACAGGCTACCGAACCTGGTTAACTACGATAAAGCTAACCTCTCCCCCGGCCGCAAATAAAGAATCCTCTCCTGCCCTTCAGCTTTTTTCAAAACCCTTATCGGATCTCCCAGGGGCTCATCGGAAAGGTCAAAAGTACCGTAATGCATCGGGATCATCCATTTGGCCCCGGTGTCCTCAAATGCCCGCAACGCATCCGTTGGAGAGGTATGGCTCTGCCCCATAAAAAACTCCGGCTTATAGGCCCCTATCCCCCCTACAAAGTAATCAATCGCGGGAAAGACTTCTCCTATCTCCCTAAAATGGCTGCCGTAACCTGAATCCCCTCCAAAGTAAATGGTTTTCCCCCCACCTTGGATCACAAAGCCTCCCCAAAGATTGCAATTGGTATCGCTCCAGTAACGCCGGCCCCAATGCCTGGATGGAACATAACAGATTTGCAGATCTTCCGTCGTCTTATACTTCTGATACCATCCCGCAGCCTGTATTTCCTGTCTGGTGGTAAAGGTCTTTAACAAAGCATCTAACCGCAGTCCGGTGAGGAAGGTCGCCTGAGGATTATTTGCTGCGAGCAGCTTAAGGCTCCTGGCATCGCAATGATCCCGGTGATCGTGGGACACCAAAATATAATCCAAATCTTTGAAGTGATCAGGTGAGACCGGCAGTTCAGATCGCCTTTTGAACAACGGCAGGTCAAAAAGTACCGGATCGATCAAAAGCGAACGACCGGCTAGGCGGATAAAAAACGAGGCATGCCCCAGCCAGACGATGCAGTCGGTTTTATCTGTCAAAAAGCTGCCGTCCTTCAGAACATCCAATCGCCAGGCATCTTTGAGCTTCTCCTCCTTTTGGGGATTCCTCATCAGCTGCCACTTAAGCAGTTCCCAGAAGGAGTTGATAAATGGATGCTCGTGGTTGACAAACCTACCTCTGTGATCCACGGGCGTACCCTTCCATTCGAAAGGCAGATCCACGTAATCCAAAAGAGGGTTGTCGGTATATTCCTTAATGCCTTTTCCCTTAACAGCCATTAGGTTAGGTTGTTGGATATTAGGTAAATAGGTTACTGGGCTATTAACCAATAACTCAATAACCCAATAACCATTTCTAGTGTGCCCAGTCGTACTGATCAATTTCTTCCAAACAAGCTTTTAGCAACTGAATGCTCAGCTCGATGTCCCCCTTATGCGCCATCTCGATCACTTGATGTAGGTGACGGGTGGGAATGGAAATGGCTCCGGCAATGGCACCTTGCTTACCCATTCGCTGTATGCCTGCCGTATCGGTGCCTCCTGCAGGAAGGATCTCAGGCTGCCAGGCAATTCCTTTAGCATCCGCGGTTTTCTTCATAAACGCCACCATCCGATAATCACAGATCGTCATGCCGTCCATGATCTTAATGGCGGTTCCCTTGCCAAGTTGCGTAATCCGCTCATGCGGAGCAGCCCCCGGCACATCATAGGCAATAGTCGTATCCAGCGCAATGCCAAAATCAGGATTGATATTGTGCGCGGCCACGTTGGCACCTCTTAAACCCACTTCCTCCTGAACGGTGAAGACTGCGTACACATCATAAGGTACCTCCCCCGAAGTCCGCAAGGCCTCCATCAGGATAAACACGGCGACCCGGTTGTCAATGGACTTGCAGTTGACGCAGTCCCCCATTTCCACCAACTCCCGATCCCGTGTAATGGGGTCACCGACCTTGATGTATTTTTCCACCTCTTCCTTGGATCGTCCCATGTCAATAAAATAATCGGTGGTTTTGGGCATTTTGGTTCTTTCCTCGGGAGACATTACATGGACGGGCTTGCTGCCCATCACGCCGACCAGGTCTTCAGTGCCATGCACGATCACCCGTTGGGCAGTCAATGTTTTCGGATCAAAACCTCCCAAAGTATGGAACCGCACAAATCCGCTTTCATCAATATGGGTGACGATAAAGCCAATCTCATCCATATGAGCAGCAACCATCACCCGTTTACCATCGGGATTATTGACCCCACGCTTAATGGCAATAACATTGCCGAGGTTGTCCACGCTCACCTCGTCTACTAAAGGCATCACCTGCTCCAGTACAAAGTCCCGGATCCGCTTCTCGAATCCCGGTGCTCCCGGGGTTTCACAGGTCTGCTTTAAAAGTGCTGTATTGATTCCCATATCTGATCTAGGTTATATAAAGCCAAAACACCCATCTGAAGTTGAATGGGTGTTTTGAATAATCTGTAAATCCTGTTTAGTAAGCCCTTACGGTCTTCCCCTCCATGTAGTTGGCAAAGGAACGGTTGACTACCTGCATCCCTCCTACGGTCGGGAAATCCCCGGTAAAGTACCAGTCCCCCTTATGATCCGGACAAGCTTGATTCAAGCTGGCAACGGTTTGGTAGATGACCTTGACCTCAGCCTGGATCTGCTCACTGGTGATAATCTGTGCTATCTTATCGGAGATTTGCTCATCAGTAAAACTAGCATACACCTCTTTTACGTAATTGACGGATCCTTGCGGATCGCCCAGGCACTTAACATACACCTCTTCCAAAACGTAATCTCTTCCACTTTCTTTCAACAAAGATGTGGCTGCCCTAAACGCCACAAAGTCCTTCATCCTAGACATATCAATCCCATAACAATCCGGGAACCTGATCTGCGGCGCAGAGGAGACAATGATAATTCGCTTCGGATTCAACTGATCCAGTGTGGTCAAAATACTTTTTTCCAAAGTCGTTCCCCTTACAATACTGTCGTCCAACACAACGATGGTGTCGATATGTGGCCGGATGACCTCATAGGTGGTATCATACACATTGGCCACCATGGCGTCCCGGTCGTTCTCATTGGTGATGAATGTCCTCAGCTTAACATCTTTGGTCACCAACTTCTCCACCCTGGGCCTGAAGCTCAATAGGTCTTCCAATTCACCTAAATGTGGCTTGCCTTCTAACAGCACCTCCCGTCGCTTGGCACTCAAATAATCTTCCAGCCCTTCGATCAACCCATAAAAAGCGGTCTCAGCCGTATTGGGAATGTAGGAAAAGACGGTGTTTTTAAGGTCAAAGTCTATGGCTTTAAGCACCTGCGGAACTAGATTCCGTCCAAGCATTTTCCTTTCCCTGTAAATGTCGGGATCTGTTCCTCTTGAAAAATAAATTCTTTCGAAGCTGCAGGATTTCTTTTCCCTTGCCGGAAGAATCTGATGTTCACCGTAGGAACCATCTTTGTTAACGACCAAAGCACAACCCGGCTGTATTTCTTTTATTTCCGTGTAAGCTATATTGAAGGCCGATTTGATCGCGGGCTTTTCAGAGGCTATCACTACAATTTCCTCATCCGCATAATAGTATGCGGGGCGAATACCTGATGGATCCCTGACCACGAAACTGGAGCCATTGCCGATCAATCCAGCCATGGCATAGCCCCCATCAAAGTCCCGGCAAGAGCGCCTTAAAATTCTTGCAACATCCAGTTCATCTTCTATTACCTCAGTGATTTCCTCATTGGAAAACTCGCTTTTGTATTTGTCGAAAATACGCTGGTTCTCTTCATCCAAAAAATGTCCGATCTTTTCCATTACCGTCACCGTATCCGTTTTTTCCTTAGGATGCTGTCCCAGCTCGACCAATTTACTAAAAAGTGATTCCACATTGGTCATATTGAAATTGCCGGCCATCACCAGGTTCCTACTTCGCCAGTTGTTTTGCTTCAGGAAGGGATGACAAGTTTCGATGCTGTTTTCACCGTGCGTTCCATACCTGAGGTGGCCTAGCCACACTTCGCCCGAGAAGGCGATGTTGTCCTTCAACCATTCCGCATTCATCAAGGCCTCTTCTCCCCCCAGCTTTTTTGCCTTTTTGTACTTCTTTGAGATCTTGGCAAAAATAGAGTTTACCGCTTGGGCTTCCACCGACCGGTACCTGCTGATATAGCGTGTTCCAGCTTTGGTAGCAATCTTAATGTTAGCCACCCCAGCCCCGTCCTGTCCCCGATTGATTTGCTTTTGCATCAACACATACAGCTTATTCGCTGCATACATCGGGGTGTTATATTTATCAATATAGTATTGGAGGGGTTTGCGGAGCCTGATCATGGCTATTCCGCATTCATGTTTTATTT
>CAZHZP010000212.1:3065-4724 GCA_964537165.1 uncultured Roseivirgaceae bacterium | reverse complement strand
AGCGGCGGCGCACAAACCAAGGTGATGCATTTTATTGATGACCTCCACGTGATCAAGGACAACCTGTTTGAAACACCGCCTTTATTCAAAATTATTCAGGAGGAAAGCGGTACCGATTGGAAGGAAATGTACAAAGTCTTTAATATGGGCCACCGGATGGAGGTATATTTGGAAGAGAAATATGCTGAGGAAATCATTGACATTGCGGAATTCCACGGAGTAGATGCCCAGATTATCGGAAGGGTTCAGGAAGGAGAAACCAAAAAGGTCACCCTACAAACCGAATACGGCACCTTCGAATATGTTTAAAAGATTGCTCAAAATATTGGCCTGGCTTGCAGGCCTTTTATTTTTTTTAGCCATCCTTACCCTGACTACCGTCGACTGGTCGCACTACAAAGAACAAGACTACTACCGAAAAACCATGAGCGCCCTGCAAGAACTGGAATATGCAGGTGGTGAGGGCAGTTACTTGAAGGTTGGCTGGGCCACTGTCAATGCTACGCCTTCCGAACCCCAAGATCTGGTGGGCTATAAGCCGAGAGGTGAATATGAATTTGTTCAGGACAGCAGCGATGTCAAAGCGCTGGTGATTGGGAATGGTCCACATACCCTGGCTATCCTTAGCTATGAGCTTTTGATCATCCATCCCCAACTGGCGCAAAGGGTGGAACAAAAAATTCAAGAGACGCTTCCCGTTGATAAAGTCTACTTCACCGCCACCCATACCCATAGCGGCATGGGCGGGTATATGCCCGGCCTGATGGGAAAGATAGCCTTCGGCGGCTATGACGAAGCAGTGGTGTCCATGTTGGAGAAAAAAGCCCTCTTAGCCATTCAAAATGCCCTCTCTACGGCAGATACCGTTCAGGTGCATTATAAGAGAACTGCTGCGAAAGAATTTGTCATGAACCGCTTTATCGCCGAAGATCCGGTAGATCCGTATTTTCGCCAACTGGTATTTACCAAAAGGAATGGGGAAAAGGGTACATTTATTACCTATACGGCGCATGCCACCTGCCTCAGCAGTAAATTTATGGGGCTATCCGGCGATTATCCGAATTACTTGACGGAATACCTGGAAGAAGACAATGTGGATTTTGCCTTGTTTGCGGCCGGAACCGTTGGCAGCCACCGGCCACTGGCTCCCGGCAACGATATCCCTTCCGTCCAGCAATACGCGTATTCCCTGGATTCAGTATTAACGGTTTCTGAGGCGATTGCCCAGCCCGTAGAGGGATCCTTGCTAGCGTCGGCGACCCTTCCGCTTTACCTGAGGGATGCCCACTACAGGATTTCGGACAATATCAGGTTAAGACCTTGGGTATTTAATGTAGCTTTTGGGGACACCAACGCCCATTTTGATATCGTTCGCTTAGGCAATGTACTGATGATTGCCTCCAGCGGGGAAATATCGGGGGTATTTTATGAAAAATGGGAAAAAGCAGCCGCCGCAAAAGGCCTGCACCTTATGATTACCACCTTCAATGGTGGCTATATCGGCTATATCACGCCGGATGAGTATTACAACCGCCGTTACCATGAGGTACGGGACATGAATTGGTTTGGCCCATACAATGGTGCTTACTTTGATGAAATCATCACTCAAATCATCGAACAAGTCCACAAAGAATGAGCATTGGCAGAACATCTACCGAA
>CAZHZP010000212.1:0-2965 GCA_964537165.1 uncultured Roseivirgaceae bacterium | reverse complement strand
CCCCTTACACTCCCTTCTTCAACAGCCAAGCCTGAATAAAACCCCTTTGAAGCATTTCTTTTTCCTCCATTTTCCAACCATGAGACTCAAAATAGCGTGTGTAATCCGGCAGGTCTTTTCGGGGATTTCCGGTAGCCCCTCTAAAGAACGCAATCATTAATCGGATCAGCCTTTTCTTTTCGACAATAGGAAAAAAATCAAGAAAAATCCACTGGCTACTTGAATCCGTCCGTCTTCCTACCTCTTCAAATAGCCGGTTGATCTCATGATCCGGCAGGATGTCAAGAAAAAACTGTGTAAGTATTACATCATAGGTGCGCAGGGGAATACGGGAAAAGTCAGATTGGTGCAAAAATCTAATTTGGGGCAATTGGTCAGGCTTAACCCGGCCTTTTGCTTTCCTGATCATTTTGGCAGAAGCTTCCACATAAAAGACGCTCCCCTTCGGCCCAATTTGCTCTAGAATAAAAGGAAGATTGGCGCCCGTCCCGCCGCCCAGATATAAAACTTTATTCCCCCTCCCCATCTTGTCTAAAAAGATCGACTTGCTGTTTTGATAGGATTTCCCCAAGACCCGGGACAAGAAATCATAAAATGGCGCTACGGGATCATAGGAATGACCTTTCATACTTGAAAATCAAAAGGCCAATATTAAGGATTGTTTTTCTCCTTTGCCAGATAAGCGGCCACCATCTTTAAGGTGCCATAGTCGTACTTGCCTGGATATTCTTCCCGGATCAATGGAAGATTTCCTTCTTTTGACCGGATCAACTCCCCTATTTCACCAATCAACTCCTCTTCTAGGTATTGGTGAATAGATACTTTTCCCTCTTCTATACCCCGCGCCAGATGCCCCTTGATGGTGGATTCCGCCAAACCTCTTGTCTCGGCGATATCCTTAATGGTTTTTCCATCTTCACTTAGCGAATAGGTAATTTCGTACGTTTGGCCTTTGGCCAGTTTGATGCCGGGCACGCCCTTTTCCTTCTTTTTACGTCCTGTTTTTGTCGAGGCGAATTTCGGGTTGTCCTTTGTTACTTGTTGCGCCTTTTCCCATAGATCGGCGCGTAGCTTGATCAATTTCTGGCTAAAATCATCCATTTTCTGGACATCTCTGCCGCCGATAATGGAAGGGATCAAGAAGGTTACTTTGCCCACGTCGCCTAATTTCTTGACCAAAACCAATTCGAGTTCGGACAGCCCTTCCAAGTAGCTTTTGGTCCTGGAGAATTGTTCTACCTCCGCCACATGAACCAGCAGGTTCTTTAGACAGTCTTCCAATAAGGCCGAATAGTACCGGCTCCCCTTTTCCAGCCGTTCTATCAGCTTCTCTTCTTCGCCCGATGCCAGCAGTTGCAGCAGTTGGCGTTGGAACTTCAGCGTATTTCCGCTTTCCTTAACGATTTCAGTTTGGAGGATTTGGACGGCCTGCTGCATCTCCACATCTTCAAACTCCAAACTGTTTTGGGTCTGCGTCACAAAAACCTTGAACGCATTGGCCAATTCCTTAAAATCAAAAGTACCGACAAGGAGCTTTTCTACATACTTTTTTTGGTGCACCCTAAGCAGCACATCCAATGGTTGCTGGGATTGGGTACCTTGGGTATAATCCACTACGCTGGGATCACTATTGATGACTTCCGCCTGAATCCTTGTTCGCAAGCTCAGGCCTTCCAGCCCCCTCAGCCGGCTCAACGCCACATAGACCTGCCCCGGGGCAAAGGCCTGCCCCACATCCACGATGGCCTTGTCAAAGGTCAGCCCCTGGCTTTTATGGACGGTCACTGCCCAGGCCAGTTTGACGGGATACTGCTCAAAAGTCCCTACCACCTCCTCCGTCAGCTCCTTGGTGTCTTCGTCGATGACATATTTCTTATTTTCCCACACCTCTCTCTTCAGCAGGTACTCCTTGTTGGAATCAGACATGATCACACAGATCCCGTCCTCATCAATGGTCTTCACCTTCGCCATTTTTCCATTAAAAAAGTCAGACAAACCGCTGCTATCATTCCTGACAAACATGATCTGGGCACCTTCCTTGAGTTCGAGTGTCTTCGGCAGGGGGTACAGGCTTTCGGGAAAATCCTTTTCCACCACCGCTTCAAAATAATGGGAGGGGCTTTTCAGTGCTCCCAGCTCCTTTCGGTTATGTTCGTCGGCTCTGTAGTTGTGGGTAGTAATGATAATTGTATCCTGCAAATCCTTGATTTGGTCGGGAGACTTATAAAAACTGTTCAGGAATACTATATCCTCTTTGGTGGCCCTATTTTCTCTGAGATGGTTGAGGACGGTGATAAATTGATCATCTTTTTGCCGGAATATCTTATCCAGCTCCAGATGCACCATGCCCGAAGCCTTCAGCGCATGCGCCTCGAAAAAGTGCATGCTTTTATAAAATCTCCCCAACACCTGCCATTCGTGGTCTTTCACGATCGGCGGCAACTGAAACAAATCTCCGATCATCAGCACCTGCGTCCCTCCAAAAGCTTCATTAAAGTTGCCTTTGACGCTGCGCATCCGATAATCAATTGCATCCAAGACATCCGCCCTCAACATGCTCACTTCATCAATGATAAGCAGGTCAATGGACCGCAACACCTTCTTTCTGGCCATATTCAAAGCATGTCTTCGGGCCAGGGTGTGTTGGGTATAGAAAAAGTTGGTGCTCCCAAAATTGCCTTCGGGTTCCCGGGTCGGCAAAAAGCCCCCTATGGGAAACAAAAACTGGGAATGTATGGTGACTCCCTTGGCATGAAGGGCGGCAATGCCGGTCGGCGCTACAATTACATGCGCTTTGTGGGTCAGGTGGGCAAGGTTCCTCAGAAAGGTGGTTTTTCCGGTTCCTGCTTTCCCGGTCAAAAAAATCGGGCTGTTCGTGCTGTTGACAAAGTGCGCAGCCAGCTTTAGCCTGTCCGTCGTCTGCGTTTCCATAAGGTTAAATTTAACATAAATATTTAATTCCCAT
>CAZHZP010000211.1:0-4750 GCA_964537165.1 uncultured Roseivirgaceae bacterium | reverse complement strand
TCTCCAGCTCATTCTTTTGCTCCTTGTACATTTCCTGGCGGATATAGGTCGCGATCTCGGGTGCGAACTCCCGCAGATGGGCATAAACCGTGATCTGCCCATTGGGATGGCGCAGGTAAAGGATATTCCCATAGCCAAAGGAGGATATTTTCATCCTTTGGACAAATCCGTCAGCTGCTGCATATACCGGTAGACCTTGTCTTTGGTCGGTCTTGATGTCCAGACCGGTGTGGAAATGGTTTGGGCGTATTTCACTCATATTCCCCGCGAGGAAGTTTCTCTCGCCAGGCTTGATGGGAAAGAGGTAATAGCCTTTTTCTATCTGCGAATAGGATGGTGTAAGACAGCCAATTAGGAATAGGAAAACGAGGGATATCTTACTTAACGTCAAATTCAAGGAGTTTTTGATCTTCAATAAAAGCTTCGAGCCTGTCCCCGATGTTGACCTTGCTCACCCCGGCGGGCGTACCGGTATAGATCAGGTCTCCTTTTTTCAACGTGAAAAACTGGGAAACGTATTCAATGATTACCCCAAAATCGTACAGCATCAGAGAAGTATTGCCTTTTTGGCGCAGTTCTCCGTTGACGTTGAGGTGGAAGTTGATGTCTTCGAGGTTTTTGAAATCGCGCTTCGGTAAAAATTTTCCAATCGGTGCGGAACCGTTAAAGGCTTTGGCTATCTCCCATGGCAGGCCTTTTTCCTTGCATTGTTGCTGGAGGTCCCGTGCGGTAAAATCGATGCCGATCCCTATTTCTTCATAATATTGATGGGCAAACGCTTTCTTTATATATTTCCCGTTTTTGCTGATTTTAAGTACCAGCTCCACCTCATGGTGGATGTTTTCCGAAAAATCCGGGTGGTAGAAGGGCTCGTTGTTTTTAAGCACGGCGGTTTCCGGCTTTAGAAAAACTACAGGAGAAGAGGGTTTTTCATTTTTCAGTTCCTCAATATGGGCGGCATAATTCCTGCCTATGGCGATGATTTTCATTGATTTTTTATTTAAACGATGGTCAGGGCGGCTACGCATTCCGACTCCCGTTTACAAAGAAACCAGATTTGGGTTATTAAAAAAACATTTCTTAGTGGAAGCGAGGCAGGAATGGGATAAGCGCACCGCACCAATCGGTGACTGTGGTTATCCCACGTGGCTCCCACTTTTGAGGTGAAGATTTATTGTAGCGATGTTCTTCGGATTAATTTAGAGGTATTGCTGCATCATCGATCAGATTATAGTATATTGGGTCACACTTAAACCCAAAATACTTATGAAAAAAAAGCTGTTATTCGTCATCCTCTTTGCTATTGCAGGAGTGCAATCCGGATTTGCTCAAACCGCGATAAAAAACGACTTTTTTGAAGGAAGCTGGGAGGTTACGGTATTTGGAACACCCAATGGCGATTCGAAAATGCTCGTTACGCTCGACCGCGTGGAAGGAAAGCTCACCGGTGAACTGGCAAGTATCAGCGAGTCCTCCAAAGTCCGGTATAAAATCGACAAGGTAACGGAAACTGACAGATCGATCGTTATCTATTTTTATGCGGAAGGGATGGACATCAATCTTTCTCTTACCAAAGAAGACGAAAATAGCCTTAAAGGCAGTCTATTGGACGGCATGTTTGCTTCTACCGGTAAACGTGTGGTGGAGAAAAAGAACAAAGATTCTCATTAAACGCCTTATGGGCTATCTCCTGTAAAATAAGAAGCTGATTTTTCATTTGACGATGTTTGGCACCTATTCATTTATTACAAGGATCTGTTTGTTCCTGTTGTCATTCAGTTTTGGCCTGTCATGCACACAAAAGAACAGCCATGAACAGAAGATTCATACTTGGGAGGTTTACCGGGGAACGGCAGATGCCCAACAGTTTTCTGATCTTGACCAAATCAATAAGGAAAACGTACATTTATTGGAGGCAGCCTGGATTTTCCATACAGGAGACAATTCCGAGAGATCACCGATGGAATGTAATCCGATCATTCTTGGGAATACCATGTATCTGACTTCCGCCTCTTTGGATTTGATTGCGGTAAACGCCACCAATGGGGAACCCCTTTGGCGGTTTGAAGCAGAAGAGAAAATTACTGGTGTAAACCGGGGTGTAACTTATTTCGATGACGGTGATGGCGGAAGGATCTTTTTCTCCGTGGGCTATTATCTCTATGCGATAAGCGCTGAAACCGGACAGGCGATTAGTGGGTTTGGGAATAAGGGGAGACTAGACATGCGGGAAAATCTGGGCAGAAATCCCGAAAGCTTATCGGTGACGCTTACCTCCCCGGCGGCTGTATTTGAGGGATTGCTTATCCTCGGCTCAGCTACAGGTGAAGGCTATGACGCTTCTCCGGGTCATATTCGTGCCTATGATGCGTCTTCAGGAGAGATGGTTTGGATCTTCCATACCATTCCCCAAGAGGGGGAGGAGGGCTATGACAGCTGGGACTGGATAGAAGGGGAAAACTACGGTGGCGCCAACAACTGGGGTGGCCTCAGTATCGATGCGGAAAAAGGCTGGGTATATGCGGCCCTGGGTTCTCCGGTGTATGATTTTTATGGTGCCAATAGAAAAGGGGCAAACCTCTACGGCAACTGTGTCGTGGCTTTGGATGCCAGAACTGGCCTAAAACAATGGCATTACCAGACGGTAAAACATGATGTCTGGGATTATGATCTTCCCGCTGCGCCTACCTTGATTGATCTAACCCTGGATGGATCGCTGATCAAGGCCTTGGCCCAACCTACCAAAATGGGGGAAATAGTCCTACTTGACCGATATACAGGACGTCTCTTAACCAACCCAAACGAAGTTGCCGTTCCTGCTTCTAATGTTCCCGGAGAAGAAGCGTTTCCTACCCAGGTTTTGAATCAAGGTATCCCTGTGGTGCGCCAGCGTTTCGATAGCACAGACGTAACGGATATTTCGGCGGAATCAGCTGACTATGTAAAGCAGCAAATGCGGCAGTACAGAAATGAAGGCATGTACACGCCGCCCAGCCTGGAGGGAACCTTGACGATGCCTGCCACCAGAGGGGGGATCCTGTGGGGCGGGCTTTCCTATGATCGGCATAACAATATGATTTACGTCAATGCCAACGAAATCCCTATGATCCTCCAGATGAAGAAAGTAGAAGAAGCGATCGCGGAAGAAGGAATTTCAGGTTATGCCATTTACATGTCCAATTGTGCAAGCTGTCACGGCATCAATAGGGAGGGTCAAAAGGACAGTTACCCGTCGCTAACCAATCTTACGGAGCGGCTCAGTCATACGGAAATTCAGTCCATTATTCAGAAAGGGAAAGGATTGATGCCCGCCTTCGCTCAATTGGATAAGGAAGAAACTGACGCATTAATGGGCTATCTTAAAGATCCACGGACGGAAGCGACTAAAGAGGCCGCGCTATCGACCCATAAGCTGGACCGCTACGTACTCAACGGGTATAGACTGTTCACCGATCAGGACGGCTTTCCCGCCAGCCGTCCCCCCTGGGGTACCTTAAATGCCGTGGATTTGTCCACAATGGAGGTAAAATGGAAGGTACCTCTCGGTTCTTACCCTGAGCTGAGGGAAAGAGGAATTTCAGACACCGGAACGCAGAATTTTGGTGGCTGTGTGGCTACCGCAGGTGGTTTGGTTTTTATAGGCGGATCGGCGGATGAAATGTTCCGGGCCTTTGATGCGGACACAGGTGAGGTACTTTGGGAGTACAAGCTTTCCGCAGGAGGCTATGCGGTGCCTTCAGTTTTTCAGGCGGACGGTAAACAGTACGTTGTAATTGCCGCAGGGGGCGGAAACCGCCTGGGAACGCCTACAGGTGATGCTTTTTATGCATTTGCGTTGCCGGACTGAGACACCCGACTCCTGTACATGATAGGTGATGCCTACCAAGGTGGTCAGGTCTTTTATTTCGTTTTATGGAAGAAGTAAACCTGACTGAAAGCAGATCTTTGTTCGCCGCCCCATGTTCTAAAACCCTCGCCCGCCTAACTTGTATTTGTCTTTCTAATCCTTTGAATAGATGGCACAAAAAGAGGCTGACTACCAGGTGGTAATCAGCCTCTTTTAATATTGATGGCAGTCAACTGGCTTGCCGCACGGTGTTTTTGCACTTAATTTAACCAAGTAGTCCAGGGGATCCGGCTTAAAATCAAAATAAAACCTATGCCATAGAAAAGATACATACTTCTGAACCTGGCCTTGCTATCGGTGAATTTTTTTGCCCTGGAGTAGCCGATGGTAATCAGCGCCACGGCAATAATGTTGATCAACGGGTGTTCGACCGCATAAAGCCTCGCCATAGAATCACCCATGGTTTCACCGGAAAGGTTGGAAAAACCCAAAGGGCTAACGAAATAAAGAATGATGGCGAAGAGAAACTGCAAGTGCGTGGGGATCAGTCCGATCAACCCAAATTTCCTGTCTTTATCGGTGAATTCTCTCCCTGACAAGGCGCCTACCATGGCATATACTATGCAGACAATCAGTCCCAAAAGTACCAAATAAGCCAATCCAGAATGAAGATGAAGTATTCCCGTATACATAGTGATGTGTTTAATTGTGGATTTAAATTACACCCAAATTACCGCAAAATCTTCCATAATCCGGTCTTTTAGTGGAAAAAAGTCTGCTTCTCCTAAATCATTGACCGACGACCGAGTTCTGCTTCGGTCTTCGGCCCCCTCTTGGTCCACGGTCCACGGTCGACTGACCACTGCGCCGACACATAGTTGATCCTGTTTTTACTTGACCCGT
>CAZHZP010000210.1:0-4770 GCA_964537165.1 uncultured Roseivirgaceae bacterium | reverse complement strand
CCTGAATCACCTTGTCGGAAAGGTCTTCAAAAAAGAGATCTGCTTCCTCTTCATAAACATCCACGCCCAGGTGGCCGATGTGTTCTTGTTTCAGGCCTTCGATCACTGCGCGCGTATCGACTAAAGCACCTCTACTGGTATTGATCAGCATAACGCCTTTTTTCATTTTGGCGATAGTGCCCGCATTGATTAGATGGTAAGTATCAGGTGTCAAGGGGCAATGAAGGGAGATAATATCGGAAGCCTCATAAAGGTGCTCAAGATCGGTAAAGACAATGCCTAGCTCGTCCATCTCAGCTGTTTTTTGTAAATCATAACCGAGTACTGTGCATCCGAAACCCTTGAGGATTTTTGCCGTGACCAAACCTATTTTTCCCAATCCGATTAGGCCCGCTGTTTTCCCATTCAGGTCGAAACCCATTAATCCGTGTAAGGCGAAGTTCCCTTCCCTTACCCTGTTAAAGGCCCGGTGGGTTTTTCTGTTCAGTGTAAGGATAAGGGCAAGTGTATGTTCCGCCACCGAATAGGGGGAATAGGCCGGCACCCTGACGACTTTAATCCCAAAGGCTTGGGCGGCTTTCAAATCCACATGATTATAGCCGGCAGATCGTAGCGCAATCAGGCTTACCCCGTGGTTGGCAAGTTCCTGTAGTACTTCGTGATCAACTACATCATTCACGAATACACATACCACATCATAGCCCTTCGCCAGCACAGCGGTATCGTTGTTAAGAGGTACTTCCAAGTAGTTTAAGTTAAAATTATATCCGGTATTGGCTTCGGAAAAAAACTGCTGATCGTAACTTTTGGAACTGAAGAAAACGACGTTCATGATGAAAGGGTGGTTTGGAAGACATTAAAAATCAAGATATTTTTGCTTAATTCCAACTTTGTTCAATAGCATGCCCTAGTTTTGAAAAAGATGTCGGCCTTTTTTTGTTTACATGACGTTGGTCATGGGTCAGTTGTCCAGTTCTGATTAAACTTGGAGAAAAATTCCGTCAGGATGAAAATAAATGCAGCCACCAAGATTGCCAGCCTGCTGAAGCATGATTTCCGCGCCATGGACGCGATCATCAGCATCTCGCCCAAGTTTGAAAAGCTGAGAAACCCCCTGTTGAGGAAGTTGCTGGCGGGGAGAACGACCATCGCCATGGCGAGCAAGATCGGCGGCTGCACGGTGGATGCCTTTATGGAGCAGTTAAAGCCTTTAGGTTTTGAGACAGAAGAAAAGCATCAGGGGGAACGTCATATGCATTTTGCTTTGCCGCATTGGTTGCTGAACAAATCCAAGCAAGAAATAAAAGAGTTGGATGTACGTCCGGTGCTGGAGGCGGGACAAGACCCTTTGAAGCGGATCCTGAATGCTTTGAGTGGTTTACCTCAAGACCATGTGCTAAAAGTTATCAATGCCTTTGAGCCCAGTCCCTTGATTTCGATGGTAGAGAAGAAGGGCTTTGCTTCTTATGTGGAGGCCGAGGCAGAAGATCTCATTGCTACTTATTTTTATAAAGAATCGGATGTTCAGGAAGCATCATCTGAAGATTCTCACCGGGAAGGGGAGGATTGGGAGGAGATTTTAGCCAGATACAAAGATCATTTGGTTCAAATTGATGTCAGGGCCTTGCCTATGCCGCAGCCCATGATCACCATTCTTGAAGCGACGGAGCATCTGGCGGCCGGTGGGGCATTATTTGTGGAACATAAGAAAACTCCGGTGTATCTATTGCCGGAACTGAGGGAGCGTGGCTTTGACTATCGGATAAAGGAAATTGAGAACCAACATGTGCAGCTATTGATTTTTAGATTGGATGAAAGCAACTGAAACAACATCAGGAAAGGGCATGCAGGATGTGCCTGTCGATGTGGTGGTGCCGTTCTACCTTTATGCGGCAGTTTTCCTGTTGATTTCCTGCGTGATGCTGGCTTTTTCCACGGGAAGTTTCCAGGGGCATCATTTTCAGCCGAATTTGCTGGCCATTACCCATGCGATGGCTTTGGGCTGGGGTACGATGATGATCTTGGGTGCCAGTTACCAGTTGATCCCCGTGCTGGTGGAGAGCCAACTCCAGAGCCCTGGGCTGGCCAGAGCTTCGTTTGTTCTGGCGGCTTTGGGCATTCCCTTTTTGGTGTATGGCTTTTATAGCTTCCATCTGGGATGGGTGTCACAGGTAGGGGCAGTGGCAATTAATCTGGCCATCATCTTATATATCATTAATTTGGCCTGGAGTGTGGCGAGAAGCAAAACCGAAAACATCCATGCTGTTTTTATGTTGACCGCTTCTTGTTGGCTGTTGGTGACTACGATGCTGGGGCTCATATTATTGCTGAATTTTACCACAGACCTACTGCCGCAGGATTCCCTGCATTATCTATCCACGCACGCCCATTCTGGTATTGTAGGCTGGTTTTTATTATTGGTCTTGGGGGTCGGATCGAGGCTGATTCCCATGTTTCTTATCTCCAAATATACCAATGACCGGCTTCTTTGGGTGATCTATATTCTGGTGAACCTCGGTCTTCTGTTGTTTATGGCGATGGAATTGAATCCCCGACTTCAGGATTTGCACATTTGGTCGGTCGTCTCAATCAGCGCGGGCATTGGTTTGTTTCTTTACTTTTTGATCAAAGCCTATCAACAAAGGATCAGAAGAAAGGTGGATGAGCAGATCAAGCTTTCCTTGGCCTCTGTCGGAATGTTTGTAATTCCTGTTATTATTTTGTTGGTACTGCTCTTGGGGGCTGGTACTCCCGATAGACCAGAATGGATATTGGCTTATGGTTTTTGTGTCTTTTTTGGTTGGCTGACGGCCGTTATACTGGGCATGACTTTTAAGACTTTGCCGTTTATCGTCTGGAGCAATGTCTACCAGCACCAATCGGTAAAACGCAAGCACCCCGATCCCAAGGATCTGTTCGACCATACCATCTACAAATATAGCATGTGGCTGTACATCTTCGGTTTTTCCGGCTTTCTGATGGGGATTTTACTCAAGCTCGAATTTCTTTTGCCCTATGCGGCAGGAATGATGATCCTTTCTTCGCTTCTTTATGTTTGGAATGTGTTGAAAGTGATATTTCATAAAGAAAGTAGCCATGATAAACCGATCCGAACTAACTGAGGAAGAAAAGCGTGCGTTGAATAGCTTATATGAAGTAATTGATCCGGAAATCGGCCTGAATATCGTTGATTTGGGCTTGGTTTATGCCCTGGCAGTCAATGAGGAAGCCAGGTCCATACATGTGGAAATGACTTTGACCACCCAATTCTGTCCCATGGGCGAATCCATATTAAAAAGTGTGGAAGAGACTTTAAACGATTATTTTCCCGATCACCGGGCAGAGGTTAAACTTGTCTTTGAACCGAGGTGGGATGCGGGGATGATTTCTGAGGAGGGGCAGGCTTTTTTGGGGTAGTAACAAGACGGAAGACCCTGCCTAGCGGCAGGCAGGCGGAGACCGGAGACAGAAGTGCGCAATAACTAATGACGGAAGAGGCTAACCAATAGCGTACTAAACATAGCCGTTATGCGAAGTACAGGGCTTCGTATTCTACATCAAAAACAAGTCCATCACACAGAATGGTACAGAAGGTGAATCAGCGTCTCAGGTCACAGACCTGAGACAACCGCGGACCGAAGTGCACCCCGTTTCACGCACCAGTAACCAATAACGAATAGCCACATAGCCGATTTCCCAAAAAGGAAAAATTGATCTCATGGGGCCCCAACCTGCTGTGGACTGTTGTCCGTCGACCGTTGACAAGAAAAGGGACAGCTGCTTAACGCAACTGTCCCTTTTCTTGGTTTATGCTAAAAAAGCCAGCTTATTTATAGCAGACTTTTTTTACTGCTTCAATGGTTCGTTTTACGTTTGGCAACGTCGCCTCGATGTAAGTGGGGGCATAGCTTAACGGGATATCCATAGAGTTGACCCTTAATACCGGAGCATCCAGATAGTCGAAAGCGTTCTTTTGGATCATAAAGGCCATATCCGTTGCTAGGGAGGCCACAGGATTAGCTTCTTCTACAATCACGCACCTGTTCGTTTTCTTCACGGATTCGATGATGGTGGCATAATCGATCGGCCTCACAGTTCTGAGGTCGATCACTTCTGCTTCGATATTGTCTTCCCTGGCCAGTTGGTCAGCGGCCTGAAAAGCCACCTTCATCATTTTTCCAAAGGAGATCAGGGTGACATCTTTACCTTTTCTTTTTACTTCCGCCACACCCAAAGGCAGGAGGTATTCGCTTTCAGGTACCTCTCCTTTGTCTCCGTACATCAGTTCCGACTCCATAAAGATTACCGGATCGTTGTCCCGAATGGCGGCTTTCAATAATCCTTTGGCATCGTAAGGGTTGGAAGGAACCACCACCTTGAGCCCAGGGGTATTGGCAAACCAGTTTTCAAAGTTGGAAGAGTGGGTAGCGCCGAGTTGACCGGCATTTCCCGTAGGGCCTCTGAAAACGATAGGCACACTGTATTGTCCACCGGACATGGCCAGCATTTTGGCAGCTGAGTTGATAATCTGGTCTATAGCAACCAAAGAAAAGTTGAAGGTCATAAATTCGATGATAGGTCTCAGCCCATTCATGGCCGCACCTACTCCAAGACCTGCAAATCCAAGTTCTGAAATGGGGGTGTCGATGACTCTATCTGGGCCGAATTCGTCCAGCATGCCTTGGCTGGCTTTGTAAGCGCCATTGTATTCGGCGACTTCTTCTCCCATAAGAAATACATTCTTGTCCCGTCTCATTTCCTCGGACATTG
>CAZHZP010000209.1:0-4786 GCA_964537165.1 uncultured Roseivirgaceae bacterium | reverse complement strand
CTCTGCGGTGATCTCCCTGCAGGGAGGGATGATCCGAAACAACCTGAATCTGAACCTTTTGGATTCTAATTGTGAAGGCAACATGTATGGGCTTTATTTATTAGACGGTAAAACCCATGTGGATAACCATACATCGGTGGATCATATCAAGCCACATTCCCTGTCGAATGAGCTTTATAAAGGAATCCTGGCCGATCGGTCCCGGGGTGTTTTCAACGGAAAAATCTTCGTAAGGCAAGAGGCACAAAAAACCAACGCTTTCCAGCAAAACAGCAATATCCTGCTTTCGGACGACGCCACGATCAACACCAAGCCACAGCTTGAAATCTGGGCTGACGATGTGAAATGCTCCCACGGATGTACGGCTGGTCAATTGGACGAGGAGGCTTTATTTTATCTGAGAGCTAGAGGGATTGGAAAAGAACGGGCGAAAGGCCTGCTGCTGTATGCCTTCGCCGGAGAAGTGCTGGAACACATAAAAAATGAGGAATTCCGCGAATATTGCATTCAGGAAGTAGCACAACGACTAGGTGGTGATTTCTAAGATGGGTTTGAACATCAACCATATCAGAAGCCAGTTTCCCGTCCTTCATCAAGAAGTCAACGGGAAACCTTTGGTCTATCTGGACAATGCAGCCACTACCCAGAAGCCGCAGTCAGTCATTGACGCTTTGTCCGATTATTACCAAAAGGACAATTCGAATATCCACCGCGGCGCCCATACGCTGGCCGCCCGGGCAACGGACTATTTCGAAAAGACCCGGTTGATGGTACAGCAGTTCACCAACGCCCGGGAACCTGATGAAATCATCTTTACCAAAGGCACCACAGAAGGCATCAACCTGGTGGCCAACACCTTTGGAAGGAAATTTGTCCATGAGGGTGATGAAATTATTATTTCCTCATTGGAACACCATTCCAATATTGTTCCCTGGCAAATGCTATGTGAGGAAAAAGGCGCTGTGCTTAAGGTCATCCCCATTAATGACAAGGGGGAACTGCTCTTGGAAGAATTTGACAAGCTCCTCTCACCACGGACCAAACTTGTGTCCATCGTACACGTGTCCAATGCATTAGGAACCGTCAACCCTGTGGATTACATCATCAAGCAGGCACATGCTGCGGGAGCCAAAGTCCTATTGGACGGCGCGCAATCGAGTTCTCACCTGACCCTTGATGTACAGCAGTTGGATTGTGACTTCCTCGCTTTTTCAGCCCATAAAATCTATGGCCCCACCGGCTTAGGCGTATTGTACGGGAAAAGAGAGGTGCTGGAAGCCATGCCACCGTATATGGGCGGAGGCGAAATGATCAAAGAGGTGACTTTTGAGAAAACCACCTATAACGATATCCCATTTAAATTTGAAGCGGGTACGCCCAACATTGCCGATGTCATCGCTTTTCAAAAAGCGCTGGAATTTGTCAATGGATTGGGTAAAAAGAACATGGTGGCCCATGAAAACGAGGTATTGCGGTATGCGGATGAAAAACTCCGTACCATCAAAGGATATATACCCGTAGGGGAAGCAAAAGATAAAGTAAGCATCTTGTCCTTTTTGATCCGGGGAATGCATCCCTTCGACGTCGGGATGATGCTGGATGCGGGGGGTATTGCCGTCCGTACCGGCCATCATTGTACACAGCCACTAATGAACCGTTTTCAGATCGAGGGAACTGTAAGGGCCTCCTTTTCTGTTTACAACACCGAAGAAGAGGTAGATATTCTCTACAACAGTCTCAGTAAAATCGCCAAAATCAAAAATAAATGACAGCTACCCGGGAGGTCCAGGAAGAAATCATAGATGAATTTAGCATACTCGGAGATGATAAAGAGTCTACCATCTATTATATCATGGAAATCGGCAATAAATTACCGACGTTCCCTGAAAATGAAAGGACAGACGAAAACATCATCAAAGGTTGCCAATCCAAAGTTTGGTTGACGACCCGGTTTGAAGACAACAAGGTCGTATACCTTGCAGATTCCAATACCGATATCACGAAAGGGTTGATCAGCCTGTTGATCCGGGTTTTGTCCAACAGAACGCCGCAGGAAATCTTAAATACCGAGCTGTATTTCATTGAAAAAATCGGCATGAGCGGCATCATCGGTTCGCAGCGTTCCAACGGATTGGCGTCTATGATCAAACAGATGAAGTTGTTTGCTTTGGCCTATCAGCAGTCCCAACTTAAAGTATAGCATTATGTCCGATACATCCCATAAGGAAGAAACGTTAAACATACCTGATTTAAAAGACAAGGTCGTCAGTGCCATCAAAGAAGTCTATGACCCTGAAATACCCGTAGATGTGTACGAGTTGGGTCTGATCTACGAAATCAGCGTATATCCTGTAAATAATGTTTATGTTTTGATGACCCTCACCTCGCCAAATTGCCCGGCTGCGGAATCTATTCCTTCCGAAGTCAAAGCAAGCATCGAAGCGATAGAGGGAATCAACAGTGTGGAGGTCGAGCTGACCTTTGACCCTCCGTTTTCACAGGACATGATGTCCGACATAGCCAAGTTAGAGCTTGGCTTTTTATAGTCTAATATTTAAAAGAAACCAGAAATATGTATCCTGAAGAATTAGTAGCACCTATGCGTGCCGAATTGACTGAGGTTGGATTTACGGAATTCAGAACGGCCGAAGATGTTGATAACCATTTAAAAGATCACAAAGGAACTACCTTTATTGTGGTGAATTCAGTATGTGGCTGCGCTGCCGGGGCTGCCAGACCGGGGGTGAGATATGCCTTGGAAGAGTCTGCTGCCAAACCAGATGTGCTTGCGACAGTCTTTGCGGGCAATGACACCGGCGCGGTGGCAAAGGTACGTGAGTATTCTCTGCCTTATCCTCCCTCCTCTCCTGCCATGGCTTTATTCAAAGACGGTGAGTTGGTACATTTTATCGAAAGGCATCATATAGAAGGAAGAAATGCCCAAGTTATCGGCGACCATCTTATCGAGGTTTTTGAACATTTCTGCAAATAAAATATGACCCCTTTGGGTCATATTTTATTTAAATGTGCATTGGTTTTCCAAAACTATACCCTTCCGCCGGAATGGGAATTTTCGGTAAAAACAAGCTGATTTTTTCTTAAAAAGTTAAAGAACAGCTTCAACAATCGTTTTTTCACCATAATCGGAAGAGCGTGCAAGCAAGCCAAAAAGGAATATTCCCTCAGGGGAAGGGGTGTAAAATATGCACTATTTTCTTAACTTAAGCGAAAATTCAACTTTTACTAAAATCAAGATAAATACATACGCACATGTCTGAAATTGCTAAGATATCCTTTGATGGAAAAGAATACGAATTACCTGTAATAGAAGGCTCTGAAAATGAAAAGGCAATAGATATCGCCAAGCTAAGAGGTGATTCTGGCTTGATCACCCTAGATCCAGGCTACAAAAACACCGGATCTACCCAAAGCGCCATCACCTTCTTGGATGGCGAAAAAGGTATCTTAAGGTATAGAGGATATGGAATCGAGGAACTTGCGGAAAAATCAAATTTTTTAGAGGTTTCCTATCTGTTGATTTACGGGGAATTGCCGACTCAAGAACAGTATGAGAAATTCTCAGGAGACATCACCGTCCACACCTTGGTGCATGAAGATATTAAAAAGATACTGGATGGCTTTCCATCTGTGGCCCATCCGATGGGGGTTCTGTCTTCATTGATCTGCTCGCTTACTGCATTCTACCCTACTTCACTCAATCCAAACCGTTCAGAGGAAGAAATCCAGTTGAGCATCATCCGCCTCATGGCAAAGATGCCCACTTTTGCTGCTTGGGCTTATAAGAACAAAATGGGGCATCCTGTGAATTATCCTGACAACAGCCTGGACTATTGCGCCAACTTCATGAAGATGATGTTCTCTCTTCCAGCGGAAAAATATGAAGTAGATCCGGTGATCGTCAAAGCCCTGGATCAGCTATTGATCCTTCATGCTGACCACGAACAAAACTGCTCAACTTCTACCGTGAGAATGGTAGGCTCTTCTCACGCCAGCATCTATGCTTCTATTTCTGCCGGCATCAATGCCCTTTGGGGCCCGCTGCACGGCGGCGCAAATCAGTCCGTTATTGAGATGTTAGAAGCTATCAAAGCCGACGGCGGAGATTCCAAAAAATACATTGCCAAAGCTAAAGACAAAAATGACCCGTTCCGATTGATGGGCTTTGGCCACAGGGTCTACAAAAACTTTGATCCCCGGGCTAAAATCATTAAGAAAGCCGCGGATGATGTATTGGCTAAACTGGGCGTAGACGATCCTGTATTGGAGATTGCCAAAGAACTGGAAGAGTCTGCTTTGAACGACCAATATTTTGTGGATAGAAAGCTTTACCCCAACGTGGATTTCTATTCCGGAATCATTTACAGGGCCTTAGGAATTCCTACGGACATGTTTACGGTGATGTTTGCCTTAGGACGTCTTCCTGGCTGGATCGCACAATGGAAGGAAATGAGAGAAAACAACGAGCCCATCGGAAGGCCTCGTCAGGTCTACGTTGGTGCCAACGAAAGAGCTTACGTCGATGTGAACAATCGATAATCCTCAACAAGGCCACTATAAAAAACGGACAGGGAGCAATCTCTGTCCGTTTTTTCGTATGGGTCTATATGGACTCAGCCAAATGCCGGAATATCCCCGGAAGCCACTTTCTTCTTCTCCACGCTAGCCGTGAAAGCTTTATACAATAGCACCAACTGCATGATCTCGAAAACGGTGAAGACTGCCAGTCCCGGTAAGGCTAAGACAACAGATAGAAAAGCCACGCCAG
>CAZHZP010000208.1:0-4790 GCA_964537165.1 uncultured Roseivirgaceae bacterium | reverse complement strand
ATCAGGGCGTCATCCAGTTCTATGGCTTTAACGACTATCAAAATAGATTGATAACCGATTATGCTCCCACCAGCCAGCATAACTTGTCCATATCAGGAGGCTCGGAAAATGCGGACTATTATTTTTCGGCGGGGTATTTTAGTAAAGACGGATACCTCAGAAAAAACAACAGTAATTTTAAGCGGTATAATATCTTGATGAAGGCCGATTTTAAGATCAACGATTGGCTAAGCCTTAACGAGCAGATTGTTTTCAATTCCCAAAACAACAATGAACCTACGGAGTATACTTGGGACGTCCATATCAATTCATTGGCCAGGGTAGGTACCGTGATGCCAATCCAGTTTCCCGACCTTCCGCATTACGTAGTTCCGGGAGACAGGGAAAGGTATGAGTCTTACATCGGAAAATACTTCGGAGGCACCAACTTCTTCCCGTATCTGACGGAAGGCGGAAGAACCACGTTCACCAACAACGACCTTTGGTTGACCACCGGGGCTACGATCACGCCGGTAGATGGTTTTAAAGTTGTCTCCAATTTTTCATATCAGATTTTCAACCGCAACTATCAAATGGTGAAAAGTAAAGTGGATATCATCAATGATGATCTGCTTGCCAGCAATCCGATTCTCTATGAATACAGCGATCCTGATTATATTAGGAATGTGGTGGACAATAACCGGGCGTATGTATTTAATGCATTCGGGGAATATAATGTCGATTTTCTGGCGGACCATCATGTAACCGCCATTCTCGGCTTCAACCAGGAATGGTATCACAACCAGTCATTAAGTGGTACGGCGTACTCGCTCATTACACCGTCTGTACCCAATATACATGCAACCACCGGTGCCCAACAGACCGATGGAGGTGCCTCGCACGTGGCGATGAGAGGGGCTTTTTATAGGCTCAATTACAATTACAAGGAGAAGTATCTGCTCGAAGCCAGTGGAAGGTATGATGGCACTTCCCGATTTCCGAAGAGCGGAAGATTTGGCTTCTTCCCCTCATTTTCTGTTGGATGGAGGCTCTCGGGCGAAAACTTTATGAGCGGGGCGGAAGGCTGGCTGGATGATCTTAAGTTCAGAGCTTCTTATGGCCAGCTCGGCAACCAGTTGTTGGGCGGGAATTATTACCCCTATATATCCACCATGAACAGTGGTATACCCCAGGACTACCCCTTGATTATGGGGGGGACCACTCCATCTTTAAACATCATGTGGCCGAACCTGGTAAGCCCCAGTCTTACCTGGGAAAGGGTGGTATCCCAAAATATCGGATTAGATATGGCCTTGTTTGGCTCCAAACTAGAGCTGACTTTTGACCTGTACACCCGGGATACCAAAGATATGTTGAGAACCAGGAGTTACCCGGATATATTGGGGGCTGTGGCCCCCCAAGAGAATGCCGCTGATCTCCGGACCAAAGGTTGGGAAATGTCTCTGACATGGCGCGACAGGATTGGGGATGATTTTAACTATGATCTTACCGTAGGGCTATCGGACTGGACAAGTGAGATTACCAAATACGAAAATCTAAGTGGAAACATTTCTGATTTTTATGTGGGTAAACAGATCGGTGAAATCTGGGGGCTACAAACCGTCGGGATTTTTCAATCGGAGGATGCCATTGCCGCCGCGCCGACCCAATCGGCAATAGGGGCAAACTGGAAACCCGGAGACATCCAATATGCGGATTTGAACGGCGACGATCAAATCACAAGAGGATCAGGGACGTTGAGCGATCCGGGAGACGTGACGATTATCGGCAATACGACTCCCCGGTACCAATTCGGCATCAATTTGGGCTTGAACTACAAAAACTGGGGATTGACTACCTTTTTCCAAGGCGTAGGCAAAAGAGACATGTGGCCATCGACCAATAGTTGGACCTGGTTTTATCCCTTCAAGTCCCGGTATTTGGAAGACTGGGCCATTGCAGAATCCTGGAGTGAAACGAACAGGGATGCTTATTTTCCTGCCCCTTCCTTGGCTTATGATGCTAGGGAAGGCAAGAATTATCAGGTGCAATCCCGGTTTTTACAGGATGCTTCCTATATCCGGTTGAAAAATATCACATTAAGCTACGACCTGCCCAGAACGCTCTTGGACAGGATCCGGGTGAGTGATATTCAGGTTTATCTCAGCGGCATGAATTTGTTCGAGTTTTCGAATATTAGAAGACCGTTGGACCCTGAGTCGATACCGGAAGTTACGGCGGGAACCGTCGGTGCGATAGAGTTTCCCATGCAACGTGTTTATACATTAGGAGCTAGAATATCCTTTTAGCACTACCCAAACTTTAACCTAAAAGAACATGAATAATTATAAAGAAACCGATCAACGAAAGCCTTTATTCCGGCTTTCCATGCCCGTTCTCATTTTGTCCTTGATGGCGATGGGTTGTAATGATGAGTTTTTGCAAAGAGAGCCCTTGGATCAGATTAGTAGTGAAACCTTCTGGAGAACGGAAGCTGATCTGAGTCTATATAATCTGACATTGTACAACACTACCATACATGATGGGAATAACAACCTCGCAGACGACAACGGCAGGTTTAACCCGGAAATCAGTTTTATGATGGCGCATGCCAATGGTGGTCCGAGTGCGTGGTTCAGCCCCTGGTATTTGGATGGTGCTTCTGATAACATGGCACCTACAGCAGGTAACCAGACCAGTTATATTCAAATCAGGAGCGGACGGGTTCCGACACCGGCATCGACGGGTTCCCAAAGATATGGCTACAAAGGCTGGTCCTATCTTCGCGCAGCCAATGTGGGCTTGGCCAATTATGACAGGGCCGAGGTGACCGAAGCCGTCAGAAACAAATATGTAGCCGAAGCCAGGCTTTTTAGGGCTTGGTTCTATGCGGACAAAGTACAAAAATTCGGAGATGTTCCCTGGGTGGATAAACCCTTGAACATTGATTCGGATGAGCTGTATGCGAGCAGGACGCCCAGAGAGGAGGTTATGGACAATGTGCTCGCAGACCTCGAATTTGCTACAACCCATCTTCCAGATGATTGGATGGATGGTAATGCACCGGGAAGGCTGAACAGGTGGGGAGCATTGTTGGTGAAAGCCAGAATAGCACTGTTTGAGGGGACATGGCGAAAGTATCATGGCGGTTCGAATCCGGATATGTGGCTTCAGGTGGCCGCGGATGCCACAAGGGAGCTTATTACGGAAGGTCCGTACAGCTTACACAATACCGGTGATCCGACAAGTGATTATAACGCATTCCACCGAATGATTGATATAGGCAACATTTCCGAGGTCATGTTTTATAAAAAGTATGTCGCCGGCGTGGGAAGGAATACGCCGAGAATAATGCAGGATTTTTATAATAACCATGGCGGAGCGACCAAAGACCTGGTGGAAGATTACCTGTGTGCTGATGGCCTTCCTATTACCTTGTCTCCCTTATATGAAGGGGATGAAACAATAGAGACCCTTTTCGAAAACAGAGACCCCCGGCTTAGACAAACCATATTATATCCTGGGGATTACGATTTCTTTTTAGAAGATGGCCGATCTTATCCAAGAGTTACCGGAATGACTGGAGGAAATATTTCTTCTACGGGATACCATGTGGTTAAATTCTATAACCCGGATGATTTTAAAGGATATGCTGGTGAAACTCCCGCTATTATTTTGAGATTTGCGGAAGCCCTGCTTATCTATGCTGAGGCGCAGGCAGAGCTGGGGGTGATCACCCAAGCCGATTTGGATATCAGCATCAACAAGCTTCGCGATCGGGTCGGGATGCCTCACCTTCAACTTGATCCTCCGATGGATCCCCGTTATGCGAATGATGGCATATCACCACTCTTAGCTGAAATCAGACGTGAACGAAGGATAGAGTTGGCAGTGGAAGGGTTTAGATATGATGATCTGAGACGTTGGAAGCAGGGGGAAAAATTAGAGCAGAAGGCCCTAGGTCTGCGTTGGAACGAAGAGGCAAGAAATCGCTACGTCGGAGCTAATGTGCAAACTTCAGCAGACCCGGCTACCGGCAAAGAATATATCGATCCATACAAAGGCACGGATTGGGGATCGCCTATCTTTGATGAAAGCAAAGATTACCTATGGCCCATTCCGTTGAGTATTCTGGCAGAGAATCCAAATATCGAACAGAACCCCGGTTGGTAGATATAAATGATGCACCTTCAAGCATTCTATAAATCTTTGTTGTTGGCGGGGGTCCTCTGCATGGTTTCCATAAACATGCTCTGCGCTGCGACCCCTGCTGTATCCATGGATAATGGCATGGATTCGCTCGCTTCTTTACGGGAAGTGAAGCAGCGGGCCGTGCTGTTTTTGCTTGGCGGCGGTGGTGCTGGGACCTACCGGCAAAAAGCGGTTCAGGAAAATGATGAGTTGGTAGAAGAGATGCTTGAAAGGCATTTCGAACCGATCGTGTGGGATGAAAAGGCCAGATTGACAATGAACGAGCGGTTGCACGCCCGTGCAGCCGAACTAAAAAAATTGGCAACGGCATTTAGGTCACAGGGCAGCCGCTATGAGAACAGTCCGGAGCTGAAACAACTTATCGTGGCGGGTATAGAGAACATCCTAGAGTATTTCAATCCGGGATCTCCCCGACCCGGTAATTGGCACCCATGGCTAATTTCAATTCCAAACCACCTTGGAGCTACAGGCATACTGATGGAATCCTCTCTGCCCACAGAACTGTTGAAGCGGTTGCGGGCATCGTTGCGGGATCAGCTTAGCGATAAAATGGTACTCACCGGTACCAATGCAGCGTGGGAATCGAGAAACCACATTTA
>CAZHZP010000207.1:0-4840 GCA_964537165.1 uncultured Roseivirgaceae bacterium | reverse complement strand
GACGATCCACATCATACCGCATGGCCCCATTGACCATCCCCTGGCTCTTGCCGGCGATCTGCTTGAGGTTTCCGTAATGGGTAGTCACGAGACCATAGCCCCC
This sequence comes from uncultured Roseivirgaceae bacterium, assembly GCA_964537165.1. GTDB lineage: Bacteria > Bacteroidota > Bacteroidia > Cytophagales > Cyclobacteriaceae > DATGMS01. Next base: position 4,737 of record CAZHZP010000207.1, on the reverse strand, counting down.
GGTCTGATTTAAAGCCACCAGGATAGCCTCTGCGATAGCCCCGCCAAACTGGGGCTCGGTGCCCGTCCCGAATTCGTCGATAAAGAAAACAGTCTTCTTATTGGCAAATTGGGTGAAGTATTTCATGTTCATCAGATGCGAACTGTAAGTACTCAGGTCATTCTCGATATTTTGTTCATCCCCGATATCGATGAAAAAGTTGTCAAAAAGACTACATTTGGAACGGGGATCCACAGGAATAAGCAAGCCACACTGCACCATGTACTGCAGCAAGGCCACTGTCTTTAGGGTGACCGATTTCCCCCCAGCGTTAGGGCCCGATATCACCAGAAGCCTCCTGTTGTGATCAAGATTGATGTTCAAGGGAACCACGGTCTTTCCTTGTTGCTTTAGCGCCATTTCCAGCAAAGGATGCCGGGCATTGGCCCATTCTATGGCTTTGGCCTTCTCGATGGTCGGCCGACTGGCATCAATTTTTATAGCGAAGCGGGCCTTGGCCCGGATAAAGTCGACCAGACCCAGGAAATTAAATGCCTGACGGAGTTCGGGGGCAAAGGATCTCAAAGTGTCCGTCAACTGCGTCAGGATCTTTTGGATCTCCCTCCGCTCCATATACTCGAGGTCTTTCAGCTCATTGTTGATATCCAATACTTCTGCCGGCTCCATAAACACCGTCTGGCCGGTAGCGGATTCGTCGTGGATAAATCCTTTGATCTTTCTTTTGTTTTCGGCCAACACGGGAATGACCATCCTTCCGCCCCGGATCGTAATCGAAGCATCGTCAGGCACATACCCTTTGGCCTTCGCTGCACGGAAAATGCTGTCCAGCACCTTTCTCAGCCTGCTTTCTTCATACAAAATCTGGCTACGGATCATGGCAAGCTCCCGGGTGGCATTGTCCCTGATCTTGCCCCTTTCATCCAAGACGCGCTCGATGGCCCTGAGCAGGGTGTTATCTATAGAAACCATCCCCAAAAGCTGAAACAATTGGGGGTATTCTTCCTGAAATTTGTGGAAAAAATCAACGCAGCCCTTCAGGGTAACCAGTGCCAGCTTGATTTCATGGAATTCATCCTCATAAAGGAAGGTGCCTTCCACACGGGATTTGTCCAAATAAGGGAAAATATTGAGGTAATTGGAAGCGGGGAAAGGCTCCCCTGAAAGGATGATCCGCCGGAATTCGTCGGTCTGGTCGAGGAGCTTGTTGACCAGGCGGGAGTCTTTGCTAAAGCCAATCTTAGCGACAAAATCCGCACCCAGGCTGCCGCTGCATTCTTCACGTATTAAGTCTTTGATCTTGTCAAAATTAATCTTGCTTTCAAGATTAGCCGGATAGAGCATATTACTGTTGATCTCCTATTTTTTCTTTTATGGTCAATGAATCAATGGTCCGGGAGTAAATCCCATCCATCACCTTCGCATCCCGCAGGTAATATTGAAAGCTCTCCATAAAGACGCTGTCGGCGATATTATGCTTTAGAAAAACCTCCTTCTCCAGGAGGGGGTAGATCTTTCTGGACGAATCAAAAGGAATAGGCAAAGAACTTGCCATGCCTTCGGCCATATGGATGTCGACCAATACTTCCACAATTTTATCTTCGGAAAGAAGCCCTTTTGGCGGCGAATCCTGGGAACAGGCATAAAACAAGCCAGCTGCTAAAACGGTAAGGATTTTCTTTTTCACCCTACAAAATTACCCATTTCAACTTAAATTTGGGCAACAACTAATCAGTAACTCGTTTTATTATTCGGCGGAGACCGCTAAATTAGGCCTCCGGAAAGAAAAAAGCTGATGAATCAACTGGTAAAAAAGCTCAGAAAATACGAAATCATGATCAGGAAAGTGGCTAACAACCACCTTCAGGGAGATTATCAGTCCATTTTTAAAGGAGCGGGATTGGAGTTCGACGATTTACGGCCTTACCAATATGGTGATGATGTCCGGACCATAGAATGGAAGGTCTCAGCCAAGGGGCATGGCACTTTTGTGAAAACCTTCAAAGAAGACAAAGACCAGTCAGTCTATTTTCTGCTCGACATCAGCGGATCTCAGGACATAGGGGACACCGGCAGAAAAAAAATCGACCTCGGAAAGGAAATTGCGGGGGTACTGACTCTGGCAGCCATCCACGAAGGCAGCCAGGTGGGGCTTTTGTCCTATTCAGACCAAAAAGAAAAAGTAATCCTTCCCGGCAAAGGACCCCGTCAGGGCGTAAAAATCATCAAAGGCATCTTTAACCACCAAAACAAATCCGTAAAAACCGATCTCAATGAGATGTTTTCCTTTGCTTTGAACCTGATCAAAAAAAGAAGCATCATCATCATCATCTCGGACTTTATAGACGAAGGCTATGAAAGGTTCTTTAAAGCCCTGGCCGAAAAACACGATGTGGTGGCCATTCAGTTGACCGATCCATTGGAGTCTGCCCTGCCCTCTTTGGGGATCATCCCCGTGTACGACAAAGAGGAAGGAAAGACTACCTGGGTAAATACTGCTTTCGGGGGCTTCTCGAAAAAAATCGCCGAAACATTTACCACGGAAAGAGAATCGCTAAAAGAAATATGCAAGAAAAACCAGATTAACTACCTTCCCATAGATACGAAGGAGGACATTGTGCTTCCCCTGATAGAATTATTTAAACACAGAAACAAAAGCATGAAACGTGGGTAAGATTCGGTTGATTTGTTGCTTTTTATTATTGACTTTCGGCCACGTCAGCCACTCCCAGGAGCTTGAGGTAGAGGGTTATTTCCTTCAGGATTCCGCCATGCTGGGAGAGCGGGTAGGTTATGTACTCAAAGCCGCTTACCCTTCCCATCTCAACGTCCTCTTCCCCGATTCGGCCTACCAATACGGCAGCATGGAATTTCTTGACAAGGAAATCTTTACCTCCTATACACAGGACAGCACGACCATGGACAGCGTGGTGTATTACCTGTCTAATTTCTCCCTGGAACCTGTCAAGCAATACCGCCTTCCTGTGTTCGAAGTGCTGCGGTATGATAGCATCAGCCATTTTCCCGAGGAAGCTTCCCTGCATCTAAAGCTGACCATTGAGGAGATGCCCGAGGAACTGGCCTTTAAAGAAACCAACCGCTACCAGCCGATTAAAAAATACTTCAATTACCCCTACTTGATCATAGGTTTGGTTGCCTTGTTCATCCTGGTCTTGGTGCTGTTTCTTGTTTTCGGGAAAAAGGTCAGCAAGGGCTGGCATACCTACCAGGAAAAAAGGAAGCAAAAGAGGTTTACCGCCCAATGGGACAAGACCAAAAAAACCTTCATTGCCCAACCTACCCTGGAGCATGCGGATGAGCTGCTCGGATTATGGAAAGCAAGAATGGAGAATCTGACCGGCAAACCCTTTAAGGAATGGACTGCGACCGAGACTGCCGAGTACCTTGAGATGCCCGAGGTACTGGCGGATTTCAGGAGAATCGAGCTGATCATCTATGCGGCCAGGCCGGCGGAGGATGTAGAGAAAGCCTGCGACCATTTGGAAGCCATCAGTACGTCGACTTATCACGAAAAAATCAAAGCGCTACCATGAACATGAACGATATCAGTGAATTTTTTTCATGGAATTGGTTTACCCCCGAAACCTTCCGATCCTATGATTGGGAAAATCTGTGGGCCTTGCATTTACTGTGGCTGATTCCGCTGCTGCTTTTATTGCGCAAATTTGTCAAGTTTCTAAAAAACCCGGTACTGGAACTCTCCCTTCCCAAACTGGTGTCCAGGAGCAACCCTTGGACTTATCTGCGGTTGGTGCCGGGCCTGTTCTTTATCCTTTCCTTACTGATGATTATTATCGCCCTGGCCCGGCCCCAGCGGTCGAATGAAAAGGTAGAACAATATACCGAGGGGATCGATATCATGCTGGTCATGGATATTTCCGAATCCATGGACTTACAGGATTTTCAGCCCAACCGGCTGGAAGCGGCTAAAGAGACAGCTATCCAGTTTATCAACGGCAGGTTCGGCGACCGGATCGGGATGGTGATTTTTGCCGGGGAAGCCTTTTCCCTCTCCCCTTTGACCACCGATTATGAATTGTTAACCGAGTTGATTAAGGAGATTTCCTTTGACATGATGGATATCAAGGGGACGGCCATCGGCAGTGCCCTGGCGGCGGCCACCAACCGGATGCGGGAATCGGAAGCAGCCTCAAAAGTGATCGTATTGCTCAGCGACGGGGACAATAATGCGGGCAATGTGGATCCTATTTTTGCCGCGGAACTGGCGGCGGCAATGGACATCAAGATCTACACCATCGCCGTGGGCAAGGACGGCCTGGTACCTTATGGCACCGACTTCTTTGGCAGGCCGCAGATGATCGAGAGCTACCTGAACGAAACTACCTTAAGACAGATTGCGGAGATCGGCAAGGCGGAGTTCTTCCGGGCATCGGATGACCAGGCCCTGGATAATATTTTTACGCAGATCGACCAATTGGAAAAGGCGGAGATCATCGAGACCCGCTACAAGGAAACCCTGGATTATTATCGCGTGTACCTGTTCTGGGGGATTATGCTGATGTTTATCTGGATGGGCCTGAAGAGCACCTTTTTCAATAATTTCCTTATTGACTGAGCGAGAGATGGAAGGGACGAAGAGATGGACGTGATGGAAGTGATGGAAGAGATGGAAGAGTATGCGCTTCCCTCATCGTAGCCATGGTCATTACAGCATAGCGATCGCAACCGTCGGGGGCCAGCAAGCCTGTAAGGCTTGAA
>CAZHZP010000206.1:0-4863 GCA_964537165.1 uncultured Roseivirgaceae bacterium | reverse complement strand
ATCCTGATTTTGATGTGGTGGCTTATGCTGCGACCCAAGTCAAGAATTCTATTGATGCCACCATCGCTCTCGGGGGCGAAAACTATGTGTTCTGGGGGGGAAGAGAAGGCTATATGTCCCTGCTCAATACCGATATGAAACGGGAAACCGAGCACCTGGCCCAATTCCTGACCATGGCCAGGGATTACGGACGCAAGCAAGGCTTTAAAGGAACCTTCCTGATCGAGCCTAAGCCCATGGAGCCTACCAAGCATCAATATGATTACGATGCGGCGACGGTGACCGGCTTCTTAAGACATTATGGGCTGGATAAGGACTTTAAACTGAACCTGGAAGTAAACCACGCTACTTTGGCGGGGCATACCTTCCAGCATGAGCTTCAGGTAGCGGTAGATGCAGGCCTGTTGGGCAGCATTGATGCCAACAGAGGCGATTACCAAAACGGCTGGGATACCGACCAGTTTGCCATCAACCTTCAGGAGTTGACCGAGTCGATGTTGGTGATCCTGGAAGGCGGCGGATTAGGCAACGGAGGGGTTAACTTTGATGCCAAAATCAGAAGAAACTCCACCGATGTGGATGATTTGTTCCATGCGCATGTGGGCAGTATGGACGCCTTTGCGAGAGGATTGATCATCGCCAATGAAATTCTGGAAAAGTCCGATTACAAAGCACTGAGAAAGGAGCGGTACGCTTCTTTTGATAGCGGCAAAGGAAAGGACTTTGAAACCGGGAAGCTTACACTGGAAGATCTCAGGAGCCATGCGGTAGCTACCGGAGAGCCCAAGAAGACCAGCGGCAAGCAGGAAATGTATGAGAATATCTTAAACCAGTTTATTTGATATTAAAAAAGCCGGGTTGGAAGACCCGGTTTTTTTTATTTAGCATTTTTTTATGTTAAACACGATCCATCAACTTTTAAGCGAGGTTCAGGCCGTTTCTGAATCGCATGACCGGCTGGCAGATGCCACAGGGGAGAAGTTCAATATTTTTTCTATATTGAGAATGGAGTCAGACGAGGTGGCAACTCATTCAAGGTTTATTGCCGAACTTTTGAACAGGAAAGGAACCCATGGACTTAAAGATAAATTTCTTAGGTTGTTTGTCGATCGTTTTGCCGACATAGTTGAATTTGACACCGCCAAAAGTCATGTTATAACAGAATATTTCATAGGGAGGTTAGGGGAGGATACAGGTGGCAGGATAGACATTTTAACTAGAGATGATAATGGCCATGTCATATTAATAGAAAGAATCCATACACAAAACTTGATCCCCTTATGTCAGTTTAACAACTTGAAGAAGTAATTGCCTCGGACCATGAAAGACTTCTATTATAAAAGACTTGAACACCATATACTGTACCAACTGTTAAAGAAACCCGAATATGCTTCCTCGCTGGCTTATTTGGTAGATTACTCATCCCACGACCAGCTACAAGTTATCGCAAAGCCTTGCTCAATAGAGATCTCCAACAACGATATTACTATTGCCGTTATCCTATTTGTGGGTTTTGAAAACGAGGAATTCGATGACCTCAAATATCGCTCAAATCTTCATCTTGTTTCTTTCACAGACGCGGTGCTCGAAATGAATGAATTTCAAAAGCTAAAAATAAAATACGTCGACTGCCTCTCCTTGTTTTTCATGATTTTATCCCGCTCCACCCATCCTGAACTACGTGATTTGAACATCCTGAAGAACTTAAAAGACGTATAGCGGTATGATCTTGTAGTTCTTCCGGTTTTTTGAGCAGTACGAATCACGATAGAAAATACGATTTGGCATTTTTTTGGCTAAAAAGACGGCATACATAGCCCTCGCTTTTATGGACAGATGGACCTATACCCTTATTTTCAGCTTGTTGATCGCCAGTTTATTTGCCTGTTCCTCTGGCAACCACGATACAGAAACCGTTGTAGAAGATACCATCGAAGTTAACACTGGACAGCGCATCATGCTTCCGAAACCCGATACTACTGTCAATCCCAAAAACTACAGCAAGGTGGTAGGTTGGGAAGAGGGGGAGAAACCCCTAGCGCCGGAAGGCTTCACCGTCTCTAAGTTTGCTGACGGACTTGACAATCCACGCTGGGCATATGTAGGGCCTAATGGGGATGTTTTTGTGGTAGAATCCGCTACCGAGGCAGATGTCAAAACGAAGGCAGAGGCAACCCTATCAGGGAAGGCCAGATCCATGAATATGGGAAGTGCCAACCGGATTACCCTCTTCCGCGATACGGATGGAGATGGACAACCCGATATGCGGGAGGTCTTTCTTGAGAACCTTAATCAGCCCTTCGGGATGCTGATCCTGGATAACAGCTTTTATGTGGCCAATACCGATGGGCTGATGCAGTTTCCCTACGAAGAAGGACAGACAAGGATTAACGCAGCAGGAAAGAAAATCGTCGAGCTGCCTGCGGGAGGGTACAACAATCACTGGACGAGGAACATTATTGCCAATGCTGACGGCTCCAAGATATACATTTCTGTTGGTTCGGGTAGCAACGTCGGAGAAAACGGCATGGAGCACGAGGTGAGAAGGGCGGCGGTCCTTGAGGTGAATCCCGATGGAAGTGAAGAAAGAATTTATGCATCCGGGCTTCGAAATCCAGTAGGGATGGACTGGGCTCCTGGCACCCAAACCCTGTGGACGGCTGTAAATGAAAGGGATGGCCTAGGGGACGAACTTGTTCCCGATTACCTCACAAGTGTGCAGGAGGAAGGCTTTTATGGATGGCCTTATGCCTATTTTGGAGACCATATTGACCCTAGACCGGGGCAGGCTCCTGAATTAGTAAAGAAAACCATTGTACCGGATGTAGCGTTGGTAGCGCATTCCGCCTCTTTGGGTTTGGCGTTCTATGATCATGATGCTTTTCCCGAGAAATACCATAATGGTGCCTTTATCGGACAGCATGGATCGTGGAACAGAACCGAACTGGTCGGTTACAAAGTGGTATTTATTCCATTTGAGAACGGTCAGCCTGCTGGGGATGCGGAAGATTTTTTGACAGGCTTTATTAAAGATAAAGACAGCAACGAAGTTTACGGTCGACCGGTGGGGGTCACGGTACTGCCTGACGGCTCCTTGTTGGTAATGGATGATGCTGCTAATACCATCTGGCGCGTAAGTGCGGATTAATGGGAATAGAAAAGCCGGATCATTTCCGGCTTTTTTGTTGATTATCTTAGACGCCCAAGGTCCAACCCTCTCTGTACTCTCTTTTTACAAACTGGTTGGCTTCGTCGAAGTTCGTGACTTTCATATTGGCGCCATCCCACATCAATTTAATGTGTCTGCCGGGATAGTCGTAACCATTGCCGTCACTTTTCGGCTTGCGGATGTCATAGCTTCTGATCGCCAGGTTGCCCATCAGGACTGATTCAGTTAATGGGCCTGCAATGGAGAAGGGCGAACTTAGCTCGTTGTACGCTTTGCTTCCGTGGCCGGCAATACAGGCGTTTACCCATTGTGCATAGTGACCGGGAATTCCTCCTTCTACTCTTGGAAGCTTAGGCGCTACGTTGATGCTGTCGTTCAGCGATGTAGGGAGAAGCTTAGGGTCGATCCCGTAGGTAGAACACATCATCTTTCCTCTGGTGCCTTCGATGATCACGCCGTTGCCACCGTCGCCCATCATCTCGTTGGGGCCCAGTTCCTCAGGGCGTGTAGGCTGAATACCGCCGTCCATCCAGTGGAATTCAAGGTCTTCTTTTCCATCCTGCTTAAACCTCAACGTCACATGGGAAGAAGGAGGACAGCTTTCAGGGAAATAGCCTCTGGTAAATTCACCGGTATACACCGAGCCCACACTGCATTCGGCTTCTGAAGGATAGCCTAAGCCCAGTACCCTAAAGGGCGGCTCCATGATGTGACAGGCCATATCGCCCAAGGCACCTGTGCCGTAATCCCACCAGCCTCTCCAGTTGAAGGGGTGGATATTCTCTACATAATCCTTTTGGGGGGCGGTGCCTAACCACAAGTCCCAATCGAAATGGGAAGGGGCTTTTTTGCGGCTACTGGCCGGCCAGGGAACACCCTGCGGCCATACGGGCCTGTCGGTCCAGCAATATACTTTTTTGGCTTCCCCAATAAGTCCGGCATCGTACCACTCTCTCATTTGCCTGACGCCGTCACCTGAGGCGCCTTGGTTGCCCATTTGGGTGACTACTTTGTATTTCTCGGCTGCCTCTGTCAGCATCCTTGCTTCATAGATATCGTGGGTCAAAGGCTTTTGTACGTACACATGTTTGCCCAGCTGCATCGCTGCCATGGCCTGGACAGCATGGTTATGGTCAGCGGTGGAAACGGATACGGCATCAATGTTCTTGTGCTCTTTCTCCAGCATTTCCCGGTAATCCCTGTAATATTTGGCTTTCGGATGCTCTTTGACACTTCTCTCCGCCCGCTTATCATCTACATCACAAAGGAAAACGATATCCGCATTACCGCTGTCATAAAAACTCTTAATATCGCTATAGCCTTTACCTCCTACGCCGATACCCGCAATCCGGAGCTTGTCACTAGGGGCTTTATATCCTGGGCCGCCGATCACGTGCCTGGGCACGATATAGAAGCCTGCCAGTGCCGCCGCGGACTTCTTGATGAAATCCCGTCTTGGGTTTTCCTCATTTGGGAGATTGTCTTTTTTCATTTTAAGATGATGTTATAAAACGGATAATTTTACCTGTAAAGATTTCCTAAATTATGCAAAACTTTTTGAACCATACAAAGGATACTCATCTTTGGCAAATAAAGACTATTTTTAGGATGAACGGAAAGGAAAGAGGCCAGGTGCCGGTCCAATACCCTTGACCCCGTCATCTAGGCACAAGCGAACAAGAAGATATGGTTAT
>CAZHZP010000205.1:0-4881 GCA_964537165.1 uncultured Roseivirgaceae bacterium | reverse complement strand
GATAAAGGGCAATCATGAGGGATAACAAAGTGTCATTGAAGCCCAACATGCTCTGGAGCAATCCCAATGCCGCCATAATCGCACCACCTGGCACTCCGGGTGCGGCCACCATCGTCACACCTAAGGCCAGTATAAAGGGAAAGAAGTCCATAAAAGGCGTAGCCATCCCATTAATGGTCATAATGGCCAGCGCGCAGGTGGTGACGGTTACCGTAGATCCCGATAAATGGATGGTGGCGGATAAAGGAATGACAAAATCAGCAACAAATCCCCGTACCCCCATTTTCTTGGCCTGCTCGAGTGTCACCGGGATGGTAGCGGCCGACGACTGCGTACCCAAGGCAGTAAAGTACGCCGGCATTATCTTTCGGATGAGGGTCAGTGGATTCCGCCTGCTCATAGAGCCAGCAATCAGATATTGGACACCGATGATCAAGAACTGAAGCAGGATCACCAGGATAAATACTTTGAAAAACACCCCGATGATTTCCTCCACCTGCCCGGCAAAAGTCATATTAGCGAATATGCCCATAACATGGAGAGGGAGCAACGGGATAATGATAGCGGTGATAAGTTTGGATATGATTTCCTGAAACTCGTTCATTAATTTCTTCAGCCCGTTTCCTTCGATGGTTGACATTCCTATACCGAGAATAAAGGCAATCATCAAAGCAGACATCACGCCCATCAGTGGCGGCATATCGACGGTGAATAATGGGTTCAACAGAGCATGCTCCGGGTTGTCGGTATTACCGATCGTCAAAGAACCTGGGCTAAGAATGTATGGGAACAAGGTGGATCCTGCCCCATAGCTTAATAGGCCAGAAGAAACGGTAAAGGTATAGGCAATACCCGCAGTGAGTGCAAGGGATTTTCCCGCACCTTTACCTAAATCGGCAATCCCGGGGACAATAAAGCCAATGATGATCAGCGGGATAACAAATCCCAGAAAATTACCGAAAAGCCCATTGAAAGTCGCCAGTATTTCGGTAAATATCTGCGGTAGATAGGTACCGACCAAGATGCCGATAATAATGGCAATGATCAAACGGGGCAGAAGACCAATTTTCTTCATAAATGTCAATTAAGCTGAACCAGCGCCAAAAGTACAAAGGCACGGGGACGGCAAAAAGGAAAAAGCCATTTATTATATGGCAGGCTGGGCCGCCCTTACTTCCGTTTGAACAATTCCGCAATGGTTTTTCCCACATCGTCAAATTTTTCCAGGTTGTTCAATAAGGGGTTGAATATCTTTGATCCTTGGAAGTTCGAAAAAGTCGCATGATCAGGGCCTTCCTGCATGGGATATATCAAAACGTAATTGAGCCCGGAGAAGTAGAGGTTAAGGTATCTAGGGATTTTTCGCATCTCCTGGTTATAGGAGATTTCGTTTTTCCTGCTCATCACGATCACCAAAGCATCATCTTCTTTGCAGTCTCTGGACAGGATAAGGAAATCCTCCCAATCTGAAAACTCCACCAGTTCCACGTCGACGGCATGGGCTTGGTTGGCCTGACGGATAAGCGTCAGCGTGTTTTCATTGCCATAGAACACCAGTTTGGCGCCCGTATTACGCGCAATATTCCAAACCCTAAGCAGCCAGAAAGGGAACCCGATCTCTTTTTCAGCATATGGTGGGATGATGATTAAATACCGCTTTACTGTATTCAGTGGTTGCTTGTTTCGGTAAATAAGGGTGGTAGCATTGCATCTGGATAGAACACCTTCGGTGAGTTTTCCCAAGAAAGAGTCCGTGATTCCTTTTTGGTTGTGTAGTCCCAAAATTATATCGGAGACTTTGTTTTCTTTCACCACATTGGTGATACCGTTGGCGATATCCGAATCATAACGGATCAGCTCCGTCAGGATATTGTCTGTCGCCGCAGCACTGACACTGGCTTTTTCCAAAACTTTTTTCGCAGCCCGCTCTTTGGTGGCATCTCCCGTATCTGTGGGAATGATGTTAAGGGCGATCAAGGCATTTTTGCTGCTTCCGGTTTTAACTGTTACACCAAGATTGATCAGCTCCTCCACGTTCTCGGGGTAATTGACCGGAATCAAAATCTTTTCGCCATACTCGTTGCTTTCATCCTCTGTTTTTTCATCCATTTCCTCCAGTGCGATTTTAGTCGCGCCTCGTTGTGCTACGAAGGAAGATACCGTACAAGTGATGAGGATCATCAAGATGGAGCCGTTTAAGACGCTTTCGTTGAGCAGGCGAATGGGCTCCCCATCCGGGGTTTCTCCTAAGACGATATTGTAACCAACAAGAACCGCAGCAAGCGTGGCGGCAGCTTGGGCGTTACTCAGGCCATAAATGACATCACGTTGGGCGGAGGAGAAGCCGTAGATCTTTTGGGTAAAAAGGGCTGCCAGGTACTTGGCGAAAAGCGCCACAGCCGTCATGACGAGGGCGACCATCAGGGTGTTAAGGTCCAGGAAGAAGACCCTCAGATCAATCAACATCCCTACCCCGATCAAAAAGAAGGGGATAAACAGGGCGTTGCCCACGAATTCGATTCTGTTCATCAGGGGGGATGTATGGGGGATCAGCCGATTGAGCGACAAGCCGGCGAAGAAAGCACCGATAATGGCTTCGACCCCTGCCGCTTCGGCCAGGAAGGCACCCAAAAATACCAGCCCTAATACAAAAATATACTGGGATATATTGTCATCATACTTTTTAAAAAACCAGCGGCCGAGCAGGGGGAAAATAAGCCCCACAATCAGCCCAAAGATAAGCACAGAGACCCCCAGCCTGATCCAGAATGCGTTGTTGATCTCACCAGTGGACATACCGGCGACGACTGCAAGTACCAGCAAAGCTAGTGTGTCGGTGATCATGGTGCCACCGACGGTGATGTTGACCGCCTTGTTTTTGCTAATCCCCAATTTGCTGACGATAGGATAAGCGATCAAGGTATGGGAAGCCATCAAGCTGGCCAGCAAGATAGAGGTGATGAGGCTAAAATTTAACAGGTAATAACCTGCCAAGGTACCGATGATCATTGGGGTGGAAAAGGTAAGTATTCCAAAAACAATACTTTTGTTTTTGTTTTTCTTGAAGTCCCCGAGATCTATTTCCAAACCTGCCAGGAACATCAGGTACAGCAATCCCACGGTACCGAACAAGACAATGCTGCTATCCCGTTCCATCAGATGAAATCCGTAAGGGCCTATGAGTGCCCCGGCGATAATCAATCCGATCAGCTGCGGTATTTTCACCCTGTTGAGTAGGATGGGAGCAAACAAGATGATAAAGAGAATAAGTGAAAATATTAAAACCGGGTTGTCGAGAGGAAGGGAAAAATGTAACTCAGCCAGTAATGTCATATGAGTGTTTTGAGTCTAAATATAAAGTCCTGATGATGATCAGACTGTTTTTACCGATAAACGGTTCTTGGGTTCAAGTGGTTTTCAGATTGTAAGGCATTTTCCGAAATTCATCAAAATAAAAAAAGCCCCATTTGAGGGGCTTTTTTTATTCACTCCGATAAAATCAAGAATTATCCAATTGATATTCTCTTGAATTCAGTTACCGTCAAGCCTTTGTTTACACTGTCCAAGTATTGGGCAATAGTCTGGGAATTGTCCTTAACAAAAGTCTGGCTAAGCAAAGTGTTTTCTTTGTAGAATTTGTTCAGTTTGCCGAGAGCAATTTTCTCCAGCATTTCTTCCGGCTTGCCTTCGGCTCTGGCTTGTTCTTTACCTACTTCGATTTCACGCTCTACCACAGAAGCATCTACGCCGTCTTTATCCACGGCTACAGGGTTCATGGCGGCAATCTGCATGGCCACGTCTTTGCCTGCTTCTTCTACTTCGTTGCCTTTGCCATTTGTCAAAGCAACCAGCACCCCTAGTTTGCCATTGGAGTGGATGTAGTTAACCACACTTTCGCCGTTGACACGGGCAAAGTGGCTGATTTCAATTTTCTCACCGATCTTACCGGTCATTTCCACGATTTTGTCCCCTACGGTGATGTTCTCGTAAGCTACAGCTTGGATATCTTCAACAGACTGGGAGTTGTTCTTTACTGCGATGTTGAGGATTTCATTGGCGAAAGCTCCAAATTCGTCATTCTTCGCTACGAAGTCAGTCTCACAAGTAAGGGAAAGGATGACGCCCTCGGTGCTGTCTTCGTTGACGTAGGTCACCACCACGCCTTCTTTGGTTTCGCGGTCAGCTCTGGAAGCTGATACTTTTTGGCCTTTTTTTCTAAGTAGATCTACAGCTTTTTCGAAGTCGCCTTCTGCTTCAGTCAGGGCTTTTTTGCAGTCCATCATGCCTGCGCCGGTCATTTGTCTTAGTTTATTTACCTCTTGTGCAGTAATAGCCATTTTAAATATTTTTTAGGTAGTGATAATATTAATACGATTGTAACCTATTCCGTAGGATAGGTTAATAACAAAAAAATTGAACACAGGGAGTACCGTATGTTCAATTTTTCTGATCAAGTTATCATAGTGGATTACTCTTTTGTTTCAGCGTCAACGGCTTTTTTGGCTTCTTCTTCCTCAGAAAGTCGGGCTTCGTCCTTGTCTTTCTTTCTTTCAGAAAGACCTTCTTCGATAGCCGCACCAAAGGCCTTCACCAACAAAGAGATGGATTTAAAAGCATCGTCATTGGCTGGGATAGGGAAATCCACCTCGTTGGGGTTGGAGTTCGTATCTACCAGCGCAAACACAGGGATACCGAGTTTTTTTGCTTCGGATATGGCAATATGTTCTCTTTTGATATCTACCACAAAAAGAGCGGAAGGAAGTCTGGTCAGGTCAGCAATACCGCCCAATACCGTTTCCAGTTTTTCTCTTTGTCGGGAAATCATCAGACGTTCTTTTTTCGCAAGGTTGGTGTAAGATTCGTCTTTCATCATCTTGTCGA
>CAZHZP010000204.1:0-4883 GCA_964537165.1 uncultured Roseivirgaceae bacterium | reverse complement strand
TCCACGAATAGATCCTGCTCCCAGTATTCTTCGGGAGCCGTGTTGCTGCCAAAATCGAACGTATAAGCTTCGTTAAGTGAATCCCCGGGCACGATCTCCCAAACCGTAGTCTTCAACGGCTCGTGGAACAATATCCGGTCATCTCCCTGGAAGAACGCATAGCCCCCAAATTGACCGATTGGACGAGCTTTATTTTGAAGCAATCGGCTTTTCAACTTTCCGGATCCATCCGTCATAAAAAGACGATGGTCCCCTGCCACCTCATAATAGCCGCTGTAGAACCAAAAATCACCATTCTCACGGGGCTGGAAGGAAAACGCATAATGGGGGATCGCACTAGTAGCCTCCAACTTGTAATCCATGGAGATCTGGTGCAACTCAAGCTTATTTCCCCTTCCGCTAATCAAAAACAATGAATTTTCCCTCAGTTTAAAATCTTCAATCTGAAAAAACTCCCCCGGGGCTTCTCCTATTTTAGCGGCAATTCCAAGATGTTGCCCTGAGGGAGAAAAGTGATGGATCCCCGTGGCGTTTGCTTTATTCATAATGAAAAAACCAGATTCGCCGTACTGGATTTTTACATCTTCTCCAAGCAGTGCCGAGGTATCAGAGTCCAACAAAATGGCCTTTTCAATCATCAAATCGGCGGGCATCTCCTGTACGTTGTCAAAATCGATGACTTCTAGGCTTTGCTTTTTTGGAGTTTCACAAGCCAATAGTATTAAGAATACAATGGCGGATCGCTTTCTCATCAGATTGAATGTATGTTTGCAAAATTTAATAACAATTAAACGAAATGGAAAGGGAATCTCGGGTAATTCCGGCCGTTTTGCTCATCACCGGACTGGCTTACACTTCAATAAACTACAATAACACCGGCGTCAGGAATTTATAGCCAGCCCATCGGGAATGCTTCTACCGGAAGCGTTGCGGAGCAGGCACCTGAGGTCATGTTCAAGAATGAAAACGGCGAAACCGTATCGCTGAACTCCCTGAAGCGGAAGGTGTATTTGTCAATTTCTGGGCGACGTCGCGTCCGCCCTGTATCGGAAAAATGCCCTCCATCCATGAACGTCATTCAGAATTTCGGGACGATGATAAAATTATATTTCTGATGGTGGATGTGGATAACAACCGGGCAAGTCCTAGAAGTTTATGAAGAAGAGAATTTTTGATCTGGCGGTTTATACGCCGGCATGACCGGTTCCCTCACCTGATCTAACCCTCCTGTCTGAAGCCAACAACTTTGTCACTCCTTCCCGGCCGCATTCTTATACGTTACCACATCAGCACCTAAATCATACACTTGTGCATCCGGTAGAAGCTTCTTGATCATGCTGCTGGCCGTTGCGGAACGATAGCCGGAGGCGCAACTCACCAGGATGGGCTTGTCTGTGGGTATCTCCGACATGCGCCGCTCCAGTTCCTGCAAGGGAATATTGATGCTGTTTTTGAAAATCGGTTCCTGCTGTACTTCTTTAACGGTCCTCGCATCGATAAGCGTGTATTTATTCTCTTCCGGCGTGAAGGAAGTTTTATCAAAGGCTGCAAACCGCTTTCCGTTAGTGGCGTCATATACCATGGCACCTTTAATCTTAGCTTCGTATCCAATAGAAGCAGCCTTGTGTAGGACGGTTTCTAGGTGTTTCTCATCTGCGCCAACCAGATAGAAATCTGTATCAGGGTCTACGAGGCTACCCAGCCAGGTAGCGAAGCTGCCCCCGTCCTGAATGTTGACGGCATTGGGTATATAAGATGTTTTAAAAGCCGCTGCCGGACGAGAGTCGATGACCACGGCTTCTTTCTCCGGTTGAAAACTCCTGGGCAACCGGGGAACGCGGGCAAGACCTGCCGCCAAATCCGGGGCTCCCCGGAGATTCAGGGCCACCGAGTACGGGAAGTATTTGGGGACAAAAGGCTGGTCGCTTAACAGCAAGCTTACAAATTCAGATTTTGTCCTCTCCTCAAAAGCGTAGTTATACTGTTTTTCATAGCCAATCGTTGAGCTCGCCGCATCACGGATAGCCTTGCCGCACAACGAACCGGCCCCATGGGCTGGATACAGGATCACATCATCATGCAGCTTTGCAAGTTTTTGATGGAGGGTATCATACATCATTTCGGCAAGCTTTTGCCTTTGGCTGTCGATGTTGTTGGAGAAATCACGGAGATCCGGACGCCCCACGTCGCCTATTAACAGGGAGTCGCCCGAAAATAAGGCAATATCTCTAGCGTTTTCAAACAATATCACGGAGATATGGTCAGGGGCATGACCGGGTGTATAAAGTGAGCGCAGACCCACCTTGTCCGTGAGCCGGATGAACGCTCCATCATCAAAAGCAGTGGCGGGATACCCGGGTGCCGTCAGGCTGCTGGCATAAATGGGCACGTTCAGTTTCCGGTGAATTTCCAGGTGTGCACTGGCAAAATCCGCATGGGGATGGGTTTCGATGACACCTACAATTTCGGCCCGCTGTTTTTTTGCGTAGTCATAGTAAACCTGCGGATCCCTTTTGGGGTCTATGATGATCGCTTTTTTACCGGCGGTTACCACATAAGAAAAATGCGCCAGCCCCTTATCTTCAAATTGTTCAATCGTGTAATTGTCTGTAGAGGCAGCTGTTTTGCTGAACAATTCAGTCGGCTTTGCGATGGATACCGCGCCCAAACAGGCCAGGCTTGAAATAAACTTTCTTCTTTCCATTTTCTTTTATAAACATGTTTCCGTACACCTCTTGTTGCGCTAAGAGTGAAAGGGCATTTGACTACGCGCTTACACTGATTAACGTGGAAATATACGGATTAATCAGTGATGTCGGTCGGAAGCCGGATACGGGCCGGTTCCAGAAGCGAACCACCTTTTCAATTCTTTTAGGGAAAATGACCATCTTTCCAGTTGAAATGGTTTTTCCTTAACAGGTCACCTCCGCCAGCCTTTCCGAATCGCTCCGTTTTAACCATTATAACGCGTCAAGACCTGTGTTCTTCGTAGCATGATGGCCTACCCGCAGCAATAAGCGCGTCGCCCGCGCATCAATGGCTGCTAAGCGATTTCGTAATTGCCCCGCACTGCTCGAGTATGCACTTACCCCAATCTATGGTACGATAGCCTGTCGGCAGTTATTCCATGTTTTTCTAGCCCACATGCTGCGTGATCCACCAGGTATTTCCCTGAGGGTCTTTGACGCCGCTGGTTCTGCCGTAGTCTTTGTTCTCTACAGGCATTACCACGGTGGCGCCTTCGTCCAAGGCTTTTTGGAAGGTGCTGTCGGTGTCTTCTACATTGATGTACAAGCCGGCATTTTGAATGCCCCAGTCGTCGTTGCTTTGGCCCATCATCAGGGTGGAACTGCCGATCTGTATTTCCGCATGCATGATGCTACCGTCCTCGTTGCGGTAAACCGCCAGTTCCCCGGCTCCAAAAACTTTCTTGGTAAAATCGATAAAAGCCGCTACATCTTTTAAGATCAGGTAGGGCATCACGGTCTGGTATCCTTTGGGTAAATTCATGATTGATAGGGTTTAAGTTAGTATTTCTGGGTTTCGTATTTTTCCTGATAGAGGGATAGGGTTTCCGTCGCCAAGGCCGTCACCCTATCAATCAATACCGGTGGCTCCAGCACTGTGGCATTATTGCCAAACATCATGACCCAACGGGCAAGACCTTCCAGGGAGTCTGTTAAGAAGGTCATTTCGACTTCTTCGGTATCTTCCACTTCCATTACCACGCCGTAATACAACTTATCCTGCTCGATATACCGGGAAACCTCTTTTTTTATCCGGATCACCGCTTTTACCAGGCTTTTTTGGTTGCTCAGCGCATCCAGGTATTCCGAGAGCGAGGGATGCTGGTCCAGAAAGCGTTCTCCGGTTGCCTGAAGGGCTGAAATCCTGTCGATGCGGAAGTCCCGGTAATCGCCCCTGAGCCTGCAATAGGCAATCAGATGCCAATTGCCGCCTTCGTAAAAAATCCCGATGGGCTCCAGGCAGCGGTTTGTTTTTTCCTCTTTATAAAAAGAATGGTAATCTATGGACAGGACCGTTTTTTGACCGATGGCCTCCAAAATGGTGGGCAGGAGTTTGCTTTTGCTATTGGTTCGGAGTGGATTGAGCTTTTTCCGGACGATTATCCTTTCATCCACCTCTTCCAAAAGGTCTTTTTCCTGGCCTTTTAGTACCGCCTTGATCTTATAGAGCGCTTCCTTGTAGCTTTTTCCGGTTTCCAGATCCGCCAGCTTTTCTATCAGCTTTTCAGCCGTCAGAAAAGCCATCGCTTCTTCTTTGGTAAACATCACGGGTGGCAGCCTGTAGCCATCTGCCATCGAATAACCCACGCCTGCCTCCCCGTAGAGCGGGATGCCCGCTTCCTCCAACGACCGGATATCTCTATAGATGGTGCGCAAACTGACGCCAAAACGCTCGGCCAGATCCTGGGCTTTCACCACTTTGCGGGACTGTAGCTGGATCAAGATCGAAGTGACGCGGTCAAAACGGTTCATGGCGCTCTGGTTGAAGTGATTGTATTCCGACTAGCTTCCCAAATATAAGAAGAATTGAAGAAAATTGATCATGGGTGGGCGCAGAGATGGAAGGGACTTAGGGATGGAAGAGACGGCTCTAGTAAGCGCTCTTTTATCCCTTCCATCTCTGTCTCCCGTGAGCGACTAAGTGATGGAAGGGAGGCGGGGTAGTGACCGCTCTTCCCTACCTTCGGCAGGCAGGCATCTCTTCTATCGCTTCCATCTCTTCCATCAGCCCCACTCCGGTCTCCGGTCTTCGGTCTTCCGTCCCTCTTAATCCACCGTCGACTGGCCACTGCGCCGGGCTAGACATCCTACATCCGTCATCGGTCATCTTCCGTCTGCCCGTCTTCCTCCCCGTTT
>CAZHZP010000203.1:0-4887 GCA_964537165.1 uncultured Roseivirgaceae bacterium | reverse complement strand
GGCTTTGATACTCTTCCAATGGGAATTCCCTCTTCTGTTGCTGGCTTTGTTGCTGGCTTTTCCGCTTCCAAGGACGCTTGAGCATGCCTGTAAGGTGAAGTATGGCATCAAACTTTTGAAACGGTTGGTCGGCGAATTCGATCTTTTCAGGGTCAGGTATTATGGTTTTCTGGTATTGCTGTTTGCCTTCCTTTTCTGGTTTTATCAAGATCAGGGATTGCTGCCGCCACTGGTGCTTTTTGGGTACTTCTTCCTTTTCCGTACCTTCGTTTGGATGATGATCAAATTTGCCAATTATCGGCGCAGTGAATTTGAGGTACATCAATGGGATAAAGAATAGCCATGCAGGATTTGCTTTTTTGGATATTGATGTTTGTCATAGGCCATCTGTTCATCGGCTTTTATGGCAATCAATATGATCTGGACCAAAAGGACAAAAACACCCTGATCCTCTTGTTTTACTATCATATTGCCATTTCTCTTTTTTATGGGTGGCTTTATTATTGGAAAGACGCCGGATTTTACTGGCGGGGATACGGCACAAGGGGGATTTTTGGTGAGAGCTGGTGGGATTTTTACGGGATCAACACCCGTTTTATCTTTTTCCTGAATTATCCTTTTACCAAGATCATGAACCTGAATTTTTATACCGGGATGGTGCTCTATGGTTTGGTGGGATATTTAGGCTTTATTTATCTGTTCTTGATCATGAAATCCCGACTGCCCTTCAATCCGAGAATCGGCCGGTTTAAATTGTTTCCTTTGATATTGTTCCTTCCCAATATGCACTTCTGGTCGTCGGGTATAGGGAAGGATTCCCTTTGTTTTTTTGGATTGGCCTGGTTCTTTTATGGTTTGTTGAGCCCTCAGAGACGGTTGGTTCAGATCGGATTGAGTATTGCGCTGCTGTACCACGTAAGGCCGCACATAGCACTGATCGCGTTGGCTGGAGCTGGAATAGCCTTGTTGTTATCGGGTGATTTGAAACCGGTTTACAAAGCCTTTGCTGTCTTGGTATTGGTGGCTTCCGCCTATTTGATATTTGACCAGGTCTTTGCCTTTTTGGGGATAGAAGATCCTTCTTCCATGGAGAGTTTTGAAGCCTTAGCGGATGCACAGATAGATTTTCTTAACAGGGCCAGCGTGGGGTCGGCCATAGATTTAGGCTCGTATTCATGGCCGATGCGGCTCTTCACCTATCTCTACCGTCCATTGTTTTTCGATGCCCATAACTTTACAAGCTTTTTGGCTTCCTTTGAGAACTTTGTTTACCTGATTCTGACGGTGGTGGTGCTGGTTGAGGTGAATGTGTTCAAAGCCTGGAGTAAGATGCCTACAGTGGTCAAGGGAGGCTTTTTTGCCTTTGTAGGATCCGCTGTTGCTTTTTCCAACTCCCTAAGCAACCTGGGCATCATCATGAGGATGAAAAATATGACCATGATTTACTTTTTGATTTTTATAGTCTTTGCCCTCAGCTACCAGCAGTACGAGGTGTATAAGCAGAAAAAACGCCGATATGAGTTTTTAAAGGCCAAACGGGCCATGAGGATGAAGGAGGTGGAATAGAATTTTTGCTGGTCGTAGCTTGTAGGTACGCTTTTGCCGGCATTTGTAAGGTGCGTTGAAGACGGAAGTGGAGCCAAATGTCAGGTGCCGGATGCCGGAAACGTTCGGGTTATACGGAAGTCCCGGGTTATCCCGGGTTATACGAAGTCTTGGACTTCGTATCTGTGTTTTCCCACACCAGATCGGGTTATACGAAGTCTTGGACTTCGTATCGGTGTATTCCGGCACCAGATCAGTTTTTAATATCCCTAGACTTCTAAACGGTTTATTTTTTTAAATTTTGGAGACGGAAGTGGAGCCGGATGCTCGGCTTATGCGAGGTCTTGGACTTCCTAACCTGCGCTTTTTTATTTATCTGCATTTGGAGTGCTGCTTTTTGCCAACCATCATCAGATCTTGTGCAGCAGCCACACCTGGATGAGGTCCTCAGGCCGACAATAAGGTTATCCTGCCTTTAATAAAAAATCCTTTTGTTTTGATATTTTGATATTTCTTTATAATATCGACGATGCGTTGGGCAATCAATCTCTCGTATTGGTTGTTTCGACCATCCATTTCTGCTGACGATTTATCTTTCATGTAGACTTTATGATATGATTCATTGATTGTTCAAAATCCATCCTGCTTAAATTCTGAAGGGAGGAGGTTCTCTCTTCGATCAAATATATCGTTCATCTTAAACCCAAATAACCATTCAATATCCCTCAGCTAATCCCATCAGCCCCTGTCAGCAGGGGATCAACAAGAACTTATCAATCAACAATAAATGACGCAGGGGAAGCAGCAAAGCGAAGCTGACTCCGCGGCATTAAAATAACCACCCAAACCTATGCAAGGAAATTTACCCCCTCTCCGTTCTTCGGCAGGAACATTGTCCCTGGTGATGATGTTCTTCCTGTCTTTTCTAAGTTTCGCTCCGGTCCAGCCGTTGCTGGCCGGGGTGACGGTCCACCGGCCCTCTTTCGATGGCGCCCCATCGCCGGTTTCTTCTCAGTTTGACGTTTCCATCACAGGTACCGTGTCCGACCAAAACGGCAAGCCTCTTCCCGGAGTTACGGTTG
This sequence comes from uncultured Roseivirgaceae bacterium, assembly GCA_964537165.1. Lineage (GTDB taxonomy): Bacteria > Bacteroidota > Bacteroidia > Cytophagales > Cyclobacteriaceae > DATGMS01. Next base: position 2,260 of record CAZHZP010000203.1, on the reverse strand, counting down.
TCGTGGAAGGCAGTGCGGTAGGGACGGTGACAGATATAGAGGGGAAGTACGCTATATCTGTTCCTGAAGGGTCTACCCTGGTCTTCTCCTTTGTCGGTTACCGCAGCGAGACCAGGCCCATCGGCTCCCAGAGCGTGATCAATGTCACCCTCCAGGAAGACCTGACAGGTCTGGAGGAGGTGGTGGTCACGGCCTTGGGGATCAAGCGGGAAGCCAAAAGCCTGGGATATGCCACCTCTGCGGTGGAATCCGAGGAAATGACGATCAACCGGACGCCTAACTTTATGAATTCCCTTCAGGGAAAAGTGGCCGGGGTGAACATTACTTCCCTGGGCACCGGGCCTGCCGGCACCAGCAAGATCCGTATCCGGGGACAATCTTCTGTGGGTGGCCAAAACCAGCCTCTGATCGTGGTCAACGGCGTGCCCATCGATAACACCAACTTCGGCGCCAACCCCAACAACCGGGGGTCCGATGGCGCGAATACGGACAGGGGCAGGACGAGGGTGTCCGATGGCGGTGACGGGCTCACCAGTATCAATCCCGATGATATTGAGACCATGACGGTATTGAGAGGAGCAGCGGCTTCGGCGCTGTATGGGGCGCGGGCCAAAGACGGGGTCATTATGATCACGACCAAATCCAGGGCCGCAGGTACCGGCATCGGCGTAGAGTACAATACCAATTATACTTTTGATTCTCCCATGGACCTTACCGACTGGCAGTACGAATATGGCCAAGGGGAGAACGGGGTGCGTCCCACAGCCGCCAATCCGGTATCCGGTGTCTGGAGCTTTGGGGAAAAATTCCAGCCGGGGATGACGCAGGTTCTTTTTGACGGCATAGAGGTGCCCTACGAGCCGCAAAGGGGCCAGATTAAGCAGTTCTACAGAACCGGTCACAGTTTTACCAATACCGTGACGGTATCTTCCGGGGGGGAAAGGGGAGGTTTTAACCTTTCGCTGTCCAACTTGGACAACGAAAGCATCGTGCCCAACTCCGATTATAACAGAAAGACGGTTAATCTCGGGTTTACCCAGGATGTGGGGAAGTTTAACATTTCCGGGAATATCAACTATTCCCATGAGGAAATAAAGAACCCGCCGCAGATTGCTGAGCAGGATATGAGTACGCCTACCACGATGTACACCCTGGCCAACTCCATGCCCATGGACCTGCTGCGGGAGCATATGGCGGATGAAAACGGCAATGAGTCGGTTTTCTCCAGGTTTAGAAACCGGACCAATCCCTACTGGGCGGCTTACGAAAGGTTTGACAATGTCAGCCGGGACCGGATATTCGGCAACCTGACGGCACGTTACGACATCACCAACTGGATCTATATCCAGGGCCGGGTAGGGCAGGATTTTTATGTCAGGGACCAGGAATATAATTTCCCCACAGGCACGGCGTCTTTGCCCAATGCGCCTGAAGGTTATGTCAACGGGGATTATGTGCAGGACAACCGCCGGTTTAGGGAACTCAATATGGACTTTTTGCTGGGCGCCAACCGGACTTTCGGGGATTTTGGAGTGGGCCTGAATCTGGGAGGAAACCAAATGTACCGCCGTTCTGACCGGAACAACGTAGAGGTGGTGGATTTTGTGGTGCGGGATCTCTATACGGTGATGAACGGCAGGACAAAGGATCCGCTTTACGAAATTTCCGAAAGAAAGGTTAACTCCGTTTACGGAATGCTGGAGCTGTCTTACAAAGACGCTTTGTTCCTGAACGGGACGTTAAGGAATGATTGGTTTTCCACCCTTTCCGAAGCTAACAGAAGCATTCTTTATCCCTCCGTTACCGGTAGTTTCGTGTTTTCTCAGCCTTTTGAGAATTTCCCTGCCTGGATTTCCTTTGGTAAAATCCGGGCCGGCTATGCGGAAGTGGGGAGTGATACCGACGTCAGCCCCTATTCGAACAATCTTTTTTACCGGGTTGAAAACAACCAGTTCCCCAACCGGTCCGACCAGTTGCAGCCTATCGGGATTATCAATTCCGCTACGGTGCCTAACGCCGATCTCCGTCCCATGCGGGTGTCGGAATGGGAGGCAGGATTGGAAATGAGGTTTTTCAATGACCGGGTTGGGCTTGATCTGACTTATTACAATAAGCTGACCTCCGACCAGATCCTTAGCGCACAGGTGTCCGATGCATCGGGCTACACCAACCAATTAATCAATGTGGGTGAAAGCAGAAATCAGGGAGTGGAGATGTTGTTGAATATTGTGCCTGTCCAAAATAACGACTTTCGCTGGGA
>CAZHZP010000202.1:0-4953 GCA_964537165.1 uncultured Roseivirgaceae bacterium | reverse complement strand
ATAAAATGCCAAACTTACCCTTGAAGATGGTACTTTCAGAAAAGGAAACTCCATTTCCTCAAGCCAGGCTTTACCAAAATCCTGCGTGGCTTTGCCATGCGGCAATATGTTCCAGTCCTTAGGGAGGCTTTCTTTTTCAAGTGTGCCTATCCATGTTTCATCCGCAATTTCATAGACGATCATATGCCAAGCCTTGCTGCCGACAGCCGTTCCTTTGATGCATAAATATTCCAGAAGCGCAACCGTCGGCGCACTCGCCGCATAGATCATTCTTGAGCCTTTGGGATTCCAGCGTCCTCCGTTAGCAGAACAGCTAAAAGGATTTTTATAATAAGTTTCGGACATTATCCTGTAATACCGCATAGGATTTACATCACATTGCCATAGTGAAGCGCATCCAATGCTTCGTCAACCAGCTCCACACCGATTGCTGTCGTGATTAATTGGGCGGGAACCGCATTCCCCAAAGCAAGGTTAGGGCTCTGCAGCCAGCTCTTTAAATCGTCCAGGTCACCAAAGAGATCAACCCCCTTTCTGATCACCTGATCAATCCGGAAAAACTGATTCGAGCCAGGAATCCCAATAGAGGTGTTGGGATGCCATCTCGATACCGTGCTGGCAGATACGGATGCGGCTTTGGCGATATCAGCAACCTTAAACCCCAAATAGTCCAAAATCGGCCCAATCTCCGCCGATTGGAAGCCTTCTTCTACTACTTTAGCTACCTGGAGCATGTTTTCTGCTTTTTGCAAAGAGGGGATAAAATACCCATAGCCCGTGTGGACGGTATATTCCTTTTCTTTCCCACCTCTGGTCACCTTGAAGGATTGTGAGGGTAGTGCCGGATTTTCATCTGCCAAAACCTTATTTTTTATAGCTGCCTCCCGGCTTTTGGATGGGATAGGGGATTCCTTTTGTGAATAGGAAGGCTTGTATTTTGGCGGTGCTTCCTTCTCCCCGTTTTTTCCTGTGTTTTTTCTGTCGTGCCCCATGGCTTTTTCATTTGACACTCTAAAATATGTCATTTGATTCGGGATTCCAAGCCCTTCCTGATTTTTATCCCGCATTTTGTCAGCTGTAAGGGGATTTCGCTACAAAACAAACATGCTAAAACTTCTTAATCCTTACGAACGGTAGAAATCCACCAAAAGCCTGCTTAACTTTGGCTTTTATTGTCAATTATGAGCAGGATCACCAGCCAATCTAACCCTATTTACGAATCACCTTGGTTTATCGCTTTACTATTTGCGGTTTTGATCGGACCATTTGCCCTGGATTTCCATATGCATTATCCCGACGAGATGTACTACTCCGATGCAGCGGTACAGATGGTGCAAAACGGGGATTATCTGACTACCTATCTGGGTAGCGGGGAATTGCGGTTTAAAAAGCCCGTCTTGACCTATTGGGGCGTTTTAGCCGGCTTTGAGTTATTCGGTATTTCACCTTTTTCCTCCAGGATATTCTTTTTGCTTGCCGGAGCCATGACCGTAGTGTTGGTTTACAAGATCGCGATGGTGACGTTTTCCGACCGAAGGATCGCCACCTTGAGCAGTTTGATTGTGGCCAGCCATCCGGTTTTGATTTTTAGCAGTACGCGTTCTATTCCGGATATTGTGTTGGCCTTGAGCATCACCATCAGCGCTTTGGGATTTGCGGGCATGTTGAGGCATGGCGATGCCGCTCCTAAAAAGTACCTCTGGCTGATTTATGTGGGATTGGCACTGGCCTTTCAGGCGAAGGGCCTGCCTGCGGTGGCGATCGGCGGCTTGGGCTTGCTTTATTTGTTGTTCAATCCCTGGCAGCGCATCGGTTGGACAACTTTATTGCATTTGCCCGCGATTTTGGTGGCCCTGGTCATCGCGGTCTTTTGGTTTGTCGCCATGTATTTGAAATTCGGCGCTACCTATTTAGATTCCTTTTTAGGGGATCAGGTAGGGGAAAGGGTGACCGGAAGAGGCTGGACAGCCCTCAAGAATCTTTTACTGGCTGTCGTATTGATGTTTGCCTTGTTTTTCCCCTGGTTCTTTTTAGGGTTAAAGAATATCAAAGAAAAAACAAAGGCCCTGCTCCATCAAAACAAAGCCTTCTTTTGGTGGGTGGCGTTATGGGTGATTGGCATTATATTGATGTCGGCCTTGGTGGTCAAGTTCTACGAAAGGTACCTGTTGCCCGTCACGCCGCTCGCCGCGGTGGGTCTGGCCTGGCTGTTGGTCCAGAGTCCTTCCATTGCTTCAGGAAAAGTTGCCAAAGCATTTCTATATTTTCTCTTTAGTCTGAATGTGGTGGTGTTGGCAGGCGGCTGGTTCTTAAACCTGGGATTGGGGTCCACCGCCTGGGTGTACCTCGGGATGGTGCTTTCTGCCGGGACATTGGCGGGCATGTTCCTTGGCATCCGCAGAGGGAAAAACAGCTACCTGTGGCTGAGTATTGCCATGATGCTGATTTTCTTTAACCTCTCTTTTATTACGTACCAGTTATCCTTACCCCACCAAGGGACACAGGTGAAGGAGTTTGTAACGCAACACCAAATTCCCAAAGGGAGCAAAATTGCCTTTATAGGCCACCTGCATACCGGTAGCAAGATCCGCATCGGCCTGGGCAAGGATTATTATATGACCGATCTTCCTGCGGATAATTACGAGGAACTGTTGGGTTCCTACGATTATATCATCTGTGAAGAGGCGGTCAAGAACCAATTGGAAGAAAGCTACCACGTCCGGACTGCTTCGATCATTTGGGATTTGAAATTGGTGGAGGAGCTGGTCGAAAGCATCATCGCCGGTAACGAGGAAGCGTTACTGGAGGCCACCGGAAAGCGGTACTATTGGCTGGAAAAAAGGTAGTGGGTCAGACCCCTGCTCAAATAGTCTATAGGAAATCCGTAATACGGGAGACCGGATGAGGTGCGGGGCAGGACGGAAATCACGGGCCATCATGGCGGTCGTATGGAATATTAAAATATTTTCCTTAGATTATGAGAAACTTTCCCAAACTGGGAAGGCGACCATTTCAATGAGGATCCAGGTACATCCATTGTTTAGGCGGAAAAGAATCAGATGAACCCCAAAAATAAATTAACCTCTACTTTTTGTATCAAATCAATTCCCGTCTTTGTAGCGGTGGTCTGCTTTTCGGCGATAGCTTCCGCCCAAACCAGCAATTACTTCCGGATTAACAGCGGTGTAGAACATATCGGGAGCCGTGATAAGGGAATGTCGCCCTTGTTGTATGCGGGTTATGGCTTCTACGTAGGGATGGGCTGGGAAAGGATCGGCCCTAAACACACCACGGTACTTGTGTTGGACCTGGCTATGGGCATGCAGAGAAACAAATACCAAAACCCCATCGACTATCGGCGGGGTAACCTCCAATGGTCTACATTCTATCACCGGAAAGCCGACGGCAAAAAACCCGTGGAATGGGGCTGGCATATCAACAATGTGTTCAGCCACCGGTTCAATCCATATTTTGTGAACTTCAATGACCATTACGAATACTTTTCCAACATCGGGCCAGCGCTTCGCTATCGTTATCCCTTCAGGTTAAACAGCCGGGAAGTGTACCTGGCCGGCTCCGCTAATGTCCAATTGATCGGAATGATGATCCGGCCTTCTTATACTTCCAGCTATCCGGAGGGGTTTTTGAACCGGGAGTCTTCGGTCCCCAAAAGCCTGGTGCATTCCGTGCGGTTAGCCCATCCGGGAAATTCCATTAGCTTCGGTATCCGGCCGAGTTTCGTCTATCCGTTAAAGTCCGGAAACAAGCTTTCTTTGGGCTACAATTATGAGTTTTATCGGTTAAATTCCTCCAATGCAGTCACCCAGAGCGGAGGGACATGGTTTATTAGTCTCGCCGCACGCCTATGAAAAGAGCAGCTATCCTATTCCTGTTGGGACTTTCCCTATTTCTGGTTTCCTGTGAAGAACAGCTCCTCAGCCCCGACCCCAAGAGCGACAACCTTTCCAATTTTGATTTTCTATGGCAGGATGTAAAGAACCGCTACTCATTTTTTGAGCTTAAGGAGATTGATTGGGAGGAAATCAGGGACAAGTACAGGCCCTTGGTCACCGAGCAGATGGGCCGGCAGGAGTTGTTTGATTTGATGGGCGATATGTTGTATGAACTGAAAGACGGCCATGTCAACCTCACTTCGGAGTTTGACCGTAGCAGGAACTGGGATTGGTATCTGGGACATCCCGCCAATTTTGATCCCACGGTCATGGAACGTCACTACCTCGGCCGTGATTTTCGGCTCACCGGGCCGCTGAGGAACCAGATCATTGAGTCGGTGCTGTATATTTATTATCCCTCCTTCTCCAGTGAGATCGCTGAGAGCCACTTAGATATTATCATGCAAAGGGCCTCTCCGCTCAAAGGGATCATCATTGATGTGCGCAATAACGGGGGCGGGAATTTGAGCAATGCGCGGAAACTGGCATCCTGCTTTACGGAGGAGGAGGTAGCCTATGCCAAAGAGCGGCGAAAGACCGGTCCCGGCGCGGAGGATTTTTCTGAGTGGACGACGCTTACGTTTCCCTCAAGGGCAGGCCGTCGGTATAATGGGAAGGTGATCGTTTTGACCAACCGGGCCTGTTACAGTGCCACCTCTTTTTTTGCGCAGATGATGAAGACACTGCCGAATGTGACCATATTGGGAGATCAGACGGGCGGGGGAGGAGGGGCTCCGTCCTCGGGAGAGCTTCCCAACGGCTGGCAGTATCGCCTGTCGGTCACCCAGACGATCAATCTCACCGGGGAGCAGATCGAGCCCGGCGTGCCGGTGGATGTGCCGGTGCAAATGCGGGACACGGATCTCAGGAGAAACCGGGATACTTTGATTGAGACGGCGCTGAGGATGTTGAGGTAGTACAAAACGCCTGCTATTACCTCAAAAGCACCGACCATCCCCGCGTCAAGGTAATTTGTGGGGGCGCCTACTAAGCTATTTTC
>CAZHZP010000201.1:0-4956 GCA_964537165.1 uncultured Roseivirgaceae bacterium | reverse complement strand
TTTATCAAGTTGTGGAGGGCGGCAGCTGATTCAAAACGAGACTCTCATCTCCAGCCACCTATCATTCGCTTTACGTCCTTCGCCAGGTTGTTGCTGTTCAACCCCGCTGGGGCTGTAAAGGGGGAGGGGACGGCTTTGCCACGGGCTGCACCCGCGGTTATTGTTGTTGAAGCCTTTCAGGCTTCCGGGTGACGCCGAAACATCCGGCATCCGTTATCCGGCCGCCTTCTCCGGTTTCGGTCTCCCCTACACCTTCACCACCATCTTGCCCTTGTTCTTCCCTTCAAACAGCTGGATAAACGCCCCGGGGATCTTTTCAAATCCTTCGACGATGGTCTCGGAATAAGTGAGTTTGCCTTCTTCCAGCCATTGACTGAGGCGGTGGATGGCTTCGGGGAACTTCGGCGCAAAGTCGGACACGATAAATCCCTGCATCAGGATGCGGTTTTTTACCAAAAGGGGCTGTACCCTCGGACCCGTCGGGATTTCCGTTTCATTGTAAAGGGAGATGGCGCCGCAGACCACCACCCGGCCAAATGGGTTGACATTGACCAGAATGGCATCCGATATCTCGCCGCCAACATTGTCAAAATACACATCCACCCCATCGGGGGCAGCCTTGGCGATGGCCGCTTTGATGTCTTCAGTCGTCTTGTAGTTGACCGCCTCATCAAAGCCGAACTTATCTTTGAGCAAACTGACCTTTTCATCTGTACCGGCCAGACCGATTACCCGGCAGCCTATGATCTTGCCGATTTGCCCCACGATACTTCCTACCGCACCCGCAGCGCCGGAAACCACCAGGGTTTCACCCGGTTTGGGCGCTCCGATTTCCGTTAAACCTAAATAGGCCGTCAACCCGGTCATGCCCAATACGCCGAGATAGGCGGACAGACTGACTTCCGTGTTTTTTATTTTCGTTAAGCCCTTGCCATCGGAGCGCTGGAATTCCTTCCAGTCCAAATTGCCGGTGATGTAATCCCCCTTTTTAAAATCCGGGTGGTTGGACTCGGCGACTTCGGCAACCAGCCCCGACTGAATGGGCTCGTTGAGTTTGAATGGCGGAACATAGGATTTGGCATCGCTCATCCTCCCACGGAGATAGGGATCGACGGAAACATAGATGGCTTTGAGCAGGATTTCACCTTCCCGAATAGACGGTTTTTCCTCTTCTATAAACTCAAAATGATCGGGGCTGGGTGTTCCGATCGGTCTTTCTTTTAATACAATGGTTTTATTCATGTTATATCGGTTTATATCAATGATTGTTTTCTTAGATTCACAGATGGATTGAATTGGTTCTATGTGTCAGCAACGTGGCTGTAGATTGGCTTTTTTGAAACAAACCTTGTTCCAGACATGCATCTTTTAGTTAGATGGTAATGAATGATAATAAGCTGCTGACGGAGGCACCGCTGCCTTTACCACTGAAGATGGCGCCTCGTGCATTTGTCCATGGTGGCAAGATATGGCTGATGCAGGATTTTGAGGAATAGCCGGCTTTTATTAGGATAGAACTGGATATGGAGTAAGCCTGAAATGGCGCACTGATTCTTCAGCCATGCCGGGCAAAAACAATATTACAGGTTATTTGGCTATATTGGTCTTTACGTTGGTAGACCATCCCTTATTTTAGCAAACATGAAAATTGAACATTTTGCCCTCAATGTCGCGGAGCCCTTGCAGCTGGCGGACTGGTATGTAGCCCATCTTGGACTTCGCATCGTGAAGAAAATGGAGGAATCTCCCTATATGATTTTTATGGCCGACGACAGCGGCACCATCATGTTGGAGATCTATAACAACCCCAAGGCGGCGGTGCTTGATTACCAGCAGTTCCATCCATTGTCTTTGCATACTGCCTTTGTTTCGGACCATCCTACGCAAGACAAGGAACGGCTCATAGAAGCCGGTGCGGAGTTGCTCAGTGATGATGTGTTGGAAGATGGTTCTCATCTGGTCATGCTGAGGGATCCATGGGGCCTGGCTATCCAGCTATGCAAGCGGGCAGTGCCGATGTTAAAAGCATAGGTAATGTGGCCTTGAGGGGTTTTGGCTGGTCACGAGACACATCGCTCTGAGCGTCAAATTATGGAGGCCCTACAGCTTTCCCGGACGACCCCACAAGGAATGCGAAGTCCAAGACTTCGTATAACCCAAATCCGTGTTTTAGCTGGCCACGAAAGCACAAAGCACTAAGGTTCCCAGGTCACAGACCCGCGACAACTGCACCAGCCGTCAACTCCATCATTATCGCTACACACATCCAAGCATCCGCCATCCAGCGTTCAGCTTCCATTTTGCCACCGCTGTAGGGTTGAAGGAGGCAGTAGCACCGGGTCTATCCGGAGCAAATAAGAAAGCCCTCATCGGAGGGCTTTTCTTGAGCTTAGTCGAGCGGCATAATAAAATTCATGAGCGCCCTGTCGTGGTTATGGACAATGTGGCTTTCATTGTCGAAGTACATGGTGGCGCCGTTTTCCGGTGTGTAAGGTTCCCATTGAGGAAGAATACCGTCTACGTTAGGATTTCCGGTCTTCACAAAGTTGATCCATGCCGCGCTCATCTTGTCGGACAATTGCCAGGCTTCTTCGGTATCGCCTGTCCAGTCCGCCCGGAGATCAACCGTATAGAAGGCCAAAGGAATGTCCAAGCCGTGAAAAGAACCCCGTGATGCATCATCTACGTCGCTTTTCCAGCCCAGGAGATAGGTGTAGACCGGAGCGTTGGAAGTTGCAGACCAGGCATCTGCCGTCCGAATGGTAAAGGGTCTGAATACGCCATCAACAGAAAGTAAATCCTGGGGGGTATACTCGGGATAGGAGGTAGCATATAGCGCAACGTATTGATCCGTTTTGTCGCCGTAAGTGCTTGCCAGGCGTTCTTTTGCTTCTTCTATGGTCAATTCTTTTTCCCCGTAAGATGTTCTGACTAGCTCATTCAGTGTGGTGCCGATCATCAAGGGGATGTCTTTCGAGAATTCGGCAAAACCCGGACTGAAAGGCTGCTGTACCAGTATTTTGCCATCTACAGAAGGAGCAAAGCCAAACATGGTGGGAGATCCGGGTGTTCTGGGGCCATGAAGCCGGGCAATGGCATCATTCCCTGCTTCTACCAGGTCGGCATAGTCCACCGCATTGATTTTTTCCACCTCGTCGGCCGTGATTCCTAAATTTCCAAGTACGGCCATGCCCAGTTGCTGTGACTTTTCCCGGGTCATGGTGTTTATTAGGGTGCCGCTTTGGATGATGGCTTTGCGGAACAATCCTTCGGCATCCGGCATGCACATCAGGGTGCCCACCTTGCCGCCTCCTCCCGATTCACCCACAATGGTCACATCGGAGGGATCCCCCCCAAACGCCGCAATATTATCCCGCACCCATTCCAAGGCTTTGACGATATCCAGCATGCCCACATTCGCAGCATGTTCATATTGAGCCCCGGCTGCGGATAAATCCAGAAAACCAAGGATATTTAACCGGTGGTTTAAGGAAACGAAGACAATATCCCCTTTTTTAGCCATGGCTTCCCCATAAGTCATGGGGTCGTTGCTGCTGCCTACATGAAAGCCGCCGCCGTGCAACCAAACCATGACAGGACGCTTTTTGCCGTCATTAATGCCCTGTGTCCAGATATTTAGGCTGAAGAGCTTGTCTTCGTCCATATTGGATTCGTCGATCCAAGCGACTACTTGCTTGGCTACCGGACTGAATTCATTACTTTCCCGTACGCCTTCCCAAGCATCGGGATCCTGTGGAGGCATAAATCTTTCTGCCTGCGCATAGGGGATTCCCTTAAACGCATGGACCGGATCGTTAAAGCTGCCGGATACTTGGCCAAACTTGGTATCCACTACCCCGTCCTGGGCTTCTTCTTTCGCGGGGGTGCAGGCTGAGATGTAAAATAGAGCAATAATGAGGAAACACCATGTCAAGTTGTTCATCCGTCTCATGAGTTGGTTTTTTAAAAGGTTGGGTTTATGTATAAATTGTTTCAAATGATCCTGGAAGCTGCGTGGCCTCAGACCCTATAGCTTGTTTTGGTGGCTTCAGCGTGGCTGTAATTGAAGTACAACTGTGTGATTTTCTTTATTTCTTATTTTTAGAGATATGCAAAATAATATATTAACCTGAGTTTGATTAATAAAATGTAGAATTATTGGGATGTAAATATAGATAGAACCAGTGTACTTGAGTATATTTAAGTATCTGAATTTCAAACATATACAAGTATATCACATGGTTCTATCCAACAATAAAATTACTGAAATTTTCTATCTAGTTGATGAATTTTGCCTTGAATTTGAGCAAACCATCAAAAAACATACATTAGGCAATGAACCTAAGAGGAAGCCTAGGATGAGCTGTAGTGAAGTGATTACAATCATGATTTTGTTTCACTCCGGAGGGTTTAAAAACATCAAGCACTTTTACCTGTATTATGTACAAAAGCATCAGTCAGATTTGTTCCCCAATACCGTCTCTTACAACAGGTTTGTAGAGCTTATGCAAGCAGCTACCTTACCTATGTCAGTCTTCATGAAAACGTGTTGTTTGGGAGAAGGGACGGGCATCTCCTTTATTGACTCTACTCCTATAAGGGTATGCAAAAACAAACGCATAAAGAGGAACAAAGTATTCGAAGGCTTGGCACAAGTAGGCAAGTCAACTATGGGGTATTTCTTTGGTTTTAAGCTACATATAGTTATTAATGACAAAGGAGAAATGCTAAACTTCGTCATCACCCCCGGCAACACTGACGACCGGGAACCCTTGAAAAACAAGTCATTTATCAAAGCCCTAAAAGGAAAACTTTACGCAGACAAAGGCTACATTTCTAATCAGTTAACACAGGGGTTGTTCTTAGATGGGCTTCATCTGATTACCAGTATTCGCAACAATATGAAGAATGTGCTTATGGAACTCAAGGATAAAATCCTGCTCAGAAAAAGATCAG
>CAZHZP010000200.1:0-4977 GCA_964537165.1 uncultured Roseivirgaceae bacterium | reverse complement strand
GGTACCTTGGCCCTTGTTGCCATATTCAGCGCGGTCCTGCCATTGCCATGCCTCATCGGATTGGTAGTGGTCATATACCTTTTGGTAAAACTCTCTGGAGATCCCGCCGATCACTTCCTTTTTTCCTGTGTCGGTAAATCCCAGTCCCCCGGAGGTTAAACCCCCCAAGTGGACATCCGGTGAAATCACGATAACGGATTTGCCCATCCTTTTAGCCTGAACGGCGGCCGTAATGGCTGCCGAAGTACCGCCATATATCACTAGGTCGGTCACTTCTTCCTGTTCTTGGCTGGGTTGGCAGGCAAGCGTGAGGGCAAGGAGAATGATCGCCAACCAGTTCTTGATCTTAGGTGTTTTTTTCATCGGAGAATATGTAGGTTATGGGTTTATAAGTCTGCATTATTTCGGTCGGTGTTGTAAGATCTCTAAAGATGTTCGCCTGATAAATCTTTCCGGTTTCCATCTCGATTTGCTGGACTGGAAAATCAAAAATAGAAATCTTAAGCAAGAACCTGTTGTCATGCTAAAGAAGCTATTCGCTTTAAGCATCTAGTATAGAATTTTACCTGTTCCCAAGTGAGGGAACAGGTAAATAATAGTTGATCTTTGGCGAGATCAATACCCCGGGTTTTGGGTAAGCGAGGGGTTCGTCTCGAGTTCGATCCGCGGGATGGGCCACAAGTAGTCTCTCTCCGGATTGAAATTACGCGTCTCTATGACCACCATTTCGTTCGCATTGCTGATATGGTCATAGCTGGGCGTACCTATCTCATCAATAGCGGGAGGCTCGTTCAGCCACCCGCCTCCACTGTAGCGGTTGACCCTGCCTCGAAGCGGCCCGGGTATGACTTCATGCGCGATTCTCCATCGGCGGATGTCAAAATAGCGTAGCCCCTCCATGCCCATTTCGTGCCTCCGCTCTTTGCGTACGATATTTCTAAGTTCCTCTTGGGTTTTGCCTGGAAGGATGGGAGGCATATTGACGGAGGGTCGGGTGCGGATGGCATTGATGGCTTCGTACACGGACTCATCCAGTTCGTTCAGTTCAACCTTGGCTTCCACATAATTCAATAAGACTTCAGCCAGTCGGAACAGGTTCAGATTTTGTTCACTAGAAGATACATCGGTAGGGTAATTGGCAGGATCTACATGTTTTCGGTACAAGTAGCCCGTAAAAGAAGCATAGGCATGATCAGCTTCTATATTTTCTACCATTACCGGTGGATCTTGACTGAAATCCAGAACCTGTTCCACTTCAGGGTTGGTGTCAAAGATGTGGTTTATTAATCTACTTCCAGGAACTACCAAAGTATATTCCAGCCTGGGATCTCTGTTTTCAAAGGGGTTTTGGGGATCAAAGAGGGGAGATTCATCTATAGGAAGGCCATCGATACAGTCATAGGTATCCACCATATCCTGTGGTGGCTTTTTGTTAGAATGGCCCAAAGCCATTCTTGAGAGGAAGTTCCTCGGCAAGTTATGGGTTTGGACCCCTCTTAGGTATTGTACCTGCATGATAATCTCCGGGGAATTTTCCGAGCCAAATAGAAAGAGCCCTTCATAATCTTCATCAATTTCGTAGCCTTCTTCGTCCATTAATATTTTTGCCGCGGAGGCCGCCTCTTCCCACCTTTCGTTCCACAAGGCTACTCTTGATTTTAATGCCAAGGCAGCACCTCGTGTCACCCTGTCCTTGGTAACTACATCGGAGGGTAGGTGATCAGCGATCTCATCCAATTCTGCCAGGATAAAATCAACCACCTCGGCTTTCGGTGTCCTTGGAGTTTGCGATTCTGACAATGAAAGTGTACCAGTGATCAAAGGCACATCGCCATACAGCTCTGCTAGATAGGAATAGAAGTAGGCCCGCAGAAACCGGGCTTCACCTACCAATCGGTTATACTTTTCGCTGTCCATCTGCTCCGCCAGGTGAGGGGAGCCGGAAACGATGAAGTTTACCCTTCCGATGGCCCGGTAGAAGTGGGACCAAAACGAGTTGGTATAGGCATTATCGGAGTTTTGTTCCCCTCTACCCAAAGCCTGTAATGCCCCGCCGTTCCTGTCCCAGCCATCATCGGATGCGAAATCAAAAGTTAGCATAAATGGGTTGCCTTCTGTAGTATTGAACCAAAGCCTGTTGTACACCCCTGTTACTGCCATTTCCAGTTCCGTTTCATTGGCGAAGAAGGTATCATCCGACGGCACATCCAAAGGTGCCCTGTCCAAATAGTCCTCGCAGGAGCCCAGAGCCAGCAGGAGGGGGAGGATAGTAAATATGTTTATCAGTCGTTTCATTTCAACTTAGTTAGAAGTTTACATTTAATCCCATGGTATAAGTGGTCATTTGTGGATACCAGCCCCCGTTACTGACAGGTGCTTCCGGGTCATACCCCTCATAGAAATTGTCAAAGGTCAGGAGATTTCTACCACTTATATAGATCCTGAGATTTTGGATCTTGACAGATTCCATGATGCTTTTGGGAAAGGTGTATCCTATTTGCAGATTTTGTAATCTTAGATAGGCGGCATTTTTCATCCAGAAGCTGGAGGTTTGCTCATTGTTAGTCTGATTCCAAGCTAATCTCGGGTAAGAAGCATCTGGATTATCCGGGGTCCACCGGTCTTTGTGTTGCTCTTGAACAGTTCCGCCAAGAAAGAACGGCATTACGCCTTGGGCGTATAGATAGCCATCCGCCTTGCCCACGCCTTGAAGAAACATGGAAATATCAAAACCTTTATAATCCGCATTAAGCCTGGCGCCAAAGGTATATCTGGGGATCGGGCTTCCAAATACCGTTTGATCCTGATCGTTGATCGTCCCGTCATTGTTTAAGTCCTTGTACTTGATATCTCCAGGGCCCACGTTACCGAATTGGGTGGCATGATTGTCCACTTCTTCTTGCGACTGAAAGAGTCCATCTGCGACATAACCAAAAAACGAACCTATAGGAGAACCTTCTCTGTTGACCGTCCTGCCTGTATTTTCTATTCCCCTCATATCAACGATATTGTTTTTCACATCTGAGAAATTGACCATCACGCCGTAGTTGACTTCGCCCACCCGGTTGCGGTAGTTGATCATCAGGTCGTAACCCTTGTTTTCCACGGTTCCGGCATTTTGATAGGGTGCGCCTAAACCCAGCGTGAGCGGGATATTTAAGGGAAGCAGGATGTCCTTGGTCAACCTGTAGTAATAATCGAAAGACACATCCAGTTTGCCCCATAGGTTAAACTCCAGACCGACATCAGTAGATTCAGAAGTTTCCCAGCGGATATCTGAATTGGCCATAGCATTGAGGGCTGCTCCCGGTGCATTGGCATTGGTGAATACATAATCCTGGCCATCTCCCCCTATTACCATGAATGAGGCATAGGGGTACAAGCCGATATTCTGGTTTCCCAATTGCCCCCAGGACGCCCGTAATTTCAACTGGTCAACGAAGGGCACACCTTGCATAAAGGCTTCTTCGGAAATCCTCCATCCGGCAGAAAAAGAGGGGAACACCCCAAAGCGGTTGCCATCCGCAAACCGGGAAGAACCATCCCTTCGGACATTGGCTTCAAACAGGTACCTTTCCCTGAAATTATAAGTAGCCCTTCCAAACAAGGAGGACAGGGCCCAGTGGCTTGCCGATCCCCCGGTTAACTCATTGGCCCGGTTTCCTGCGTTGATCTGCTGATATTCCGGCAAAGGGAAAACCTCGCGACGGGCTGAGATCCATTTATTGATTTGGTCTTCCTGTTGGAATCCGCCGGTAAAACCTATGGTATGCGAATCATTAAATGTTTTATCCACGGTGACAATGGCCCGCAGGTTATTGTACAGTTCCCGGTCAAATCGTTCGGTAAGTGAATTTCGCTGGGGTATGAAGTGGGTCGGCGTAACGCCGTCCCTCGCATAGGTTTGCGTGATATTGGAAAAGTTTTTGACATGCGGGTTCCAGAATTTTGGTGCATACATTACTTCCGCCGAAAGCCAATCAGTGATTTTGTAATCCAGACGAAAGTTTAACACCGCATCCAGGCTTTCGGCGGTCCGCAGGCCTCCGTCTTTTGCCCTGGCCAATGGATGGTCACCATTCCAGCCTTCCCCGTATCTGCCGTTGGACAAAACGCCGACCTCCGTGGCTGGAATCCTTCTCATCCAATGAAAAACATAGTCTGTCCCGCTTGAGGGCTCATTCTGAACGGTTCTTCGGAGAAAAATATCAGAAGAAGCTGTCAGCTTTTCGGTGATTTTAATATCCGAATTAAGACGGATATTCACCCTTGTAAAGTCGGTATTAGGGATGATGCCACCTTGCTCCATAAAACTGACGGAGCCAAACAACTTGGTCTTTTCACTGCCGGCATTTATACTGATGTTATGGTTATGCATAAAGGACGAATTGCTCATCGTCAATTTTTGCCAATCCGTATCAGGATACCTGTCGGAAGGCATTCCTGCTCTATACTCATCTAAAAGCTCCTGGGTGTATGGAGCGGTATTGCCAATATTGGTGTATGCTTCATTGGTCAATATCATGTGATCCAAGGCGCCGACGATATCCGGCAATGCAGTGGGGACTTGATATCCCGCATACATATTATAATTTACCCTTACTCCTTCAACCCCTCTTTTCGTGGTCACCAAAACTACTCCATTGGCCGCCCTGGCACCATAAATGGCTGCTGAGGAGGCATCTTTCAAAATAGATATGCTTTCTATTTCGTTGGGATCGACATTATTTAAATTTGTTTCTACCCCATCTACCATGATAAGAGGATCTCTTTCCCCCAGTGTGCCTACGCCTCTGATACGGATAATCCCGCCGTCACTTCCCGGCTGTCCTGATCTTTGGGTGACCGTGACCCCGGGAGCGATCCCTTGTAAGGCCATGGAAGTCTGCCCCACCGGCTGGTTGACGATTTCAGCTGAAGAGATCGTACTGACCGCCCCGGTCAAGTTCACCTTCTTCTGGGTGCCATAACCCACTA
>CAZHZP010000199.1:0-5012 GCA_964537165.1 uncultured Roseivirgaceae bacterium | reverse complement strand
GGTTATAATTTTAATTCCAAACTTATTTATTTCCGCTCTAGAATACAAATGTATACTATTATTTTAGATTCTATAAACTTAAATTGCCTTAGTTCGAATTTTTCTAGCAGAAATTTTATTAATTCCTACTTTCATAAACTATGCCAAATATGCCAAGGAGATTTAATGTTTGGGTATAGGGGTGAACAAGCCATTAATCCCTGCTTCTATCAATAATGGTTTCAACGAGACGAATTTATGGAAGGTTCGGAACAAATAACACTTTATCGACATTTATTTCAAAAACCTCATCTATTCTTTCCATATTGTTTCGATAACCTGTTAACAGTTAAGCCGCTATGAACGCCGGTGATAACCGAACTTTTTGGACGGCCAACCGCTCTGGGGCAGTTAACTTTACCCTGGCCTACCCAGACTCGGCGTGTCGCCCATCAGCTCACCCCGGCAGGCAGTCGTGACCGCCGTGCCTCTTCAAGTACTTAACGCAGCACTTCCATGGGAGACCTGTTGATAATATTCCTGCCATTCAGCCAACCTAATAAGACGGTCACCGCCGTAATCACCATATACACTATAAAAGCCTCTGTCCACGCCCACCGGAAAGGCAACTCAAACATGTAGGTGCTCAGAAGATAGGTGGCCAACAACGAAAGCGCAATCCCACTGAACGAGGCCAAGCTCCCCAAAAAGAAATACTCAAAGGTGTTGATTAGGCTTACCGTCCGGCTACTTGCTCCCAAGGTGCGTAGCAGAATGCTATCCCTTACCCGCTGGTATTTGCTGATGATCAGCGAGCTGATCAACACCAATATCCCGGTCAGGATGCTGAACATAGCCATAAACTGGATTACAAAGCTGATTTTTCCGAGCAAATCCTCCAGGGTCTCAACCACCATGGCCAAGTTGACCATGGAAATGTTGGGGAATTCCCGCAAAATCTCCCGTTGCAAAGCGGCAGCTTGGCCGTCATCCTTGGTTTTAGTAATGATGACATGAAACTGAGGCGCATTGTTCAACACATTCTCGGGAAACAAAACCAGAAAATTGGTCGAGAGCTGCCTGAAACTGATGTCCCTGAAACTCCCCACGTAAGTGATCAACGGTCTTCCCTGTACATTGAAAATAATTTGGTCCCCGAGATTCACTCCTGTTCTTTCTGCATAATTCTTATCGAAGGACACAAAAACGCTGTCTCCCGGATTCTTGACCGGCCGGAGCTTTCCAGCGACCAAGCGTTCGGAATCGATGAGGCTATCCCGGTAAGTGACCCGAAATTCTCTGTTATATAAGGAACGGGATCTTCGGTCTTCTTCTTCAAGCTGTTCGTTATCGGATTTGTCCAATCCATTGATTTCCAACAGCCCCATGGTAACGATGGGAACCTGTTGTAATACCGGAATTCCGCTTCCAAGCACTTTATCCCTCACCTCTCCTACCTGGGCGGACTGAATGTCGAACAGCAACATATTTGGCTGCTCGCCTTCTTCTGCAAACTGTGCTTCTTCCAACAAAAGGTTTTGGATAAAAAACAACGTGCTGATCATCGCGGTACCTAGCCCGATCGTGGCAATAAGGGAAATGGTCTGATTGTTGGGTCTGTAGAGATTAGACAACGACTGTCGAAGGGGATATTGAAGGGAAGTAGGAAGGAATTTCCTGATGCCCCACATAATTCCCGTCGCCATCAGCCAAAGGATCCCAAAGGCAAAGAGGACAAAAGCCGCAAAGCCCAAAGCCATGTCCCATCTTCCCAACAAATAGTAGCTAAACCCAAGAATAAACAACACGATGCCCAGCATCACTATCCACCGCACTGGATCTCTGGAAATTCCCGTTTCGTCTGTTTCAGGCCGTAAAGTGTTCATCGGCGAGACCTTCCGGATCTTCAATAAGGGAAGCAAAGCAAAAAGAACGGAAATAAAAAGCCCCGTCACTATCCCGAAGAAAACCGACCCCCAGGATACCTGGACGTTCACTTCGACCGGTAAGAAGTCTCCAAATACTGCGGGCAATACGAATTGTAACAGGGATCCCGCAGCAGCTCCCAAAACAGATCCCACTAACCCCATAATGATGATTTGGCTCAGATAGATCATCAGGGCATGGAAGGATGACACACCCAAGCAGCGGAGTATCGCCACAGAACCAAGTTTTTCCTTCACAAAAACATTGACGGCACTGGCAACGCCGACACAACCCAGCAACAGGGCGATAAAAGCGACCAGGCTTAAGAAGTTAGACAGGTTGTTGAACGATCTCCCGGTGGATCTCTTTCGGTCCTCCACGGTATCCGCATCGATTTTTGCTTCTTCCCAGACAGCTTCATAGGGGGCGATAACCTCCTCTATATTAGTATTTTCTTCAAACTGATAGTACCGCTCATACCGAATCCGGCTACCAAACTGGATCAATCCCGTCTCTTCGACGTATTCCATGGGAATGAACACCGCCGGAGCCACTGTCGCAGTGATACCAGTCTGGCCGGGAACCCTCTGCAATTCGCCCTCGATAACGAAGGTGACTTCCCCTACCTTTACACTATCCCCTACCTTGGCATCAAAGAGCGCCATAAGGGATTTTTCCACCAAAGCTTTTCTGCCGGAATTTCTAAAAGTTCCCTCAGCCTCTACCGGCAGGGTTTCCAACTTTCCGTAGAAGGGGAAATCCCCCTCCAAAGCCCGCACCTGCGTTAGGCGGCTTTCGCCCGTGGCCGGAAAAGAAACCATACTGGCAAAGTTGATCTCTTCGGCTACATGCATGGCCAGGGAGTCCAAATCCTGGTCACCCAACGGCTGGTTGTTCTCTAAAGAAAGGTCCGCGCCCAGGAGCTCCTTTCCCTGCCGGTCAATATCCTTACGCAGATTATCCCCAAAGGAGCTGATAGCCACCAAAGCGGCTATCCCTATCACAATCGAAGAAATAAATAGCAGGAGTTGGGAAATATTTTTCCGAAAATCCCGAAAGGCCATGGTCAATGTCCAGGAAAATCTATGCATTGACACCCTCCTGTATTTTCCCGCCCTTGATATAGATTATCCTATTGGTACGCGCCGCCAGGGCATTGTCGTGGGTCACCAGAATCAATGTCGTGCCCAAAGCTTTATTTAAATTAAATATAAGGTCTTCAATCATCTCTCCGGTTTCTGTATCCAGGTTGCCAGTGGGCTCGTCGGCAAACAGTATCTTGGGCTCGTTGGCAAAGGCGCGTGCGATGGACACCCTTTGCTGCTCGCCTCCCGACAATTGCGAGGGATAATGGCTGGCCCTATCGCCCAAGCCCACCTGGGTCAGAAGCTCCATGGCCTTGCCCCTGGCGTCTTTTCGCTTCTTCAGCTCCAGCGGCACCATCACGTTTTCAAGAGCGGTAAGTGTCGGAAGCAATTGGAAGTTCTGAAAAATAAAGCCTACATGCTGGTTTCTTACAGCCGCCCGCTCATCCTCGGACAGCGTTTCCATTGGATGTCCATTCAGGGAAATGCTGCCTGTGGTAGCCTTGTCCAGCCCCGCACACAGGCCCAAGAGCGTCGTCTTACCGCTGCCGGACGGCCCCACGACAGCAATGCTTTCCCCGGGTGCTACCTGAAAGTTCACACGGTCCAAAACAGTCAACTTCCTACTGCCGCTTTGGTAAATCTTACTGACTTGGTCTACTGATAATATGGACATATATATTTTTCAAGTATTTTTTAGGAATGGAAACATTCACCTCATCTTTGGAGTTAGTTAAACGAGTTTAACACCCATAGCTATGTCGATAAGAGTCCCCCAATATACAAGCTTTGCCTTTATTTTGTTCCTGCTTACGGTTTTTTCATGCGGGCAACAAACTAAGGAAACCCAATCTGCCACCGATGGGCAAGAGGAAGGGCTTCCCGTTCAGGAAGAAAAAAAGAACATTTTATTTTTTGGCAATAGCCTGACAGCAGGCTGGGGGCTGGAGCCAGAAGAGGGTTTTGCAGGCATCATCCAGCATCGTATCGATAGCCTGGGCTTGGATTACCAAGTGATCAATGGAGGGCTAAGCGGAGAAACTACCGCCAGTGGACTCAACCGGCTGGATTGGTTTTTAGAGGACGAACCCTACGTTTTTATTTTGGAACTAGGCGGTAATGACGGACTACGGGGTATCCCCGTAGCGGAAACCAAAAAGAACCTGCAGCAAATCATCCAAAAGGTCCAAACGAAGTATCCCCAGGCAGAAATTATATTAGCCGGCATGCAAATCCCGCCCAATATGGGAAAAGCCTATAGCGAGGACTTCCAGTCCATTTTCCCCGACCTGGCAAAGGAGGGTAACGTCACCCTCATCCCCTTTCTTTTAGAAGGCGTGGCGGGCGATCCCAACTTGAACTTACCCGATGGGATCCATCCTTCTAAGGAAGGGCATCAAATTGTGGCCGAAACAGTTTGGCAATATTTACAGCCGCTGTTATAGCCGTAGCATTTATGGGGAGAGGGGTTTTCGACTTTTTCGGACCCCTTGTGTTTTTTGAAATGGATGGCGCAACCATTCCCATTGACGAGGTTTGGCCTGCACCGACGGGTTCCGCTGAAAATCATCATTTATCCAAACCGCTTCCAATCCAGGCCTGTTTTCAGAAAAAGCTTTTTATATCGCATTTTTTGTTTTACTTTTTGAAAATTTTAAAAAAGCGTATTAACTATATGAGTATTCAAATTAAATCATCTGGGGAAGAATACGACGTGATCATCGTTGGTTCCGGTGCAGGTGGTGGAATGGCCTCAAAGATCTTGTCTGAAGCGGGGCTTTCTGTAGCAGTAGTAGAAGCGGGGAGGGATTATGACCCCGCAAAAGAGGAAGACAGAACCCAGTTGAGGTTTCCTTGGGAGTCCCCAAGAAGGGGCGCGGGCACCCTCAGGCCATTTGGTGATTTTGATGCGGCCATTGGGGGTTGGGAGATTGAAGGAGAACCCTACACCAAAGGTCCGGGAACGGAATTCGATTGGTTTAGATCGAGGATGCTGGGGGGAAGGACCAACCACTGGGGGCG
>CAZHZP010000198.1:0-5014 GCA_964537165.1 uncultured Roseivirgaceae bacterium | reverse complement strand
TATATTTGCCAAAACCGGTAAAGCAGCCTACAATGGCAAAACATATAGCCAAGAGACGTTTTCGGATGACAACTTTTTCTTTGACAGGATCATGGAGAAGACCGATTTTTACAACCAGGGCGTACGGACCAGACATGGGGATGAGTATACCATGAGTCCTTACCATGTATTGTGGCCCGTGCCCGCGGGAGCGATCAACTCCAACACCAAAGGCCAGATCAACCAGAACAAAGGGTATTCCGGCTACGAAAACAACGTGCCGCCATTGACTGCTTTGCCTGAGCAAGGCTCAGAGGGCTAATCTTTACATACGGCTATTGCAAAACGGGAAAGCGCAGGCTTTCCCGTTTTTTTTATTCCATGCTCTCCCGTTCAGCGCAATCCGGTTATTCCCTGTTCATGGAGAAAGCTGCATTTTCGATGTTCAGTTGCTTGCAAAGTACCACCAGGAGAAAATTAACCCCCGTATGAAAGACCATTAAAAGGAAAATGGCCAAAAGGGGAACCCCAAAAAACTGTAGAGGCCAATAATAGGTCCAGGCTCCTAAGTTAATCACGACGATCTCTCCGATAGTGGGGAATATCATGGAAATCACCAGCGCCAATAGAATTTTTGATTGGACGGACTGTATGTTCTTGATCAAAATAATTTCCTTTTCCAATCTATAGATGACCACAAAGGCCAGTCCCCAGGCAACTGGTAGCCAGTAGGGAAACTGCCTGGCATTGTCGAGGTTGTGGTAACTCCAATACTGGTTGGTGATGCCCCATGTCTCACATAATGTCCCCAGCAGGCTGGTAATACCCACACCTATGAGATAAATCCATTTTTCCTTGTCCTCCTGCCTGAAGGCCCTCACAAGGGAATAGACGAGATAAGAGAACAAAAAGGCGGCTACCAGCTTGTCATATTGGTGAAAGAAACCTATCAAACACCCTGCTAAAATTAACTTGATCAGGTTTTTCGAAATGAGCCGAATGACTTGTTGATTCGTTTTGTTTTCCACGGTTGATATTATTTGCAGCGGTCAAAAATAGAAAATCAGGCTCCTAAAACCTAGAGGGAGCCGCATAGTTGGGGGGTGAATTTTTGCGAGGGTGAAGAGGCGCTTCTCCGGCCCGGTCGGTCAACGAATATGGTTTTTGGGCGTGGATTTGAAAGTACAGCATATAAAAGGCTGATCGCAGCGACTTTGTCAAGTTACCTGCTTATTTTTTTTTATTTCCTTCAAAAAAAGACCTAAATGATTATATTGCATGACTAAAGCTGATTCAAAATTTAAATAGTATGACTACTTTAGCACTTTGATAAAGCCATATGCAGTTCGATCAAAGAAAATTTTTATAATTAGTTCTTAATTAACAATAAACATGAATTTTACCACATTAGACCTCATAATTTTTGTCGGGTATTGTCTGATCATTCTTTTCATGGGTTATTTTGTTTCCAGAGAAAAGGAGGGTCATATTAAGGATTCCAACGACTATTTTCTGGCCAGTAAAGCCTTGCCCTGGTGGGCCGTGGGCGCCTCTTTGATTGCTTCCAATATTTCGGCGGAACAATTCATCGGTATGTCAGGATCCGGCTTCGCCTTGGGACTGGCCATATCCACCTATGAATGGATGGCGGCAGCGACCCTTTTGGTAGTGGCTATATTCTTTTTACCCATTTACCTGAAAGAGGGGATCAGCACCATGCCCCAATTCCTGCTCAAAAGATACGACAGTAGGGTTAGGACGGTGATGGCGGTATTTTGGCTCTTGGTATATGTATTCGTGAACCTGACTTCTGTATTGTATTTAGGAGCTCTGAGTTTGGACACCATTTTAGGGGTGCCCATGACCTATGGCATTATCGGCTTGGCGTTGTTTGCTATGCTTTATTCAATCTATGGAGGACTCAAAGCTGTAGCCTGGACAGACGTGGTCCAAGTTGTATTTTTAATATTAGGAGGCTTGGCAACTACTTATCTAGCTTTGTCCATGGTGGGCGGAGGAAATGTCTTCTCCGGGCTTTCTACCTTGTTAAACGAAGCGCCTAGCCATTTCAAGATGATTTTTGAAGAAGGGGAAATGATGATTCCTGACGGCGCAGGCGGACAGCGGGATGCTTACCTCGACTTGCCGGGCATCAGTGTATTGATCGGGGGGATGTGGGTCATCAATCTCAACTACTGGGGCTTCAACCAATACATTACCCAAAGGGCCTTGGCTGCCAAAAGTCTAAATGAGGCGCAGAAAGGGATGATCTTTGCCGGTTTCTTAAAGCTTCTGATGCCCTTGATCGTGGTCATTCCCGGGATTGCCGCTTACGTGATTGTCAATAACGGGATGGATTTAAGTTTCGTCGAATCCATGAAAGATCCGGCTACGGGTCTTGTCAAATCGGACAGGGCCTATCCCACCTTATTGCAACTGCTGCCATCAGGATTAAGAGGACTGGCCTTTGCTGCTTTGGCGGCGGCGATTGTCTCTTCTCTTGCGTCTATGGCTAACAGTACCTCCACCATATTCACTTTGGATATATATAAGACCTTTTTTGATGAGAATGCATCAGAAAAGAAGCAGGTCAGGGTGGGGAGAATCGCGGCGGTTGTGGCTTTTGTGATAGCCGCTATCGTAGCGCCGGCCCTAAGCGCCTTAGATCAGGCATTTCAATACATTCAAGAATACACTGGCTTTATCTCACCGGGGGTCTTTGCGATCTTTATGTTCGGCTTCTTCTGGAAAAAGACCACATCCAATGCAGCCCTTACGGCAGCCGTGATGACGATTCCGCTGTCGGCTTTGCTAAAAGTGTTATTCCCGCTATTACCCTTTATAGACAGGATGGGAATTGTCTTTTTAATTTTGTCTGCATTGATCGTCATCATCAGTTTAGTTCAGGGTAAGGGTGAAGACCATCCCAACGGCATCGAGATCACCAAAGATCTCTTTAAGACAAGTACGGCTTTTAAGATCGGGGCAATTATAATCAGCGGGATTATCGCTGCGCTTTACATTACATTCTGGTAAAATCTATTGTTAAAATGAGAAAATTATTGATTGGGTACGACATCGGGAGTTCGTCGGTTAAAACTACTTTGTTAGACGCCGAAACCGGGAAAGTCGTCGCTTCTGAGGGACTTCCGAAAGAAGAAATGCAGATTTCCTCCCCCAAAAAAGAATGGGCCGAACAGGATCCCATGATGTGGTGGAAATACATCATCGAAACTACAAAGAAGGTCAGCGCTGATGCAGGCATCCAAAAAGGCGAAGTGCAGGCCATCGGGATTTCCTACCAGATGCACGGATTGGTGCTGGTAGATAAAGGCTTGGAGGTCATTCGCCCTTCCATTATCTGGTGCGATAGCCGGGCAGTGGAGATCGGCAACCGGGCTTTCGATGAACTGGGTAGTGATTATTGCTTGTCCAGGCTACTGAACTCTCCGGGTAATTTTACTGCGTCCAAATTGAAATGGGTGAAGGAAAATGAACCCCAGCATTTTGAAAAAATCCACAAGATCATGCTTCCCGGTGACTTTATAGCCATGAAATTGACAGGGGAAATCCTGACATCGGAAACCGGGCTTTCTGAAGGAATATTCTGGGACTTTCAGGAAAATGGAATTTCTGCCAGGCTACTTGATCATTATGGTATAGACCGTTCGCTCTTGGCCGATGCGGTGCCTTCTTTTTCCCATCAAGGAAAGGTGACAGCGGAGGCCGCTGCTTTACTAGGGCTGGAAGAAGGTATACCCATCACCTATCGCTCCGGCGACCAGCCCAACAATGCCTTCTCATTGAATGTATTGCAGGAAGGGGAACTGGCCACCACTGCCGGAACCTCGGGGACGGTGTATGGTGTCAGTACCAAGCCCGTGTATGATCCCGATTCCCGGGTAAATACCTTCGTACATGTCAACCACAGCGCTTCCACGCCGAGTTATGGGGTGCTGCTTTGTGTCAATGGAACCGGTATACTGAACAGTTGGCTGAAGCGGAACCTGGGGGACGGTACTGTTTCCTACGAGCAAATGAACAACTTGGCCGCCGAGGTGCCCATTGGTGCCGAAGGGCTGAATTTTATCCCCTTCGGCAACGGTGCTGAACGGATACTGAAAAATCAGCAGGTAGATGCCCATCTTAACGGCTTGAATCTGCTCAAGCATGATAAAAGGCATGTGCTCCGGGCCGGGCAGGAGGGGATCGTTGCTTCCCTGACTTATGGCTTCAATATCATGAAGGGGATGGGATTGAATCTAAACACCGTGAAAGCCGGCAAAGCCAACATGTTTCTAAGCCCTTTGTTCCGTGAAGCATTTGTCAACATGAACCAGGTAAGCCTGGAACTTTACGACACCGATGGTTCTCAGGGAGCTGCAAGGGGAGCCGGAATCGGCCTCGGCCTATACACTGACCATCAGTCTGCCTTCATCGGTCTGGAAAAAGTCGCCTCGCAGGATCCGGATGAGCGTCTTCAGCAGGCCTATGCAGAAGTATATGGACGATGGAGGGAGCAACTGGAGAAACTTTCTTAGTCGCCCGGCACTAAAACACTACAGATCAATACCGAAACAAGAACAAGGACCTAGCCCACCGACTAAGTTCTATGGACTATCAACTTTTGTTAGACGAAGTTTGTAACTTCGTGTTTTCGAAAGGTGAGTCTTAGCGTTAGAATATCCCCGGTGCCTCAGTCCAGTTTCCACTGGTGGCTTAAAGGCATTGAAGAAACGAAAAAAATAGAACAAGGGCAGGGTCCCAGGTAAATCGGGCAAGGTCATTGCCACTCCGGCCATCGGTCTCCCGGCTCCTAACTTCTCTTCTGACAAAAACAAATAACTGAATAAATAATAACTAACCCATTACCATGTCAAAAACCTATTTTCCTAACATTGAAAAAATCAAATTCGAAGGCAGGGACTCCAAGAACCCTTTTGCTTTTAAATTCTATGATGAGAACAAAGTCATCGCAGGCAAAACCATGAAGGAGCATTTCCGCTTCGCCATTGCTTATTGGCATTCCTTCTGT
>CAZHZP010000197.1:0-5019 GCA_964537165.1 uncultured Roseivirgaceae bacterium | reverse complement strand
ATGCCTTGCTGACCAGTACCTACGGAACGGGCGAACTGATCCAACATGCAGCCGGTTTGGGAGCGGAGCGGATCGTGTTGGGGCTCGGGGGGAGCGCCTCCGTGGATATGGGAACAGGGATCCTGAGAGCCTTGGGTTTTTTGTTTTTGGATAAAAAAGGCAGGGAGATAAGCCAGTTTAGTCCTTTATTCCTTTCCAGAATTGCGCATGTCCAAAAACCTATCCGGTTACCCGCCATTGAATTCGTTTGCCTTTGTGATGTAAGAAACACCTTTTTTGGGGAAGAAGGAGCCATTCCGGTTTTCGGGCCGCAAAAAGGCCTGAAGCCGGCAGACCTCCCAGCCTATGAAGCCGCAGCCGGGCGCTTGTTTGAAATAATGCAGAGGAAATCCTCTGTTGATCTAACTGACCGGCCCGGTTTTGGGGCAGCCGGCGGGATAGCCTTGGGCTTAAGTGCGTTTTTTCCCGTAAAGATTGAAGAGGGCGCAAGTTTTTTCTTTGAGCAGGTAAGAATGGAGGAAAAAATCCAAAAAGCAGCTTATGTGATCACGGGAGAGGGCCGTTTTGACTCCCAGTCAGCAGAGGGCAAGGGGAGCTATGAATTGCTTCAGCTTGCCAAGAAGCACGGGAAAAAATCCATTTTGATTACTTCAGGCGAGGAAGGTCACGAAAGTGGCTTTGACCACATCATCCCATTGCCGGACTTGGATTTCAATTCCACCCAATTAAGACAGGAGGCTGAACACAACCTGTTTGAGGCAGTAAGTGCTTTCGTAAAGAAATTGTTTTAACCCCACTCACTATATGATAATGGAGTGCTCTAAGCAGCATTGCTGTTGCGCTTTAGCCAGCGGATAGGCGTCAGCTAAAGCAGACGGCAATTCTATCCTTTGGAGCGCTGCACACGGAAACCCAGCAGTAACGGACAGAGCTGGCTAGGGGGCGCTCTTCCGTCCCCATTAGAATCGAAGTGACGGAGTGACGAAGGAGAGGGCAGCTAACGGGCGTCCCTTCCACCACTCAGTCTCACTTCCGTCTTCTCAAAAATTGTCAATTGATAAAAATTTATTTATCTATGTAGGATCAAATAATAATAACCCAATATGCACCTTCATTTTTTCTTATGGCCTACTTTCTGAGTTGTGACTGGGGTACTTCCTCCTTCCGGCTCAGACTGGTAGCAGAGGACACTTTCCAAATCTTAGCAGAATATACCACAGAGCAAGGCATTGCTTCTACTTTTAACCTTTGGAAAACCAGCGGAGGGGGAGCGAGGTCAGCGTTCTATTTGACCTATGTTCAGGAAGGCGTCCATTATCTTCAAAGTAAACAATCCATAAACGTCGAGGGCTTGCCGCTCATCTTCTCCGGAATGGCCTCTTCTTCCATCGGGATTAAGGAACTGCCTTACGGCACTGTCCCTTTCGATGCGGCAGGCCAACAAATTACGACAGCATACTTTCCGCCGACAACTTCTTTTCCCCATCCCATTTTCCTGATTTCGGGTATCCG
This sequence comes from uncultured Roseivirgaceae bacterium, assembly GCA_964537165.1. Classification (GTDB taxonomy): domain Bacteria; phylum Bacteroidota; class Bacteroidia; order Cytophagales; family Cyclobacteriaceae; genus DATGMS01. Next base: position 3,507 of record CAZHZP010000197.1, on the reverse strand, counting down.
GAGCGAAGAGGATGTGATGCGGGGAGAAGAAACCCAGGTTGTGGGCGTGCTGTCGCAACTGGAAGACCTCCCCGGCGAGGGCCTCTTTATCTTTCCGGGTACTCACTCCAAGCATATCTGGGTAGAAGCTGGGCAGATAACGCAGTTTAAAACCTATATGACCGGGGAATATTTTGACCTGCTGTCAAAGAAAAGTATTCTTTCCAGTAGTGTGGAAAAACACCAAGATCCCATCCATTGGCCCAGCTTTAATAACGGCGTGGAAATGGCCTGTTCCTCCAATTTGCTGCAGGCAAGTTTTAGGGTCAGAACCCAGCATCTTTTTGGAAAAAGGAATAAAGAAGAAAACCATGATTTATTAAGCGGCTTATTGATAGGAACGGAGGTGAAGGAGCTGTTGACTCAGGGTTCTTCCCCGATTTACCTCTGCTGCAGTTCCCATTTGAAGCCTCGGTATGAGGCCGCACTATCGAGGCTCGGAATTACTCCTTTGCGGGTGTTTTCGGGTGAGGAGATCGACCAGGCCGTGATTAGGGGACAGCTGATTATTTATAACCAAATGAACAACAGATGAACCAAACATTTTCCAGGGAGCTATTTGACAAAATGCCGCTGGTAGGAATACTCCGGGGCTTTCCCCCTTCCAAAATGACCAAAATGGGCGAACTGTATGCCGGTGCGGGGCTGACCACCCTGGAGATCACCATGAACACAGACGGCGCCACCGACACCATTGCCTCCCTGGTGGAGGCGCTGGGAGCCAAGCTGAATATAGGCGCGGGAACCGTCTGCAACATACAGGAGCTGGATCAGGCACTTGGCGCCGGTGCACAGTTTATCGTTTCCCCCATCGTAGATGAAGAGGTCATCAAAAAATGCGTGTCTTTAGGTATTCCCGTTTTTCCAGGCGCATATACCCCCACCGAGATCTATCGATCATGGGCTTTGGGAGCCACCATGGTCAAGGTCTTTCCGGCCAGCAAGCTAGGACCAGAATATATCAAAGAGGTACTGGCGCCCTTGAACCAGATTCAGCTGTTGCCCACGGGCGGGATTTCTTTGGACAATATGGCGGCCTTTATCAAGGCCGGAGCCAAAGGCTTCGGGATCGGCAGTGCGCTCGTTCCCAAAGCACTTGTAGAAAAGGAAGAATGGGAGGCCTTGAGCCAGCATTTCAACCAATTTGTCACCAGATATAAGGGTTTTTTGAATGAAAATTAAAAGTTACGAACTGTTCCAGGTGCCACCCAGGTGGTTGTTTTTGAAAATCGACACGGATGAAGGCATCGTAGGCTGGGGAGAACCGGTCATTGAAGGGAAGGCGGCTACCGTCAAGGCCGCGGTGGAGGAACTGATGGAAGGCCTGATAGGCAAGGATCCCAGAAACATCGAAGACCATTGGAATGCCATGTACCGGGGAGGCTTTTATCGGGGCGGGCCGATCTTGATGAGCGCCATTGCGGGCATTGATCAGGCGCTCTGGGATATCAAAGGGAAATTTCACGATGCGCCCATACACCAGCTCTTGGGAGGAAAGGCCAGGGACACCATCAAGGTCTATTCCTGGATCGGCGGCGATCGTCCGGTAGATGTCGGGCTGGCGGCCAGGCAGATGGTAGAGCAGGGCTTTCTTGCGGTCAAAATGAACGCCACCGAAGAATTGCAGTATGTGGACTCTTATGACAAAGTGGACCAGGCCATCGAGCGGATCGCCATGGTAAGGGAAGCTGTAGGCCCAAGCATTGGGATCGGCGTTGACTTTCATGGCCGGGTACATAAGCCGATGGCAAAAATCCTCGCCAAAGGCCTTGAGCCCTTTCGCCCCATGTTTATAGAAGAGCCTGTCTTGCCTGAAAATAACGAAGCGCTCCGGGAAATCGCACAGCATGTAGCCATACCCATCGCTACCGGCGAGCGGATGTTTTCCAAATGGCAATTCAAGAACTTGCTGACCGACGGTTATGTGGATATCATCCAGCCGGACCTGTCCCATGCGGGAGGCATCACCGAATGCAAAAAGATTTTTTCCATGGCAGAGGCTTTCGATGTGGCCGTGGCACCGCACTGCCCGCTGGGGCCGATAGCGCTGGCCGCCTGCTTACAGGTGGACGCCACCTGCCACAATGCTTTTATTCAGGAGCAGAGTCTCGGCATACACTATAACCAGGGGAGCGATCTGCTGGATTATATAGTAGATAAGGAAGTATTTAAATATGATAACGGCTATGTGAAGATTCCCGACGGCCCGGGCTTGGGATTGGAAATCAATGAAGACCATGTACGCAAATTGGCGGCAATCGGGCATAACTGGAAAAACCCGCTGTGGAGACATCAGGATGGCAGCATAGCAGAATGGTAAAACTATGGACAACACGATATATTTACTGATCATCACGGGACTTTCTATCCTCTTGCTATTGGTTTTGGTAATGAGGCTAAAAGTGCATGCGTTTATCTCTCTTTTGTTGGCCAGTACCTTCGTGGGTCTGGCGGCAGGGATGCCATTTATGGAACTGATCGCCAGCCTGCAAAAAGGAATGGGCGATATTCTCGGATTTATCGCCATCGTAGTCGGTATGGGGGCAATCTTGGGAAAACTTCTGGAAGTGTCAGGCGGCGCCCAGACCCTAGCACATCATTTCCTCGGCGCCTTTGGGCAAAAACGATCTACTTGGGCTCTGATGTTAACGGGTTTCGTCGTGTCCATCCCGGTATTTTTAGATGTAGGATTTATAATCCTGGTACCGATTATTTATGCTTTGGCCAATCGGTCTGGCCTGTCTTTACTGCATTTCGCAATCCCGGTTCTAGCAGGGATGGCGGTAGGGCACTCCTTTATTCCCCCGACTCCCGGTCCGGTGGCCGTCGCACAGATTCTTGAGGTGCCTATGGGCTGGATGATCGGCTTGGGCGTCGTAGTAGGTTTCCCTACCGCAGTGGTGGCGGGTCCGATATTCGGAAAGTATATTGGTAAGAAAATTAATGTGGGCGTACCGGATTTTGTAGAATTTGAGGAAAATAAGGGGGTGGGTAGCAGAAAGGATTTCATCATGATCCTTTTCATTATCCTGTTGCCCATTGTCTTGATTCTTTTTGCCACCACCTCAGATATGCTGGTGGCTGGCGGAACCCTATCCGCTGAGAATTTCTGGGTCAATCTCTTCCGTTTTCTGGGCCATCCCTTTATGGCATTGACCATCGCCACGATTGTAGCTTCTTATTTTTTGGGTTTCAGAAAAGGCTACAATGCCAAACAGTTGCTTGAATTCTCGGACAAGGCATTGGCACCTGCCGGGTTGATCATTTTGATCACAGGGGCCGGAGGAATGTTTAAGGAAATCTTGGTGCAGAGCGGGGCAGGAGAGGCCATGGCGGGGATCTTTATCACTTATAATGTAGCGCCCCTTTTCATGGCTTACCTATTGGCCGTGATCATCCGGATTGTCCAGGGTTCGGCCACGGTGGCGATGGTGACGGCTGCCGGGATGATGGCCCCGGTGATCATGC
>CAZHZP010000196.1:0-5071 GCA_964537165.1 uncultured Roseivirgaceae bacterium | reverse complement strand
AACTGGATCATCTGGCTTCCGCGGGGCAGTATCTGGTCGCCTTCCAATATCCGCACCGTCATTAACCAAGGGCTGGAGGGCAAGCTGGAGGGAAGTTACGCTTTTGGAAGCCTACATCTGAAAGCCAACGCACAATACACCTATAACCAAGCGCGCAACCAGACCATGGTCAACAGCAACGACCGGAGCTTTGGGAAGCAGTTGCCCTATACGCCTCTACATAAGATGCAGTGGAGCCTGAACGCAGAGAAGGACACCTGGGGTTGCTATATCAGCCAAGTTTATACGGGGGAGAGGTTTGACACGACAGACAATGAATCGGCGGTGGCTCCTTATACCCTTTGGAACACGGGATTGAGCCGCGAATGGGAGATCGCCGGTATAAAAGGAAGCCTGGGCTTTAATGTGTTCAACCTGCTGGATGAGCAGTATCAGGCAATGAAGCTGAGGGCTATGCCGGGGAGAAATTACCAGGTGAATATGACGGTGGGAATATAGTCGACAGTCCACAGTCGACCGTGGTCTGTGGACATTTATGAAACGTGATTTAGAAACAGTCTAACAATACAACAATATGAGAAAACTTAACAACTTCTTGCTTCTTTTTGCTTTTCTGGGCCTCTTTTTAAACGCTTGCACCTCCGACCCTGCGCCACCGCAGACCAGTGTCGCCTATGATCATGGGGTGCTGATCGTCAACGAGGGCAACTTCTTTAGTGGGGATGGTGAAATCAGCCATTATAATAAAGAAACGGGAAAAGTGACCAACAACCTCTACCAGACCGTGAACGGGGTAGTGTTGGCCGCCTATATTGAACAGGCCAGGGTATTTGGCGAAAATGTCTATATCGTGGACAGCAATATGGGCGGAGCCAAGGTAGTAGCGGTGGACAAAGCGAGCTTTCAGGAAAAAGGTAGGGTAGAGGGCTTGGAAATCCCCAGGGATGTAGCCGTTGCCGACAACAAGCTGTTTGTTGCGGATTGGGGCAATTATGATGAGGAGGGGAATTTTACCAATCCCAATTCTTTTGTAGCGGTGGCCGATATCGACGAAGGATCCATCACCAAAAAAATCCCCGTTTCATCCCGCCCTCAATCCATTGTATCGCATAACGGCATGATCTACGTCGTATGTGAAGAAAGCAAAGAGGTCATCAAGATCAATCCCACATCCCAGGAAATCGTGGCGAGAAAGACCCTGGACGCTTCTCCAAAAGAACTGTTTGTCAGCGGTGATCAATTGGTCCTTTACAGTACCGTGGGACAGGATTTGCACCTAGGCGTGATCAATACCACAGACCTGTCATCCACCCAAAATGTATTTGACATTCCCCATTCTACGAGAGTGGTGCTGGATGACGAGGGGCAGGCTTGGGCTTTGACCTCGGCCTACAGCACTGATTACAGCTATACGGATAATGCCGTGGTCAATTTTTCTGTCTCTGGAGATGGAACAGTACAGACGGTTTTTGAGGCCAGAAACCTACGGGGAATAGGTATCGACAAAAGCCAAAACCAGCTATACATCGCTGATGATAACGGCATCCAGGGCAACGGTACGGTAGTCATCACAGACCTTCAGGGTACGGAAATACAGAAGCTCCATGTGGGAAGGGTGCCATCCAAGTTCTTTTTCTACTAAATGAAGGAGAAAATCAAAATCAGCTTAAGCTGGAGCGGAGGCAAAGACAGCGCCTTCACCTTATGGAAGCTGATCAATGACAAGCGGTATGAGGTCGTCGGGCTTCACACCACTTTCGGTGAAGACAGCCGCCGGGTGGGCATGCATGGGATTCATGAAGAACTGATTGAAGACCAAGCGGCGGCCTTGGGGATGCGGCTGGACAAGATTTACTATCCGGCTTCCGGTGATAATGTGGCTTATGAGAAAGCAATGGGGGAATATTTGTCCGGTCTAGCAGGAGAGGGCGTCAAGCATATAGCATACGGTGATATTCTTTTGGAAGATTTAAAGAAATACCGGGAGGAGAAGTTGTCGGAAAGAGGCTTCGTTGCGGTTTTCCCCCTTTGGGGCAGCGATACAAAGGCTTTGGCAGCATCGTTTATTCAGGCTGGATTCAAAACAGCCATATGTGCGGCGGACGCGGACAAGATAAGCAAAGACTGGGTGGGGAAGGATTATGGTTTGGCATTTTTAAACCAGTTGTCCGCGGATGTTGACCCCTGTGGGGAAAATGGAGAGTTTCATTCTTTCTGTTATGCTGGACCGGTTTTTTTCAGGCCTCTGAATATTCGGTGTAAAGAAGTGATCAAGCAATTTTATGACATCACTCTGGACAATGGGGAGAAAGATAAGAAGCACTATTGGTTTGCCGAGTTGGAAAAAGCCATACCTTCAAGCTGACTGAAAGTAAGAATAAAGGAAACCGATAAGTTTGCAAAGGGTAAATTATGTGGAAAGGAATGAAGGCAACGAACGGTGCGCTTCTCCCCGAAGTTGCTCAATTCCCTTCCAGTTTTCTTCCCAATCTCCTTTCGAAGCTTTCGAAGAGCTTGATGTATTTGGAGAGTACTTTTTCGAAGAGAGGTTTGGTGGTATCTTCATTGTAGATGGGCGTGGTTTTGATTCGGATGATAATCATGTCCAGCCAGCCCTCGCCGTCATCGATCAGGTCTTCATGGAAGGCGTCTACGGTCGTGTCTCTAGGCCCCATATAGGCCGGACGTCCCTGCCCTCTCAGGTATTCCGACATCGCAGTAAGGGAAAGCTCATGGGTAACCTCAAATGCGCGGATGATTTTTTGCTCATATTTGTCCGGTTGGCCTTTGTGCCGGGCTTCCTCTGCCAGTTCTTTGAGTTCCGCCAGTGCCGCCTTAAAATCCGAAAAGCTTCTGTCTAAAGTTCTACCAGGTTGTTTCATAGGTTAATGGTTATTCAGTTAATGGTTGTTAGTTCATGGTCGATGGACCATGAACTGGCAATACGAAGTTCAGGACTTTGTATAAACGGATGTAGGATGTCACCTACTTCCGAGATCGGGGATCTGTCATCCGGCCCCTGTTCCCGCTTCCGTCATTATCTCTTTCTAAATGCTTGCTGTTTTATACTAAACCGATCCGCCTTTGACACGCCCGGGATTGTCCTCTACAAACGATTTCCATCCGGCGCTTCTGCCTCTCGTCTGTAGCCTGCCATCGTGAAAATGGTGACAAAGCGCCACCGCCAAAGCATCGGTAGCGTCCAGGAGCTTGGGTGTTTCGGTCAAGTGAAGCATGGTTTTTAGCATTTCGGCTACCTGCTCCTTGGAGGCATTGCCATTGCCGGTGACTGATTGCTTGACCTTCTTTGGGGAATATTCCGTGATGGGCACATCACGGGAGAGGGCGGCGGCCATCGCCACGCCCTGAGCCCTTCCCAGTTTAAGCATGGATTGAACGTTTTGTCCGAAGAAAGGTGCTTCCAAAGCCACCATATCCGGATGGAATTCATCGATAATGCCGGTCACCCGCTCGAAGATCTTTTTCAGCTTCAGTTCATGCGATTCGTACTTTTTTAGATGGATCACCCCATATTGCATCACGCTGTGTTTTTTTCCTTCTACCAGCACCAAACCATAGCCCATGACATTCGTGCCGGGGTCAATTCCGAGAATTACTTTTTCTTTTGCTACTTTTATTGTCCCTTCTATCACAATGCAATTTAACTTAAATCCTTTCATGGACGGAGGTAACTCGCTTTTTCTTTAACAACGGCTAGCTCATGGAGGCATTTTATCTGCTCTTTATTCTTCTTTATGTCCTCTTACTGTGGTCAATGGAAAGGCGCTGGCTACAGAAGGGAGCGCCTGTTTCGGATCTAGTCTACAAAGGTAAAGTCGCGTTGCTTATTCCATTCCGAAACGAAGCGGAGCATTTGCCGGGATTATTGACCCATCTTGAACGTCTCCATTATCCTCTGGCGCAGCTTATTTTTATCGATGACGATAGCTCGGATGATTCGGCGGGAATGGTTTCTGATTTTATCCGGGAAAGAAACCTCAGCAGCTGGGTGTTGCTAAAAAGCCGCGGGATTGGCAAGAAGGCTGCGCTGACCACGGGCGTGCATTTTGCTCAGGCAGACATTATCCTCACTACCGATGCAGATTGTATGTTGCCTCCCGACTGGGTACAGAGGATGGTGCAGGCCTTCACACAACCGGAAATCGAATTAGTGGCAGGTTCAGTGATCACTGGATCGGCAAGTGGTTTTTTTGCCCGCTTTCAGCAGATAGAATGGGCGAGTATCTTATTGCTGACAAAATATCTCTTCTCCATAAACAGGCCCCTGATGTGTAGCGGTGCCAATCTCGCTTACCGCAGGTCAGCCTTCCTGACTGTGCAAGGATACTCGGGAAATGACATGTATCCCTCGGGGGATGACGAGTTTTTGCTAAAAAAAATCGTCGGTCGCTTCGGTAAGCAGGCCGTCACCTATCTTCATGAAAGGGAGGTTTTGGTAGAAACCCGTTCTTTGGCCAGCTGGTCTGCTTTTATTCAACAACGGATCAGATGGGCAGGCAAGTGGAGGCTTCACCGGTCGTGGAGCCATGCCCTGTCAGCCGCTTTGGCGTTTGGATTGGCAGTAGTCCAGCTTGCATCGCTAATACTGCTCTTTGGTTCTCGGGAACAGGCCCTGGTGTTTTTGGTGTTTTGGGCAATAAAAACAGGCGTTGAAAGAAGGGTTTTAGGAGAGGTGTTGGCCGTTTATCACATCCAACCTTCTTTTCATCAGTACCTGGCGAGTAGCTTTTTACATCCTATTTACGTTGTGTTGGTGGGGATCCGCGCGATTCGGGGAAAATATACCTGGAAAGGCAGGAGGAGTAACTTCATTGACTAATTTTGCCAATCCGGAGAGGGGAGACGAAGGGATAGAAGAGAGCGGGAGACAGAAGGGATGTCTTCTGGATGCCCTTCTTCCAGCACTTAATGCTTAGTTTGGTTCTTAGAAAGCGATAGACTTAGAGATGGAGATATAAATGGCAATCCAAAAAACAAAATAGAAATGTCAGATGAGGAATTTGAATTGATGGATGAGTTGTATTTTGTACAATCCTATGATTATTTAAAA
>CAZHZP010000195.1:0-5091 GCA_964537165.1 uncultured Roseivirgaceae bacterium | reverse complement strand
GGGGCTTCAAGCGCTCCGATGATTAAGTAATGCACAGCTATAAACGTGTGATCCGAATGCTTTATATTGCGCGCTGATGAGGCGGATTTTCAAACGCTACGGCCGCTGATTAAAATCCGTGTAGATCTGCGTTGCGCTCGCATCGGTGTCATCCGCGTTCTGTTCTATGGCACGCTGACGACGCTGATCAAAATCCGTGTAAATTCGTACTGCCTTGGCATCCGTGTGATCAGCGTTCTTTTTTATCCGCATCCTGTTTTATCTCTATAGAGCAGAATTAATGCTGGCAGATTTACGTGATTTTCTTGAATATTTAATTTTCCCTCCACTTACCACTACTCCTAAGCAACTTCTTTAACAAATTACCCGCTATATTGGGCTTTGAACCGTATTCACTTCTTTTGAAAACCGTTCTTCCAAATGAACGATGGTAAAGTGGGGAGAGGAAGGATGTTTACGCGCTCTTCCAGCCAAGTGGATAAGAAGAAGGGACGGTGTCATTCACAATAAGAGGGTCGGAAATGAATACCAAAACGGAATAACATTGCATCAAACTATTATGCGTCATATCAATAATATTAGATCCCAAATGGCTTACTGTACTAGGATGATGGGTTTGAACATCCCCATTTTTATAGGCTTATTTCTCTTCGTGGGATGTAAGGAAGAACCTACCATCACGGCAGTTAATTTCGAGGAAGCGGAATTCGGTCATTTTGTAGAACCTGACTTCCCCTACATCACTACTTCCATGGATGGCCGCTCACTAGGTGAAGGGTTTCCGGAAGATAACATCTCCGCACGTGTGCTGGCGGTAAAATTGAGCGAAGAGGCCGCCATGGCTTTTGATACAGATATGTTGCGTTGGTCAGTCGCTTGGACGGGTGAGTTTTTGCCCATGGTGACGATGGCCCAGATTTCCTATAATGATTTTCACAATAAGAGCAATCAGCTGCCTGTCATTGGCGGAGAGGCTCAGGTGGCTACCGGTCAATATGCAGGTTGGTCAGCGGGAACCCCGCAGTTTCACGATCCAAGACCTGCCGCTTCCCATCCGGATGCACTCCCCTGGGGACCGTTACCTCAGGAGCTAGGCCGCTGGAATGGGGTGTATGTGTTGGACGAGGCTGTTGTCCTCTCTTACTCCATCAAGGGCGTGGACATTTTTGAGAAACCCGGACTTGTCCAAGAGGAACAAGAACTGGCCTTTACCCGTACGTTTGAGCTGCGTGAACAAAATGAAACTTTGACTTTGGTGGCCGCCGAAGTGACGGACGGAGTTGGACACGAAGTCAGTGGGAATGCAGCTTATCTCACGCACGGCCCGGGAGGTAGCTCTCTAACGGCTGTGGGAATCGCGGGTGCATCGGACGGCGTCGAGATCTTGATAAAAGACAACCGCTACCTCACGGTACAGGTTGCAGCAAAAGAGAAAAGAGAGCCCTTTACGGTGGTATTGTGGAAAGGTAATGTGGATCAAAAGCCGATTTTCGAGCGATTGTTGAACCAGACCCACGTGGATTTTCCTGATTATGACAAGGGATCTGCGGGCAGGTGGGAAGAAAAAGTCCTGACCAAAGGCCAGGTATCGCCGGACACCGCAGCCTATGTGGTAGATGATTTGACCTTACCCATTCCCAATCCCTGGAACCGAAATGTAAGGTTGGTCGACATCTCCTTTTTTGATGGAGATAAGGCTGCTGCCGTGTCCTTTGAAGGAGATGTTTGGCTGATAGAGGGGATAAATGATAACTTAAATAGATTGTCTTGGAAGCGCTATGCTTCAGGTCTTTATGAACCGCAAAGTGTAGAAGTAGTTGAAGGCGGGGTTTACGTTTTTGGTAAAGAAGGAATCGTGAGGCTTCATGACCTCAACAAGGACGGGGAAGCCGATTATTATGAGAATTTTTCCAATATTATGGCGCAATCAATCGAAACGAGGGAATGGGCCAGTGATATGGTAGCTGCGCGCGAGGGCGGGTTTTATGTGGCCAAATTCGGCGCCTTGGACATGGGCCCGGAGACCTCTTCCCCAAAAAGTCTCCTGGGGTTCCGCGCGGGCTCACCTCACGACGGTTCTATTCTGAAGATTTCCAAAGACGGCCGATCCATGGAAACAATCGCCACCGGTTTTAGAGGGCCTTATATCGGGATCAATCCCGAGACAGGCGTGGTTTCGGCTTCCGATCAACAGGGAAATTTCATGCCTTCTACTCCGGTTATGATGGTTAGTAAAGGGGATTATTATGGTGTTCCCCCGACGGCGCATCTTGATCCTATTCCGGAAATCACCCCTCCTTTATTGTGGATTCCCCACGGCGTGGACCGCTCCGGCGTCAGTCAGGTATGGGTAAATAGCAATAAAATGGGGGAATTAAACGGTCATATGATTCACTTCTCCTATGGACGGCCCGGTCTGTTTAAGGTGTTGGTGGATAGCGTCGGCCAGCAGGTTCAGGGAGGGGTGTCGGTCATTGAGGGGCATTATCCGGCTCCGACCATGAAAGGCGCCATGAATCCCAAAGATGGGCAGTTGTATTTTACGGGATTTTCTCTCTGGGGTACCAATACCGAAACTATCAGTGCTGTCGGCAGGCTGCGTTACACGGGTAAAGAAAGCTATTTGCCGACGGGCTTTGCCGCAAGGGAAGGCGGAATCGCATTAACTTTTAATACAGAATTGGATGAGGCAAGTGTAACCGATATCAGCAAGTACCAGGTCAAACGCTGGAATTACCTGCGGACAGAAAAATACGGGTCAGGTCACTTTAGGATGGATGGGACACCAGGTGATGAAAATATGCCTGTATTAAAGGCTTTCTTGTCGGATGATAAAAAGACGCTCTTTTTAGCCGTACCCAACATGGAAAAAGTGATGCAGATGTCTTTGTCCTATGAATTTAAGACAGTTGACGGTGTTGATGTCCGGGATGATTTTTATTTCACCGTTAATGAACTGGTCGAGCCGGATCTGGCGCTTTTGGGCTTTTCAGGTTTGACAGTAGATGATATCTCTTTCGAGTTTGATCCAAGCCAGGTGGCAGCAGAAGAAGCGACGCCCACTGTAGAATTGGGGTCGGAGTTATTTGTCAGGATGGGCTGTATCGCCTGTCATGCCGTGGAGAATGATGATCAAGCCAAAATCGGGCCTACCATGAGAGGGCTGTTTGGCGCTGTGAGGAAATTCACCGACGGTACTTCAACTACAGCTGACGAAGCGTACTTACTGGAGTCGATCGTCAGTCCGGGCGCAAAAGTGGTAGAGGGCAGGGAAGGCGAGATGCCCTCCTTCCTGGGTATCCTTTCTGAGCCGGAGATGGAATCGGTGATTCTTTATATCAAATCCCTGGCGAATTAAACGAATGGCTGATAGCGGGCGATTGATGAGCTTTTAATGTGTAACCTTCTGATCCGCATTTGCAATGAAAAAAATTATTGGACTAGCTTTCGCCGTTGCTCTTCTTTTTAGTATTCCCTGTTGGGGACAAACAGAGATGCCCCTATATCCGGGACCAATCCCTAACTTCAAAGCTGTTGCCGATCAAGAGGAAGTCACGGGTGAGGGTGAAGTCATCCGAAAGGTCAGCCGTCCGACACTGACGGTATTTTTGCCTCCAAAGGAAAAATCAAACGGGACAGCTGTGATCATATGTCCCGGCGGGGGCTATCATGCTTTGGTGGCCAAAAGGGAGGGAACTGATCTGGCCAAAGTTTTCATTGAGTTGGGAGTGACGGCTTTTGTGTTAAAATACCGGTTACCCGATGACGAATTTCAGGAACAGAAATATATCGCGCCCCTACAGGATGCCCAGCAGGCCATCAAAACGGTTAGGGAAGGAAGTGAAAAATGGGGCATCGATCCGGAAAGAATCGGCATCATGGGCTTTTCCGCCGGAGGCCACCTTGCGGCGGCCGCCGGAACACAATTTGACTCACCGGCTATAGAGAATCCTGACAAAACGAGCTTGCGTCCTGACTTTATGATTTTGATCTATCCCGTGATCAGTTTTACGGACAGTATCGGCCATATAGGATCCCGTACTTTTTTACTTGGTGAAGCGCCCTCAAGAGATCAGATCATCCGGTTTTCCCAAGAATATCAGGTCACGGACAACACTCCTCCCGCCTTTATCACCCACGGTGCAGACGATACGGTGGTACCTGTAGCCAATAGCGTGGAGTTTTACCAATCATTGCTGCGGCACCAAATTCCATCAGAACTGCATGTTTATACCAAGGGGGAACATGGGTATCTCCAGAGACCAGTGTTTGAGGAGTGGTTTGGGAGGGTGAAGAACTGGATGAATAGCATGACGTTATTGCAATAACTGGCCTGTTGCAGAGTTGTCCTCCAGAAAAAAATTGGCTTTTATATCGGTTGCTGAGCTCATCTTATCTTTCGCCCATTCGCATAAGTACTTAGTCGTGCGGGATCAGACGTTTTTTGTCAAGGATAGTTCAGCGGGAATTCATAATATTGGGGCATGAAGAAATTTCTAAGTTTTATCATTATCTTTTGTCTCCTACAACCAATCGTCGCCCAACAGGTGCCTCCGCCTGAACCCTACGGCGCGTTGCCGAGTCCGCAACAGGTGGATTGGCAGCAGATGGAGTATTATATGTTTATCCATTTTGGTCCCAATACTTTTACCGACGTGGAATGGGGACACGGGGACGAAGATCCCCAAGTATTTAACCCGACGGAATTGGATGCACGCCAATGGGCACGTATCGCCAAAGAAGCCGGGATGAAAGCGATCATTATCACTGCCAAGCATCATGACGGCTTTTCCCTGTGGCCAAGCGAATTCAGTACCCACACGGTCAGGGAAAGCCCGTGGAAAAACGGTCAGGGCGATCTATTAAAAGAGCTTTCCGAAGCCTGTAAAGAATACGGGCTGAAGTTTGGGGTTTATCTTTCTCCCTGGGACATGAACCATCCCGCCTATGGAACTCCTGCGTATAACCAGGTTTTTGCGAATACCTTAGAGGAGGTGTTGACCAATTACGGTGAAGTATTCGAAACTTGGTTTGACGGCGCCAATGGTGAGGGGCCCAACGGCAAGCGTCAGGAATATGATTGGGATTTAT
>CAZHZP010000194.1:0-5141 GCA_964537165.1 uncultured Roseivirgaceae bacterium | reverse complement strand
CATTGTCACTGGTGAAAATAATCAAAGTATTTTCCAAAAGGCCTTCCTCTTCCAAGGTTGCCAGAAATTCCCCTATCGCCCAATCGGCTTCTACAATAACATCACCGCGGGGTCCCATGCCCGATGAGCCGACAAACCGGGGGTGAGGTGTCCTGGGGACATGAGGCTGCTGAAAGGCATAATAGAGGAAAAACGGTTCGTCTTTGTGGTCTTTCACATATCGTTGTGCTCTCTCTAAAAACACATCGGCCATGTCCTCATCTATCCATTTGGCCTTTTCACCTCCTTTCATAAATCCAATGCGTGAAATCCCATTGACAATACTGTTGTCGTGGCCATGGTGCCATTGCATCTTTAGCAGTTCTGGATTATCTTTTCCGGTCGGTTCACCTTCAAAATTCTTTTGATAATCCACGCTGATCGGATCGTCCGGATCCAGTCCTACTACCGAGCCATTTTCAATATACACTGTAGGCACACGGTCTTGGGTAGCTGCCAAGATATAGGAATAGTCAAAGCCCACTTCATTGGGGCCGGGGGCAATTTGGCGGTTCCAATCGACTTGGCCTTCACCTAGGCCAAGGTGCCATTTCCCCACTACGGCAGTGGCATAACCTGCCTTCTTCAACATCTTAGGGAGGGTGACCAGTGCTGTATCAATCAACAATGGAGCCGTGCCGGGAAGGACTTTCGCCTCTTTGTTTCTCCAGGGATAAATCCCGGTGAGAAGGGCATATCGGCTGGGCGTACAAGTGGCCGAGCTGGCGTAACCGTCGGTGAATCTTATGCCCTCTTTGGCCAGTCGGTCCATATGAGGAGTCTCTAAAGCCGTGGCACCGTAGGCACCCACATCCCCATACCCCAGATCATCCATATTAATAATGACGATGTTGGGCAAAGCATCAGCGGTGACAGTGTCTTGGTCTGTCATCCGGTGACCGCAGCCACTGGCCATGGCCAGAACAATCGCTACGCTGACAAATAAATAGGCAAGATTATCTCCCATTTCGGTATTCTTTAAACAGTCAAAATTGATCAAACGCCGTGAAATTCAAATGGCGGAAACACAAAACTATAAAGTTCCGCTTTCAAATCCCGCATTTCGCAAATGAAGAACACCTGTGTTCTGACAAGGTGATGAAAAAATACTGGTTTTCGTGGATGTTTTATGAAATCACCATCCTTTAACTTTGTTCAACCTTGTGATAAACCACGCAATGAACGACAACGACCATGAAGAAGTATCATTTTATTATGCTAATAGCTGTTCTTTCTGTATTTTCCTGCTCGGATAAGGAAGATGAAGAACCTAATACGGATGACCCTCTTATCGGCATGTGGCAGATGGTGGCCCTGGAACAAAACGGTCAGATGGTGGACATTACCGATCAGCCATGCCTCAAAGACAGCCACATCAATGTGTCCGAATCCACCATGACCCTGACGCTCTCCGCTCCCCAGCAACAAAACAGTGCCGATTGCCAGACCGAATCATCATCCATAGGATGGGTAAATGACGATGGCACCTACTATACGGTAGAGGATGGAGAAAGGAAAACGGCAATATTCTTGCTGGACCCGGACAACAAACTGCACGTGGACATAACGATTGACGGCAATCCATTGACGCTTATCTTCAACAAATAATGTTTTTTAACCATCTACTTATCTTAATAACTTAATAAAAACGCCATGAATTTTAAAGTAATCTCAAAAGTCCTTATCTGCTTCATCGCAGTGCTTGCCAGCATCCAGTATAGCCAAGCCCAAACAGCCTACAAAACGGGTGTCGGTTTGTTGATCGATGTAGGGGACGGCGGAACCTTAGTGGGCCCTCATGTCAAGCATTTTTTCGACAATAATCAGGCGGGTGAAGCGGCCCTGCAGTTCGGCAGTGGAATGACGATGGTGCAACTGATGTACCAATACCACCAACCCATCCAAGAAGCCGAGGGCTTGCAATGGTATTTGGGTCTCGGCGGGGCGCTGGGCTTTCCGAAATACGGCGACAATGTGTTATTCGGAATCGTGCCTGCTGCAGGTCTGGACTACAAGCTGGACAATATCCCCATCAACCTATTCCTGGATTGGAGGCCTAAATTTTTGATCTACGAAAGTGAAAGTGAATTTGACGCGGCTAGGTTTGGCTTAGGATTACGTTTTACTCTGAATAACTGACCAGATATTTCCCGCAGATCATCATTGGCGCATCCCACGTGAATGCGTACGCCCGTCTGCGGGAGATATTTATTTATCCCGGTTTTATACCATACCAGTCCCGGGAAGTCCTTTTTTATGTAGCATGAAAAAAGCCATTGTTTTACTTACAGGAATATGCCTGTCCGCTTTTCCCACTTTTGGCCAGACCGGGTCTTCTGAACAAATGTATGCTGATAGTCTTCTGACGCTGGCAGAAAGTGCTACATCAGACTCCTTAAAAATCAGCCGTTACCTTGAGCTGAGCAACTTCTGGTCGGACAGGGACACGGCGGAAGCTTTTCTTTACCTCCGGCAGGCCAGCCAACTGATGCCTCCACACAATACTTACTACCAGGGTTTGCTTCATTTCTATACAGCAGGGATTTATTTTGACCGACAGATAGAAAGGGGGAAGGAAGAATATCTCCAAGCGGAGGGACTTTTAAAGGACTATGAGGCCCAGGAAGTTTTTCGGCTAAGGGCCAGGCTCTGGAACAATTACGGCGCGCTCCTCCAAAGACAGGATCAGGAAGACAAATACATTGAGATCCTGCTAAATAAAGCCATCCCTCTGGCCGAAAAAGCCGGAGACAGCATCCTGGTAGCCAACAATTACCAAAATGTAGCCCTCATCCTGATGAATGTAGGCGATTATGAAAAAGCGGACGAATATTACAGCAGGGCCATATTATACCTCTCCCATTTTCCCTTGGCGCATGAAGAAAAACTGACTGCCTTCGTCAATGTGGCGAAGAACGCCATCTTCAGCAGGGATTTTCCCGAGGCAAAAAGACACCTTGACAGTGCCCGGATCCACTTGGACGTGATCCCACATTCTCTTTATGCTCCCGCATTTTACAGTAGCTCCGGCACCTACTACCGCCACCAAAAACAATGGGATGAATCCGTTAAAAACTTTGACATGGGGCTTCAACTGGCTTCCAAGTACGGGGACGGCCGCTTAGCGTCGGCGATTTTATTTGAAAAATACCTTCTATATAAGGAGATGGGGGACGCTCCTGCGGCAAAGGCCACCTTGTTAGAGTCCTATCAGCTGGAGAGCCTCTCCTCCCTTAGCCATAACCGGATGCTGCACCTGAAAGAACTTGCGTTCATTGAGGCCAAACTAGAAAACCACGCTGCTGCCTACCAATGGCTCGATGAATATGTAGCACTTTCCGACAGTGTCTTCGCGGCAGGATCCCAGTTAAAAATCATCGAGCTGGAAGAAAGGTACCGCTCCATAGAGCAGGAAAATGAAATATTAAAACTTAAAAATGAAAACCAGCAACAACAGTTCATCCTGGAAAGAAACAAGCTGATCTTGGTGCTGTTGATCGCAGTTCTACTGATCATTCTTTTATTGGTCTTTTTTGGCTGGAGAATTTATCAGAATAAAAAAAGAACCATCGAGCAAAATGAAGTCCTTCACCAACAGGAGCTAAAATCCCTGAAGCAAAAAGAGCAAATCACCGTGTATAACGCGATGCTGCAGGGCCAGGAGCAGGAGCGCAACCGTATAGCAAGGGACCTGCATGACGGGCTGGGCGGCATGCTGGCCGGCGTCAAACTAAAGCTGTCCTCTATTGTATCCAAAGAAAAAAACCAAAACCACTTGATCCAACCGGATATGGAAATCTACAAGGTCATCCATCAACTGGATCAGTCCGTGGATGAATTGAGAAGAATAGCCCGTAATATGATGCCGGAATCGCTGATCTATATGGGGCTGGAGCCCGCCCTATCAGATCTCTGCAAATCGTTGCATGCTGCAAAAACCTCTGTGGTATTCGAAGCTTTTAACTTACGGGACACTTATGAACAAGCCCTGCAAATTACCGTCTACCGCATCGTCCAGGAACTGCTGACCAATGCCATCAAACATGCAGCGGCGAATTCGGTCATGGTACAATGCAGCGAAAATGAAAACCGCCTCTATGTCACAGTAGAGGATGATGGAAAGGGCTTCGACCCCGCCTTGGTAGATCAAAAGAACGGCATCGGCCTATCCAATATCAAAAACAGGGTCAATCTCCTCCAGGGCTCGGTGGAGATCAGTTCCCGCCCCGGAGAAGGGACTACTTTCTCCATAGAAATCCCGTTAAATGAAAAATAACATATCGGTCATCATCATTGATGACCATCCTATTGTTTTACAAGGCTTCTCCCATATCCTGCAAAGCGAGGATCATATCGAATTGCTGGACTCCTTTACTTCTGCCAGGGAAGGAATCGCCTATTTGGAAAAGCATCCGGTTGATGTGGTCTTGCTGGACATCAACATGCCTGATATGAACGGCATCGAAGCTTGCGAAAAAATCAGCAAAAGCCATCCCCAATCAAGGGTAATAGCTATCAGCAACAACAATGAAAACAGCATTATCCAGCGCATGTTGCAGAGCGGCGCTTCGGGCTATATCCTGAAGAATGCCTCTGCCGATGAATTAATCCAATGCATCCGGGATGCCGTTGAAGGACGTACCGCATTAAGTGAGGATGTCAAGGGCATTCTCCAATCGGCAAAGGTCACCAGCCTCCCAAAAATAACCCGACGGGAAACAGAGATACTCCAGTTGCTGGCCCAAGGTCTGACCTCTCCGGAAATAGCCGGGAAAATGTTTGTTAGCCCCCTCACCATCGAAACCCACCGGCGCAACCTGATACAAAAGTTTGAGGTGAGCAACAGTGCGGCTTTGATTCACAAAGCGATGGAACTGAAATATATTTAAACCTGATCGTGAAGAAGTAAAGGTTTATCGCGTACTTGGGTTAATTTTGACTGATTGTTTCCTTAACTTGGGTCAATTCTTTGCTGCGCATGATGTCAAGATCCTTTTCCTCCATTCAGTGGATGGCTTACTTTCTGTTAGCCTTGGTGCTGCTAGTGTATGTGATGAGTGCGGCAGCCTTTATTTTTGTCCCCTTGGTCTGGAGTATCTTTA
>CAZHZP010000193.1:0-5144 GCA_964537165.1 uncultured Roseivirgaceae bacterium | reverse complement strand
AGGAAGAAAATGCGCCCAAGCTGAAGGAATTTGAGGACAAAATGAAGCAGTGGATGGAGGAGAATGAAGAAAGACTTCAGTGGCAGGAGGGTAAGGCGCCCCTTCCTTTTTAGGCTGATTTTTCAGTATAGAGATCTACCAAAAAAAGCAGCGTAAGCTGCTTTTTTATTTATCTGGCCAACAGGTAGTTTTTAAATGCTCCAAAATCATTCTCCAGTTGAACCACTTCTTTTTGCCCATCCAGAAAAGCGGCTAAGCGCTCGGGTAAAACCACAGGCTCTCCCAACGCTTCTTCTACCACTTTCCCAAATTTGCCGGGGTGGGCGGTTTCAAGGAATATCCCCTGGTAGCCCGGATGTTGTTGCATAAATTCCTTTAGCCCTAAGTAAGCTACCGCTCCATGAGGATCCAGCGTATAGCCCGTGTTTTGTTTGACATCTTGTAGGCCGGCAATCGTCTGTTTGTCCGTGTAGGATATGCCTTTAACCTTTGATTTAAGTAATTCCTCATCTCCGTCAAATAGCGCCAATAACCGATAAAAATTACTGGGATTGCCCACGTCCATGCTGTTGCTGATCGTGGGGACGGAAGACCTGGGTTGGAACGGCTCTCCTGCTAGGTACTGAGGCACCACATCATTGACATTGGTCGCTGCAATAAAACGGTCCACAGGCAGTCCCATCCGTTCGGCCAGGAGACCTGCTGCCAAGTTGCCAAAGTTTCCGCTGGGAACCGCAAAGGCTACTTTCCCTCCTGTCTTCGGTAGTCGGGAATAAGCATAAAAATAATAGAGGCTTTGGGGTATCCAGCGGGCTATGTTGATGGAATTAGCCGAAGTGAGTAACATTTGGCCATTAAGTTCTTTATCAAGAAAGGCTTCTTTGACCATTTTTTGACAATCGTCAAAAGCCCCGTCCACTTCTAAAGCGGTAATATTGGCACCCAGGGTAGTAAACTGTTTTTCCTGTAGCTCACTGACTTTTCCCGCAGGATAAAGAATCACTACCTCCACACCTGGTATGCGGTAAAAACCATTGGCTACAGCGCTTCCTGTATCACCTGAGGTGGCGACAAGCACTTTCACCTTTTCTTGTCCCACCAACAGGCTCATCAGCTTTGAACAAAAACGTGCGCCGAAATCTTTAAAGGCCAAGGTAGGGCCATGGAACAACTCTAGGGCAAAAATATCTTTTTCCACTTCTACCAGAGGAGCGTCGAAAGCCAAAGTATGATCTACCAGTTCTTTGATTTCTATGTCAGAGAGGTCATTCTTGAAAAAGGCCCCGATGGCCTCATAGCCAATCTCTCTAAAAGAAAGCTGCCCAATACCCTGAAAGAAATCAAGGGGTAGGTTGGGAATTTCCACAGGCATGTACAGACCCTGATCTGGGGCCAATCCTTTGATGACCGCTTCCTTTAAAGAAACTAGATGGTTTTTATCGTTGGTGCTGTAAAATTTCATCGGCTTATCATTAGAGAGAACATTATAAATCCTCTTGTCGGCTAGGCGTATTCATTTTCTTCAATAACATAGGCTCCCTTTGTATTGATAGCGGGGACATACACATCCACCGAAAGCCCGATTTCATTATAGACTTTTTGCCCTAGACGGCTGGCTTCCCAGGCGATAGATTCATTGGGCGAAAGGATAAACATGGTCGGGCCGGAACCGGAAATGCCGCAACCCAATGCGCCCACTCCTTTGACTGCCTCTTTGACCTCATCAAAACCCGGTATCAACACAGAACGTGAGGGTTCGGCGATGACATCATTGAGCGAACGGCTGATCAGACCCATATCCTCCTGATAAAGCCCGGCTACCAACCCGGCAATATTTCCCGACTGGATAATGGCATCTTTAAGCGAAACGCTTTTTTTCAACACGCTTCTTGAATCTGCCGTGTTCAATTCCAAATGGGGATGCAAGAGTGTGCAAAAAAGTCCCTTAGGTACATGTAGACGCACCACATCCAGGGGTTCATAGCTTCTGATCAGTACGAAGCCGCCCAGCAGAGCCGGAGCTACGTTGTCGGCGTGGCCGGCGCCACAGGCAATGGCCTCTGCCTCCATGGCAAAAGGCAATAAGTTCTCCTTTGGGAAGGGACTGCCCAGTAGCTGGTTGGCGGCGACCAGCGCCGCGACAGAGCTTGCCGCACTCGACCCCATCCCGCTTCCCAACGGCAGACCCTTGGTCAGTTCCACGGCAATGCCGCCGTCGAAATCCAATTGTTGGAGCATGGCATTGATGGCCACGGTACAGGTGTTTTTTTCAACCGCATAAGGCAAGCGGCCATTATCCCCGGCAATACTTGTTACGGTCAGGCCGGGCGTGTCTGAAAAGCTGACGGATACTTTGTCTCCCAGGCCATCCACGGCAAAGCCCAGGATATCGAAGCCACAGGATACATTGGCCACTGTGGCCGGTGCAAATGCAGTTACTTTTTTCATCTTGAATAATGTCCTAGTCTGATAATATCCGCGAAGACCCCGGCTGCTGTCACATCGGCTCCAGCTCCAGGTCCACGGATCACCATGGGGAATTCGTGGTAGCGTTCGGTAGTAAACAAGATCATATTGTCACTTCCGTTCAATGAATAAAAGGGATGGCTGCTATCCACCGCATTTAAGCCCACCTTGGCTTTACCACCCTCCAACACGGCCATGAACCGTAACTTCTGGTGCTTGCTTTGTGCTTCCTCCAGAAGCTCTTGGAAGTGGTGATCATGCTGCTTTAGCTTTTGCAAAAATTCTTCCACGCTGGTCGCATCCGCACAGTCCTCAGGAACCATGCTTTGAATCGATATGTCTTCAAAATGAAGATCTTGCTCGGCTTCCCGGCCTAATATGAGGATTTTTCTTGCCACATCCATGCCGCTTAAGTCGTCCCGTGGATCGGGTTCGGTATAGCCCTTTTCCTTGGCTTGGGCCACCACGTCACTGAAAGGCACCCCTTTCTCCAGTTCGCTGAAGATATAGTTCATCGATCCGCTCAATACCCCTTCGATCCGGATGACTTGATCCCCGCTGAGGATAAGATCCTGCAAAGTATTGATGACAGGCAGTCCGGCGGCCACGTTGGTTTCGTAGAGGAATTTGATGTTTCGCTGGCTCGAAAGCTTCTTTAACTGTTTGTACTTCGCCAATGTACCAGAATTGGCTTTTTTGTTAGGCGTAACAATGGCGACTTTGGATTCCAGTATTTCCTGATACTTTTCCGAAACCTCCTGGCTGGCAGTACAGTCTACAAATACGGAATTGGAGAAGTTCATGCTGAACATGGTGTCGAGGAACTTCTGGAGATCCATGGGCTCATCCTTCCCGGAAGGCGGTTCAAAATTGTCCAGGTCAAAGCCGTCCTCATGGAAAGCCATGTGCCTGGAGTTTGCAATGCCGTGGATCTTAATGTCCAACATGCTGTGCTCCTGGAGCTTGGGGAGCTGGTTTCTGATCATTTTTACCAAGGCTTTCCCAATCAGGCCTACCCCCACCAGGAAGACATGAAGAACCCGGTGATCTGACAAGAAAAAGGCTTCGTGAAGGGCATTCAGGCCTTTCTGGAGATCCGCCTTGGAGATGACCGCCGAAATGTTCAACTCCGAGCTGCCCTGGGCAATGGCGGAAACATTGATGTTGTTTCGGCCGAAGGACTGGAACAACCGGCCGCTTGCTCCGGGGTAATGTTTCATGTTTTCCCCTACAATGGCAATGATGGCCATTTCCGACAGCACCACCACTTCATCCATTTCGCCGGAATTGATCTCATGGAAAAATTCCCGACGAATGGCTTCTTTGGCCTTATTTATTTCAGACGACTTTATAGCCACACAGATACTATGTTCGGAAGACGCCTGGCTAATCAGAATCACATTGACTTCTGCACGGGCTAGGGCCCCGAATACCCGGCCGCTTACACCGACGACTTCTACCAGTCCGGGACCTTGTATGTTCAAAAGAGAGATGTCGCTCAAAGAAGAAATCCCTTTGATTAATTTCCCCTCGCCTGATTTTTCACAGATGAGTGTGCCCGGATGCCCGGGGTCAAAAGTGTTCTTGATATAAATCGGTATTCTTTTCCGCATGGCGGGTTGCATGGTAGCCGGGAAGACTACTTTTGCTCCGAAGTGAGATAACTCCATGGCCTCGCTGTAGCTCAGCTGGGGGATAGTAATGGCAGAATAAACTAATTTTGGATCGGCAGTCATGACGCCGGGCACATCGGTCCATATCTCCAGCTGGGCTGCGTCCAAAGCAGCGGCAAAGATGGCGGCTGTATAATCGGATCCGCTACGGCCCAAGGTAGTGGTTTCTCCCAGTTCGGTAGATCCTATAAAGCCTGTGATAACCTTCAGTCCGGGAACGTCATTAAAGTAGGCTTTGATTTGCTCGTTAGTGACTTGAAAATCAACTTTTGCATGGCCAAACCGGCCATTGGTGCGGATCAGCTGTCGAGCGTCCAGGTAAACAGCCCCTTGCTCTTTTAGTGCTTCCGATAGGATATAAGTCGAGATCCTTTCTCCGAAACTCACCACATAGTCCGACGTTTGAGGCGTGCATTCCTTGATTAAATAAATTCCGTGTAGCAGGTCTTCCAGCTCGTTAAACCTGATTTTTACAAAGGTCAGGACAGAGGATTGCTTTTGTACAGCAATAAGGTTCTTGGCCAGGGATAAATGCCTCTTTTCCAAATCCAGTAAAATGGCCTGGTAGCCTTTATCATTTCTTTTGGCCAGCTGCGCACAAGTCAACAGGCTTTCTGTTACTCCTCCAAAGGCGGAAAAAACAACTGCTAATTCATCTTTTTCCGTTTCTTGCTGGATGATCGCAAGAGACTGGTTGATTGCTTCTATATCAGCAATGGATGATCCGCCAAATTTCAATATTTTCATAAATGCAATGGATTACATAAAATAATAAGATGGGATTCCCAAATAGGAATCTTCAGCAAAGGGGTTATATAATGGATAAAACGGGATTACCCCGTAATGGTAGAAAAAAAAGCAACAGAGGGTTCTACAAAAAAAAATGCACGAGAGCCTTCATGAACTAATTCAGTAGCCAGATAGATTGCGTCATGTAATACTGCTTCACCCATGGGGATTGATTTTTGAAAAAGCAATCTTAACGACAAATTTACTTTATCCCAA
>CAZHZP010000192.1:0-5159 GCA_964537165.1 uncultured Roseivirgaceae bacterium | reverse complement strand
TTAGGACCAGCTTTATCCTTACAAGCAGCGATTTTTGCCGAGTTCTTTTGCGCTATTTTAGTCGCTTTGGGACTGTTGACCAGGTTGGCGGTGATCCCATTGATCTTTACCATGGCTGTTGTGGTATTCATCGTGCACGGGGGAGATACTTTCGGCGACAAGGAGTTATCCTTATTGTATCTGGTGGTTTTTTCGGTGATTTTCATTACCGGTCCCGGGAAATATTCTTTGGACAAGAGAATCATCAGGAAAAACCGCTTCTAAATGGATAACAAAGCGGGCATGTCATCGTACTTGTCCGTTTTGTTATTTTAGTTCTTTAGAGGTTTTTAGTTTTTGATTGTCTCCGAAAAGAAATCAAAGTCCCATAGGGCTTTAGTCACTAAGTTTACCGGCTTATACACCTCTTGTATTTTTTTGGGTATAAAAGGGGCTATCGTTACCCTAAATCTGCCAAACCTGTCTTTTTCGACATAGAAACTAAAAAGGGCGCTCAGTTTAAGTAGTTCTTTCGGAAAAAAAATCCCTGCGTTGGGCTTCTGGAAGGGGACTTTAATCCCGAATCTTTTTTTGGTGGCTGCATACTGCTGTACGGGCATTTCAAAATTATGCACCTGGATAACTAAACTGGAAGCCGTCAGAAATTGTGGATTAAAACTGTGTTTTACCTCGATTTCCCCTTTGCGCATCTTGTAGGATATTTCTTTCTCTACGGTCTTTTTTAGAAAAAGGCTGTTCTGCGTCGCAAAAAAGTGCCAAAGTGCATCAATCCGTTTTAAATCCACAATAGGCTATTTTGGGTTTATTATTCGAAACTTTAATATAGGTTTTTTTATTAGTAAAAGGAATTTTCCCCTTGACACTTTGCTGTCACATCCTGATTTTACTTGGACACCTTTGTCTTTAGATTCTTTTAATTATTGCGTAAACCAGGAGATCGAAACGTTGCCGATCTTCGGGGAGTCGCAAGTTTAAGGCTTCAGATAGCGGTAGATTTCGGATAAAGAGACCTTGTGTTCTACTATTCACCATAGTTTAATAAACCCTGGACTGACCACTTCTGTCTGCGGTCTCCCAACCAGATGTTCCGACAGCTGTCTTGGTTCTTTGTACTTGATATTCGCTCCTAAATAAAATCAACCAGCCCCTCCAGTTTCATGCCCCGGCTGCCTTTGATCAGTATCAGGTAATCCTCCAGCCTTGAATCCTGCAGCCAGTTTCTTAAGGAAAAAGGATCCGGAAAATAAAGTCCTCTAGGCGCATAGCTCAAAGCGTGCTGCATCAGCTTGCCGGTAAAGCAGACCTTATCAATATCCAACTGGCTTGACAATGCCCCTATTTTTTGGTGTTCTTCCACTTCAGTTTGTCCCAACTCGAACATGTCTCCCAGGATAATCATTTTATGTTTCCTTCCTGTCATCTTTCCAAAGGCCTTGATAGCTTCCTCCATGCTGGAAGGGTTGGCATTGTAGGCATCCAAAAGAATCAGGTTGCTTCGCTTCTCGATAAGCTGTGAACGCATATTGGTAGGAATATAGTCTCCGATAGCTTTCACCGCAATCGTTTCTTCTATTCCAAAATACGTCCCTATGGTCAATGCCGTGGCGATGTTGTCAAAATTATAAGCCCCAAGCATTTTAGTAGAATGGATTTGGCCGTCCTTTGTCTGAAACCGGACAAAGGGATTGGCTTCGACCAACGCACATTCGTAGAAGCCACCGGCCTGTGGATAGAGGATTGGCTGCTCAAAACGCTTCACCATATTTGCCAGGATGGGGATACCTGTATTGATAAAAACGGTGCCATTATGGGATCTCAGATATTGATACAGCTCTGTTTTTGCACGCAACACCCCGTCCAAGTTTCCGAACCCTTCCAAATGGGCCTTCCCAATATTGGTGATCAGCCCATGACTGGGAGCGGCAATTTCACAAAGCTCCTGGATATCGCCGATTTTATTGGCTCCCATTTCGACCACTCCTATTTCTGTATCATTCCCCATCGACAGCAAGGTCAATGGCACGCCTATATGGTTGTTGAGATTGCCTACAGTCGCTTTGACCGTGTATTTTTGCCCTAGCACCACAGAAACCAGCTCTTTAGTCGTGGTTTTCCCGTTGGTGCCGGTGAGGGCGATGATGGGGATATCGAGGATTTTCCTATGATGTTGTGCCAGTTGCTGTAGGGACTTTAGTACATCCTCAACGACCACGTACCTGTTGTCGCCACGCACCACATGGGCCGGCTCATCCACGATCACGGCGGAGGCACCCAGGCCTAAGGCATTGGTGGCAAATTCGTTGCCGTTGAAAGTGGGTCCCTTTAAGGCAAAAAACAAGTTCCCCTGCCCGATATTTCGGGTGTCTGTGCTTACTCCGGTCGCGTTCTTATATAACTGATAAAGCTGTTCAATGTTCATTTTTCAAATAATTAACCATCCGGACATTTTTTTAATAAACGGCTACGTTTATCTGTTGGATTGGAAACTAAGGATTAATTTAGCCATGAAAATAGCGTATGTTTTACAAAGCTGACAAAAACCTCCCTCACAAAGATACCAATATAGTTTACGCTTTTGGCTAAACGGATGATCCCATGAAGTATAACTTAATTGCATTCTTCACTTTCCTGTTTTTTCAGGCGGCAGCGCAGAAGGTTTTCCAATATGGCCATCACCTCCATGTCCGGACGGGGGAGCACAACCTTTTGATGCCTTTCGCAGGGGGAATCAACGCTGCCCAACTGCAACAGATAGACCTCAACGGAGATGGGCAGGAAGAATTGGTCCTCTGGGATAAAAATGCAGCTAAGTTGATGGTATTTGATAAAGTGGAGGACAATTTCATCCATCGGCCTGAATGGGCCTATTATTTCCCGTTGGATATCAGTGGCTTTTTGGTATTGGCAGATTATGACGGTGACGGAAGGAAGGACATCTTTACCGGTAGCCCTTTTGGCATCAAGGTGTATAGAAATGCTTCGGCAGCGGGCGACGTCCATTGGGAGGTGGCACAGGATTATCTTCGCTTGGACAACCGTTCCAATCTCCAGATGAACAACCTGGATGTCCCCGCTATCCTGGATATAGATGGGGACGGTGACTTGGATATTGTCACTTTCAATTTCGCTTCGGGCGATTTTTTGGAGTTTTATCAAAACACCAGCGTAGAAAGAAAAGCATCTCCGGATGTGGATGGCTTTGCCCCTGCGGTGACGCACTGGGGGGCATTTGAATTCTGTGGTTGTAATAATTTTTCCTTTGGACACACCTGTGCGGGTAGACCTTTGTCTTCGGTGCCTACAACTGAAAATCTGAAGGTGGAACATGCCGGAGGGCATTCCCTCTTATTACACGATTTTAGCGGGGATGGGATTTTGGATATGCTAATGGGCCAGGACGAGTGTAGCAGCCTCTACTATTTGGTCAATGAAGGGAGTAACAGCGAGCCGCTGTTCCGAAATTTTGTCAAAGAACTTCCTCAATTAGGAGCCTTACCGGAATTTCCCATTTTTCATACGGCATATCTGCTGGGGGAGGAGTTGATCATCAGCACCAATTCGCCAGCAGCGTCTTCGCAATTTGATGCAGATTATGCCAAAAGTCTGTATCGGTATTCGAAAGACAAGCAATTGCTCAGCACAGCTTTCTTACAAGAGAGCATGGTCGATCTGGGGGAGAATACCAGGCCCTTTTTCCGGGGAACTGCCCAGTCCGGCGATTTGATCGTCACCGCCAATAGCTTGATTGACGCTGAGGTGATGGGAAAAGCCTATCGGTTTTCCCTCTCCGGAGAGGGTTTGATATTGAAGGATGATGATTATCTCGGCCTGTCTTCTTGGGGACTGAGCGATCTTCAATATCAGGAGTTTCTCGGTACAGACAACGACCGGTCCCTGTTCGTATCGGGCGTAGAGGTGATCAATTTTACGGCGGTCAGAAAGCTATATTGGTCGGCTGATGTGCAGGCAGTTGATTTTCAGGAGCTGGTGCTTCCTGAAGTGCAATTGAGGGGAAATGATCATTTGGAGTTCTTCCGGTATAACGGGGAAAACTATTTGCTATTGGCCCGCCAGACCGGGGAGCTGATCCGTTACCGCATCCATTTTGGTTCCGCTCCCCGAATGGAGCTTTTGGATCGGAATTACCTGGGCTTTAGCGATAATCCGGCGAACAGAAACCTCAGTGTCCATGTTGTATCATCGGGAAACAATCTGGATCTGTATGCCACAGATCAACGGGGGATAATGGAATTTATACCGGACTTTATCCAAAACAACAGTCCGACAGCGGTTACTATACAACTGGCGGATGGAAAATATTCCCCGACTCGACTGGGCAGAAATACCTGGATCACAGCCATTCCTTCAGGTTTCTCCAGCAACATCGACCTGATCTTGGGCAATACCGCCGGGGGATTGATTTATTTCAAAGACATTTCTCCCGTCACGGATGGACCCGGTCAGGATGAGCTACAACTTAGAATTTTTCCCAATCCCTCCTCCGGGCCGGTAAGTATCCTTGCTTCCTCATCGGGGACCATCAGCCTGATCAATACCCTGGGGCAGGTGATGATGCAGGATATTCCCATAGCGCAGGGCCGGACGCTTTCGTTCGACGTCCAGCCGTTGAGCAGCGGGGTATATATCGTGCAACTGGTTAGCGATAACGGGAAACGCCTGAGCAAAAAGCTGATCGTCCGCAAGATGTAAGCTGCTACAGTTGCTGTCTCAAAACAAAAGAGACGTTCAGTTTTTCCGGCCCGTTTCCGCTATCTCTGAGTAGGACCAATTTGATGCGTCTGCCGGCTTCAGATCGGAACAGGTCGTTGATATCCGATAGTTTCCAGAAGAATATCGGAACATCGTTAATACTAAAAATCTCGTCAAACTGTCTTACACCGGCGAGATAGGCCGGTGAGCCTTCCTTTATTTGGCTGACATACACCCTGCCTTCTTCCACATCAAGGAGCCTGACGGTGATCCCGCTCATGTCATAGGAGAAGGGTTGGGAGAAGCTGGAGGATTTTTTATACAGTATCCTTTCCCGGGGATAGTCAAATATCAGTTTCATCCGGCTCAACAGTTCTGAGCCTAAACTACCCAGCCTGCCTGTTCCCAGAATAATGTTGGAGAACTCTGTCTCGTTGGGGTAAGAAGTA
>CAZHZP010000191.1:0-5221 GCA_964537165.1 uncultured Roseivirgaceae bacterium | reverse complement strand
GCCTGCATGACCGAGCCACGGATTTTGTTTTGAAACTGAAAGTCGATCTTTACATCCATCAATTCAGGAAAATGGGACAACGCGACCAAAGTCACTTCCCTGATCTCATCCGGAATATCTTTATTAATCCCGAATCTCTCCAGGTCGAATTCAATATCCACTTCATGAAAGTCATCGATGATTTGGTCCAGCTGATGCTGGAGATGGGCATAGGAAAAAAACTGGCTAATAAAAAGGCTAAGGATTAGGGTTAGTTTAGTCATGTGGTCAGGTTTTCAGACTTGAGGCAGCGCACATTATTATAAATGGTGATATGGCGGACAAAGTTCCTTAGGGGCTCAAAAACAGATAATGGCAGCCTGATGAGGCCGCCATTATCCTGATAAAAATTAGCTGTTGGAGGGGAGGGACGGTCAAAGCGCAAACACCTTATCACCTTTTTTATAATCCACACAGGGGTCGTACCTACCTGGGGTTTCCACATACCTCAGGGCCTGGGTGGCTCCTATCTCGGAGGTAAAATATCCCAATACGGTCAAATCCTTCAGCATATTGATGTAATGTGGCCCTTGACGTTCGGCGGCTTCGGCCTGCGCTTTGTTATAGACTTCATTGAGATAATTCGTCCGCTCTTCAGGGCTGGCGTCCACGAAATCGGAACCTGTCTGGTCTTTGAACTCTTTTCTTAAGCTATTTAATCCATCGACGAAGATTTCCTGCTGTTCTTTATTGTAGGTGTCTTTTACCATGACGACCATGAAGGCACCGATTTCGGTGGCTTTGGCGCCCGGCGTGTCGGTGGTTGGGATAATGGCTTCGCCGATTTCATCCAAGAAAGCAATGTCTCTTGGAGAAAATTCCAATCCCTCAATTCTGTCTTCTGGCGCACATCCTGTTAAGATGACGTTGGCTCCCACCATGGTGCCTCCCATCATCAGCACCATGCTTTTTAATGCGTCTCTTCTTTTCATTGCCATAATATAATATCTTAAAGCTTATAAATTGCCTTTTTTTAATTCCTTCACAGCAAAGTCAGCCGCTCTAGCTGTCATCGCCATATACGTGAGAGACGGGTTTTGTGATCCCGAAGAAGTCATGGCGGCACCATCCGTTACAAAGACATTTGCCGCGTCCCATACTTGGTTGTTTCTGTTCAATACCGAGGTTTTGGGATCTCTACCCATCCTTGCTGTCCCCATTTCATGGATTCCTTGTCCCATGGTATATCCTGAATCATAGGTTTGGATGTTTTTCAGTCCCCCTGCTTCCAGCATCTCTGCGGCATCATTCATCATATCCTTACGCATTTTCATCTCATTTTCTTTGATTTCTGCGTCCATGACCAATACGTCCATTCCCCATTTATCTTTCTGCTCGCTGCTCAACTTGATGGTATTCTCATGATAAGGCAATATTTCGCCGAATGCTGTCATTCCCATAGACCATGGTCCGGGTTCCGTCAGGGCGTCTTTTAACGGAGCACCAAACGCCAGTTCCGGAATATTCCTGCTCCAGCCACTTCTGCTGGCAGATCCCTGGTAACCAAAGCCTCTGATGTAGTCCCGCTTGTCACCGCCGACGTTTCTGTAGCGGGGAATATAGATGCCCCCGGGTCTTCTGCCGAAGTAATATTTGTCTTCGTATCCTTCAGCGGTTCCGTTGGCGCCCAATCGGAAATGGTGGTCCATTACGTTGTGTCCGAGTTCCCCGGAGCTGCTTCCCAAGCCCTCGGGCCAAACATCCGTCGCCGAACGCATCAAGATCGCGGTCGAGTTAAATGCTGATGCGCACAAGAACACCACTTTAGCATCGTATTCTATGGTTTCGTTGGTTTCCGCGTCCAGGACTTCCACGCCGGTAGCTTTCTTGGCATCTTTGTCATACAACACCCTGGTGGCGATAGACCATGGCCTCAACGTTAAATTTCCTGTAGCCTCTGCAGCCGGTAAGGTAGAGGACTGCGTACTGAAATAGCCCCCATAGGGACAGCCCAAGGAGCATTTGTTTCTGTACATGCAGCCTGCTCTGCCTGGCAGGGGCTGTGTGATATTCGCCACCCGCGCATGGATAAAGTGCCTGGCGTCACCAAACCTTTCTTTAAACCGTTTTGCCACATCGGTCTCCACGCAGTTCATAGGCATGGGCGGCATATAATCACCGTCAGGAAAATGGGAAATGCCGTCTTTATTGCCGGCTATCCCCGCAAATTTTTCCACATAGCTGTACCATGGCTCCAGATCCTTGTACCTGATCGGCCAGTCTACCCCAACCCCTTCCCTTAGGTTCCCTTCGAAATCCAGATCCGAAAGCCTGTAGCTTTGCCTGCCCCACAAAAGCGATCTTCCCCCTACCTGGTACCCTCTAAACCAGGTAAAGGGCTTTTTTTCAATGTACGGCGAATCCGACTCATGGGCCCACCAGTCAATATTGAGCGGGTTCAATACGTAATCTCTTCTTAAGTTCGGGTGGTTTTCTATCAACTCCACCGTCCTTCTTCCCCTGTGCGGCATTTCCCAGGGTGGAGTGGAGGCGTTATGATAGTCCGTAATATGCTTCACATCCGGACCCCTTTCCAAAAGAAGTACCTTAAGTCCCTTTTCTGTCAACTCTTTTGCCGCCCATCCTCCGCTGATTCCGGAACCGACCACTATCGCATCATAACTTGGATTTGCCATAATATTGTTACTATAGATCTATTTTTAAATGACTTTTAAATATACTGTTTTTGTTGAACTTTATACCCTTTCCTTTCTTGGGAAATAAGCTTTAGCAATAATTAACTGCTGCCTTGCCTGTTTTTCATCAAGCCATTTCATCCACAAGTTCTTTTTTCTCCACTTTGTTTTCTTTGAAAATGAAAAGAAATAAAATGCTCACTACCAAGGCAATGGCCGAAGGGATCATCCAGATCGACTTCCAATCATGAACACCATCTATCAAGTACATGTCTGAGACCAGGCCTGCGACCCAAAAACCGATCAGCATTCCAATTCCATAGGTGGCCAGCGTAATCAACCCCTGGGCGGCGTTTTTATATTGCGGACCGGCTTTGGCATCGGTGTAGATTTGCCCCGAAACAAAGAAAAAGTCGTAACAAACGCCATGTAAGGCAATGCCGATGATCAGCATATACACACCCGATCCCGCATCGCCAAAGGCAAACAGCGCATACCTCACCACCCAGGCCAGCATCCCCACCAGTATAGTGGTCTTAAATCCATACCGTTTGAAAAAAAACGGCAACAATAAAAGGAAAAATGCCTCAGAAACCTGTCCGATAGTCATCATTCCCGTGGCGTTGGCCATGCCTATGCCGGACAGGAAAGGATTGGCGTTTTGGTAGTAGAAAGCCAGCGGTATGCAGATCAGGATGGCCGACAGAAAAAACACCGCATAATTTTTATCCTTCAACAGCTTCAGTGCATCCAGCCCCAACATCTGGGACAGCCGTTGCTTCTCTCCCCTATTTGCTTTGGGAGGGGTGGCAGGAAGGGTAAAGCTGAAGAAACCCAACACCAACGAACTGACACTGGCAAGCAAGAAGGTATTTCTCATCAGGCCACCCGCCAAGGACTCGGCGCTGTCCCACTGGAAGCCAAAGCTGATCAACAAGCCCGCAGCAATCCAGCCGATCGTACCCCATATCCTCACCGCACTGAATTCCTTGGAGGGATCTTTCATCTGCTCGAAAGAAACCGAATTGACCAAGGCCAGCGTAGGCATAAAAATCACCATGTAAGCAAAAACATAAGGATAGAAAGTAGCGAAATCATGCGATCGGAACATGGCGTACATCAGGGCAGCTCCGGCCAGGTGCAGTACCCCCAGGATCTTTTCCGCATTGAAATATTTGTCCGCAATCAGGCCGATGATAAAAGGAGCGATAATGGCCCCAAAAGACTGCGTCGAAAAAGCAGCCGCCAGTTGCGCTCCCGTAGCATTAAGATTGTGTCCCAGAAAAGTCCCCAGCGTAACATACCAGGCGCCCCAGACAAAAAACTCCAGAAACATCATCAGGGACAACTTAAACTTTATGCTCGAGTTCATGGAGAGGGGTTTTAGAGGGCTTGGTTATTAATTTATGGGCAAACTAATCAATTATTAATTTAATTTTATTCCTTTTTCCCTTAAATTTATCCTTATTGGGGCAATAGCCCAACCCGCTTCAGTGGCCCGACCGTCGATGGCATCGGCAGTCTCGACAGGCAATCATCAGCATGGGACTGCAATTCCATGGCAACTTTAAGCATGGGAGACCCTTGGTGGCAGGATGGGACCTACACGATAGCAAACGGGGAAAGATTATTTTACGAAAAAGAAAAATGGTAAAACAGAAATTGAGAATGGGTATGATCGGTGGCGGACCTGGTTCCTTTATCGGAAGTATCCATCGGAATGCAGCTGCCTTGGACGGGCTCATTGAGTTGTCTGCCGGGTCTTTTAGCAGCAATTATGAAAAATCCCTCAAACTTGGACAAGAATTATTCCTTCCCGAAAGCCGGATCTATCGCTCCTATGATGAGATGTTCGAAAAGGAGCTGGAACTGCCCGAAGAAGAAAGAATCGATTTTGTCTGTATCATCACGCCCAACCACCTCCACTTTGACCCCACGATCAAGGCCTTGAAGAATGGCTTCCATGTGGTGCTGGACAAGCCCATGACCCTGGACCTGCAGGAAGCCCAAGAACTCTACAAAGCCATCAAAGATTCAGGCCTTTTATTTTGCCTCACCCATACCTACACAGGCTACCCCATGGTCAAACAGGCCAGACAGCTTATCGCCCAAGGCGAACTGGGAGAAATCCGAAAGGTGTATGTGGAGTACCCCCAAGGCTGGCTGTGGAAGAAGTTTGAAGAAGAAAACCACAAGCAGGCGGAGTGGCGCACCGACCCTGCCAAAAGCGGGATCGGGGGATGCATGGGCGACATTGGTACCCACGCCTTTAACCTGGCTGAATATGTCAGCGGGCTTCAGGTAGCCAAATTATGCGCCGACCTGAATGTCCATATAGATGGCCGACGTCTGGATGACGATGCGCAGATTTTCCTAAAATTCGAAAACGGCGCTACCGGCTTGCTGGCCGCTACCCAGATTGCTACGGGGGCGGAAAACAACCTCCGCATCCGGGTGTACGGCGAAAAGGCCGGGCTTGATTGGCAACAGGAAGATGCCAATTCGTTGATCGTCCGTTATCCGGACAAGCCGGACCAAATTTACCG
>CAZHZP010000190.1:0-5360 GCA_964537165.1 uncultured Roseivirgaceae bacterium | reverse complement strand
ACGGTACGGTGTTTCCCTATCTGGACGCGAGTTCGAATCTCGCCAGCTCCACGACGAAAAAAGCCCTAACTGCTTTAAGCAAGTTAGGGCTTTTTTTTTAGGGAACCTTTCATTTTATCCTATGACAGATCCACTCGGGATTATAAGGCGGCCCTGCCAGGTATTTCCAAGGGGCTGTACTGCCCGAACTTGGATTGGTCCACCGGCTTGAAGAGCATCTGAGAATACATGTAAAGGCCGTTTTTCCAGACTTTAAAATCATGCCCACCCTTTTCCAGATAATAGACGTGGGGAACCTTGTGGTCTTCCAAGTAGTCGTGCGTTCGGGCACTAAAACCGAGCAACCGATCCTCGTCGCCACAAGAAATCCACAGCAACTTCAACAGCTCTTTTGCCCTCTCCGGATCTGGGACCAGCTCATGAGGCGCTTTGGTGTTGGGTGCTGACGAAAATCCACCTACCCAGGCGAATTTATCAAGATTGCCCAACCCAAAATTCAGGGATTGTCCACCGCCCATCGAAAGCCCGGCTATCGCCCGGTGTTCCCGGTCAGTAAGCACGGGATATTCACTTTCTATAAAAGGAATAAGATCGTTCAAAAGGTCCTGTTCAAAAGTCGCAAAAGCCTGCACCTTATCCGGCGCCATGATATTGCCGTCAGCACGGTCATTTTTCATGGCCCTGCCATTAGGCATGACCACGATCATGGGCTGAAGCTTACCGTCCGCATATAAGTTATCCAAAATCACGTCCGGCCTTCCGCCGTTCAGCCATTCGTTCTCGTCACCGCCAATACCGTGAAGCAGGTACAATACCGGGTATTTTTCAGTCTTAGAGAAGCCTGGGGGCGTATAAACCACCGCTTTTCGGTCAACACCAACGGTTTCAGAAGGATAGGTAATGGTTTCGATCTTGCCTGTTTTGATGTCGGTGCGAGGGGTATCAAAACCAGCAGGAGCTTCTTTCTCTATCTCTTGCGCATGGAGGTGGCATACCGAAAAAAACAACAGGATTAGAAAGGTGTTTAATCGTTTCATAAATATAGGTTTTATAGGTTTATTGTCTGAAATGCTAATGGCTCTGGGTGCTTATCACCCTTGTCGAAGCCCCAGTTCTCTCCGAATCCAATGGCATGATCATACGCAACTCCACCCTGATCGGCGTGTGGCGATCGCACAACGCCCGTTTACTCATTTGAAGTCAAAGTAAATTCCTCTACTGGTCTCAAACTGGAATTTTCTCTATCCGGAAAATCTGCGGGGAGAGGGTAAGTCACATGGCCGGTGGCCAGCCATTCAGTGGCTCTGATGACAGTAGTTTGGAATCCGACGCAACGGTAAGACTCGGGATAGGTTTCCCCATGCCAAAGGTGTCCCATACTGGAGTTGTAAACTCTTCCTTTGCCGTAGGTAACCACCCACTCCACCGGCCAGACTTTATGGGTATCGGTGCTGTCATAGGCGCTGGACAAAACGGTGAGGTTTTTGGCATGCCCTCTCGGAAAGCTATAAACCTCTGTATTGACGGTCTTCCAGGCCTCAGGATAATCTTTATTGATGGGATGTCTCTTTATCACCTGGATAAGGGCATCGAAACGGTCGCCGTGACTGGTGCCTTTCCCTTCTCCTTTTTCATGTCGAATCAAGTTCGTTTCAGAATCTAGTTCGAGAGCTACGCCCATGTCTGCCGACCGCCAACCCAGACCGATCATTTTATCGTACTCCTCCCAGTCCGGAAATGCGTTGTTGGCGGAGTGAAGGATATACAATCCGCCACCCTTTTTCACAAACTCTTCGAGTTTCCTTTGCGCAGGTTCAGGCCACTTCAATTCATGCTTGTGAATATTGTTGGTATTTTGGATCACCACGTCATAGGGTTCAAAATCCGGATTCCATGACATCCGATGGCTGCTGTCCAGAGGGATGGTGGTCACATCTACCTCAAACCGGCCGGTGCCTTCCAATAGCCACTTCACAACCGCAGAGGTTTGTTTCCAGTCATGGTTACTAAAGCCGTCCACAATCACAACCTTAGATACGGTTCCCTGCTGCGCCAAGGCAGGGAAAAGCACCATGACGCCTACCACCAACCCCATAAGTAATCTAAAACCTAATGAACTGAGATTTTTCATAGCTTAATTGTTTCAATTGTTGGGTTAAACTATTCGGCGTTGATTCATAACAAAGACTGGTCACCCTAATGGATCTCTACCTATCAGCAACAAGAAGAGTGACGAGCTCACCCGCCGAGGTAGCAATATCGTAGGTGACCGTGTCCCTTAGCTCTAGAGGTTTTACAGTGGCCTCATCCGATACAATTGGCGCTGGCGTTTCTGGTACAGCATAGAAAAGATTTGAATTCTCTCCCTTTGCTATGGAAGGCACTATTCCGTCCTCGTGCTTCATCGGATTAGGCAAACGCAGCCTGAGATTTCCCCCAATATTGGATTTGATGATTGCCTTCTCGATTTTTCCGTCCTTCCAGCTGAGCTCTACGATTTCAAAGCCTCCCCTCGCACGAATTCCTGATATACTTCCCGCCGGCCACACGTCAGGCAAAGCCGGAAGTAGATGGATTTCTCCATTGGCGCTTTGCGCCAACATCTCAGTGATCCCGGAAGTGCAACCGAAATTCCCATCAATCTGGAAGGGGGGATGGGCATCAAAAAGGTTATTATAGGAACCGCCTCCACCCCTAAATGTCCCCACGGGAGAAAGCTGGTTTTGGATCAGTTTATACGCATGGTTCCCGTCCAACATCCTGGCCCACCAGTTCACCTTCCAGCCCATACTCCATCCTGTGGATACATCACCGCGATGAATCAAGGTATTCTTGGAGGCAAAGGCCAATTCAGGAGTAGTATAGGCTGAGATTTGATTGGAAGGAAATAACCCATACAGGTGTGAGATATGGCGGTGACGATCATTGGGATCATCAATGTCCTCCAGCCACTCCTGAAGCTGACCATGCTTCCCAATATGCATGGGAGGAAGACGATCCCTCATCATTTTTAGGGTATCCGTAAACGCATCTTCTATCTCGAGGAATTCTGCCGCATGGATCACCGTAGTGAACGCATCAAAAACAAGCTGGTTATCCATGGTAGTACCTGCATCAAAAGAGGAGCCTCCATGGGCTTGGGGGGCATTTTCGGGAGAGGTACCCGGATTCACCACTAACCATTTTTTCTCCGGATGTTCTACAAGAAAATCCACGTAAAAAGTAGCCGCTCCCTTCAGTATTGGGTAGATGGACTGAAGGTATTTCTTGTCGCCTGAATAAAGAAAATGTTCCCAGAGGTGCTGGCTGGTCCAAGCACCTCCCCCGCTCCATATCCCCCAGAAGACCGCGTCCACAGGGCCGGTTATCCGCCAAATATCGGTATTGTGATGTGCCATCCATCCCCTTGCGCCGTACATGACCCTGGCCGTCTCTTCCCCGGCTTCTGCCATTTCACTGACCATCTTCAAAAAAGGTTGGTGAAGCTCTGCCAAATTAGTCTTCTCGGCAGGCCAATAATTCATCTGAGCGTTGATATTGATCGTATATTTGCTGTCCCAGGGAGGAGACATATGATGGTTCCATAGGCCTTGGAGATTGGCAGGCTGCCCGCCAGGCTGGGAAGAGGATATCAACAAATAGCGTCCAAATTGATAATACAGCGTGACCAAATGAGGGTCATTGGAAGTCCTGAAATTCTTTAACCTGACATCGGTCGGAAGCCGGGCTTCTTCGGTACTTCCCAGATCCAAACTCACCCGCTTGAAATAAGTCTGGTATTTTACTACATGGGTCTTTAGGATATCGGAAAAAGCCCGGGCAGATCCACTTTCCAAATAAGACGCCGCACGGAAGCCATCATCGCCACTCAAATCCTTATAGTTATTAAAGTTGGTGGCAATGGAAATATAAATGGTTGCCTCGTCGGCACCGCTTACTGTCACCATATTGTCAGTGGCAGTGATGGATCCCCCTTTGGTTTTGATCCGCGCCAAGGCGGTAAAATCGACCTGGCCAGTCACTCCCTCATGATCGGTAGTCGTCCCGGTCAGTACCAGGTCCTTGGCTGCATTAATGCTCGTACTCGAATTAGGTTGCGGGGTAGCGAACGCACTGTTGAAAAAAATCTTTCCTTTTTCACTCGCCGTCAACCTGATAGCAATGACCTCATCTGTGAGTGATGCGAGGGCTTCTCTCGTGTAAGTGACGCCGTCCACCATATAAGACACTTTGGTGATGGCCTGCTCAATATCAAGCTCCCGGTAATAATCCTTGTAATCATCATGTCCAGGAAAATCAATGACCAAATCCCCGACAGGCTCAAATTTCTGACCATTGGATTTTTTGGTTTCAACAGTTTTGGATGCGAGCAACTCGGCTTCTTTCTGCTTTCCTTCAAAAATAAGCTTACGTATCTCAGGCAAGGCTTCCAAAGCATTGGGATTGTCATTCCGATTTGGCCCTCCTGACCATACTGTGTGTTCATTTAGCCGGATCAATTCCTGCCCTACATTGCCATAAACCATCGCACCAAGCCTGCCGTTGCCTATAGGCAAAGCATCTGTCCATACCTCACCGGCTGGCTGCTCATACCAAAGCTTTAGCGACCCCTCTTGTGCGTATCCTATACTACTCAGAAATATCAATAGAATTATAAAGAACTTGTTCATTAATTGTCGTTGATCAAATTAAACCTGCCACAAATTGATAAATATATTATATAAATCCGGAAAAGTGGGCAAACCGTTAAAATTTATAAAAAAACTGGTGGCCGACTACGTTGGCCACCAGAAAAATGGGCTACTCATACCCAGGGTTTTGCTGCATCCCATTATTTCTTAAGATCTCATTTTGTTCGATGGGTAGCCAGTACATCTTTTCTTCAAAGCTCCTGCTGAGCAATTGGATGCGTGAGTACGTTTTCTCTCCGGTGGATGGATTTTTGATAATGTCCATGCCGTATATTGGCTGGTTTTCTACCGTCTCGGCTATTTTCCATCTTCTCAGATCCCAATATCGGTGCTCCTCAAAAGCCAACTCAATCCTCCGTTCGTTGTATAACCTTCTTCTTAATTCTTCACCTGTCACCGTGGGAGGGATCGGCGGCATATTGACCCGGGCCCTTATTTTAGAAAGGTATTCCCTACAGGTTTCCTCGTCCCCCAGTTCAAATTTAGCCTCAGCATAATTCAGATAAATCTCACCCAAACGGAATATGATCCAAGGATTGGTGTAAGGTTGCTGCCAGTTTAGCGGGATGCTTTCGTCCGGCATAAATTTTCTGAGGACGTAATTTGTCCTAGGGTTATCCCCGCTTTGTCTGTAGGAGTCGTAACCCCATGATTCACCATCCGGTGCCA
>CAZHZP010000189.1:0-5394 GCA_964537165.1 uncultured Roseivirgaceae bacterium | reverse complement strand
ATTCGGGATTTTTTAGTTGCTTGAAAGTTTTGTGACAGATAGATTTGAAAAGTAGCGTTTACTTTGTTTTTATTGGGAGGTAGCCATTAAAATCAGGTTTTATTCTTTGTGCTTTCCTGTTTTTTCTAACATGGTGACATCCCCGCTTTTTCTTATCTGAATTCTGTAGTACACCAGTACTTCTTCTGCGCCCGAAGCCAGCACTGCTTCCTGTGCTTGTTGGGCGATCTTCATCAGTTCGTCTTCAGGCCCTTCCATGACCGTTTCGAAGGGGGTGACCTCATACCTCACCCCCGATTGTTGGATGACTTCTATGGCTTTGTCCACTAAAGCATAAGCGTCATGTGTTTTGCTTTTGGGGACAATCTGGATTCCTAGGTTGATGGTTTTCATGTGTTATACAATTTAATTAATTGATTAAAACGGATCCGTGCCGGAGGTTTGATAATCATCATGCACTTCGGCTTTTATAGCTGGGTAGCCGGAACGGGAGGGGCTGATCAATGCTGCAAGTGACAAAGTTAAACTTTATATCCGTCAGCCCATAATATCTGCGCCAGAACCCTTATTATGACCTCGCCACACCCATCGCTACCCGGCACAGATCTCCATAGGCCTTTTGAGATGGCTTTTCGGTAGTTTCTTACGGTTATTGCGCCACAACAAGTGTTTTTTTCCGATTGTAAAGCATTAAAATGACTGTGTGGTATGCCTGTGCAAAATAAAATCCGAAGGAAATTTTAACAATGGGCGGGTTGGATTTTAAAATCACTAAATTTACATTTAACGTTCTTATCAGAAACATCGCATTTTGAGGCCATCTAGCCATCCAGAGAATTATGAAATTTGAGACTTTAGCCATCCACGGCGGTACCCTTATTACCGACAACCACCGTCCAGTAGTCCAGCCGATCACCCTTTCCACCACCTTTCACCACATGGAAGGTTCGCCTACTTACTCCCGCGCGGCCAATCCTAACAGAGAAGCCTTAGAGCAGGTATTGGCGAATATGGAAATGGGCAGATCAGCGGCGGCTTTTTCTTCCGGAAATGCTGCGGGCATGGCAGTTTTTCAATCTCTTCCGGCAGGATCTCATATCATCGCTCCCGATGATATGTATCATGGGATGCGTAAGCAGTTAGAGGGAATTTTCGAGGGGATTCTTGAAGTTACTTTTGTGGATCTCGCAGCGGTGGATAACCTTAGGAATGCGATCAGGCCGGAGACGAAGTTGCTGTGGATAGAGACTCCGTCCAATCCTTTATTAAAAATAAGTGATATCACGGCCCTGTCGGGCGTCGCCAAAGCACACGGTATTAAAGTGGTTTGCGACAACACCTTTGCCACACCGGTATTCCAGAATCCGCTGTTACTTGGTGCTGATCTGGTGATGCACAGTGCTACCAAGTATTTTGGTGGCCACAGTGATATATTGGGCGGGGCTTTGGTCACCAAGGAAGAGGATAGTTTTTGGGAGAGGATCAGGAATGTGCAGATAACAGGAGGAGCGGTTCCGTCCCCCTTTGACTGCTATTACCTTACCCGGAGCATCAAAACCTTACCTTACCGGATGAAGGGGCATGCCGAGCATGCAGGCCACATCGCCACGTATCTGAGACAGCATCCCAAGGTAGAGAAGGTCTATTACCCGGGATTGAAAGACCATCCCGGCCATGAAATTGCAGCCAGACAAATGTCGGGCTTTGGGGGAATGCTGTCTTTTTTGATAAAAGGCGTAGCGGCTGATGCTGACCGTTTCATATCCCATCTTAAATATTTCACCAATGCGACGAGCTTGGGTGGCGTCGAAAGCCTTATAGAAAGAAGGGCGGGGGTGGAGGGACCTGACACCAAAACCCCGCAAAACCTGATCCGTGTATCAGTCGGTTTAGAGCATCTCGATGATCTATTGGAGGATTTCGATCAGGCTTTTGAAGCAATTTAGAAGCGAAGTACAGCTGACGCGCATAGAGGCTGTTTTTTTTGTTGAGAAACAAAACAAAATCAAACTCTAATATCAGGCCTTATCGGTGCTTCAGAAACAGCAACAATCCGGGACTTGGTGGATTTGGTTGGCAAATGGAGCGTACTTGACAAGGCCGGTCTGACAGGGGGGGATTAGGTATCAGCCGAAGCAAATGAAGGGACCTGAAGGATTCAATAAAAATTTGCCTGTTAAAATGGGAAAGAGACTTGTTTTGATTTTTTTCGGTTATGCTTTTTTATTTGTAACCGGAGTAGCTTCCTGTAGTATAGATAATTGTGGGTCTTTCACAAATAGGTTTAAGACTGTTGGCGTAGATTGGTTTAATTACAGCGCAACATATTCCGACAGCTCCGAGACAAGGTTGATTTTAAACCCGATTGAGAATGATTCGGTGGACTATGACCGGTATTCTATTTTGATTATGCTCAGGCAAGAGACTTATTTCGCTGAAAATTCACATCACGGAAGTTTTAGTTTAGTTACAACTGCCTATGCTTGCTCCCCTGTAGCACCTAAGACAGATGAAAAGATTGATGGCCTAGTGATAACATCAACGAAAGACTTTGATGTAAACTATCCTTCCGGTTCTGACTTGAGTGAATTATTCAATGTTGTCGTGGTTGACCACTCCGAAAATGTCGACGATAGGAACTACAGCTTAGCGGATTATATGGAATCAAATCCATTTGTTCCGAGTGAGTTGACATTAATATTAAGAGAGCAGCCTCAACTGACAACGGATTTTGAATTTTTAGTAAGATTTTATCTAGACGGCATCGACAATGACTATTTTGAGTTTTCGACAAATAGCATTGTGATTAAGAAAGAATAGGTAATGCCCCGTCGCCAAGAATGTGGCGCTAATGACTCTATTCGGTTTTCTCTTTAGGAAAGGTTTTAGAATTATTCGGCCCCAGTTCTTTTATTTTACCCAATAGATTGTTTCCTTCTTCCTTTTTAGGTTCCTTGACAGCGCGGATTTTGATCAGGGAAGCTTCAACGTCGGCTCCCTGCTCAATCGCAATTTGGGATGATATAATGCTGCCATTAAATTTGCCGGTCGCTCCCACCTTCGCCAAGCCTTTGGCGTAAAGATCCCCTTTCATTTCGCCCATTACATGCACCTCCTGCGCCTTTATATTTCCTTTAAGTTGTCCCGAGGCGCCTATCATAACTTTTCTGCCACAAGTTATATTTCCTTCCATAATTCCGTCAATCCTGATGTCATTGGGAGCGTCCACATCTCCTTTCAGCTTTAAACCTGCCGCAAACACCGAAATGGAGCTGGCCAAGCTATGTTCTTCCTGATTTTTTTTATCACTGTTCCACATTTTTTTCTAATTTAAAGTTCTAGGTAGATGTAACACAAATCTTTAGACGTTTTTTAGATTACGATTGGTTTTTAGGTATCTATCCCGCCCAGCCTTCCCGGTCGAGGCTGCGGTATTGGATGGCTTCGGCCAGGTGTTCTACTTTGATATCTTTGCTTTCCGTGAGATCGGCGATGGTCCGGGACACCTTTAGAATCCGATCATAGGCCCGGGCAGAAAGGCCGAGGCGTTCCATGGCTGTTTTTAAGAGTGCTTTGCCGGCTTCGTTGATTTGGCAGACTTCCTTTACCATATGGGATGGCATCATCGCATTGCAGTAGATGTTAGGTGTGTCTTTAAACCTTTCCGTCTGTAATTCCCTGCCGATGATGACCCTTTCCCGGATCGATTTACTCGATTCTGACTTTCGCGTGGAGGTCATTTCGTCAAACTTCACCGGCGTCACCTCCACATGTAAATCTATCCTGTCGAGTAATGGGCCGCTTACCTTGTTCAGGTATTTTTGAACCACCCCGGGGCCGCAGACACATTCCTTCTCCGGATGGTTATAATAGCCACAGGGACAAGGATTCATGCTGGCGATAAGCATGAAGTTGGCGGGAAAATCCACGGATACCTTGGCACGGCTTACGGTGACTTTCCTGTCTTCCAAAGGCTGGCGCATCACCTCCAGCACCGCTCTTTTAAACTCAGGCAGTTCGTCCAAAAACAATACACCGTTGTGGGAGAGTGAGATCTCTCCGGGTTGGGGGTTGCCGCCTCCGCCTACCAGGGCGACATCGCTGATCGTATGATGAGGGGAGCGGAACGGACGCTGGGCGATCAGAGAGGCTTCTCTGCTAAGCTTGCCGGCGACAGAATGGATTTTGGTGGTTTCCAGGGCTTCCTGAAGACTTAATGGAGGAAGGATGGACGGCAGTCGTTTGGCCAGCATGGTCTTGCCTGCTCCCGGCGGGCCAATCATAATCACGTTGTGGCTGCCCGCAGCGGCGATTTCCATGGCTCTTTTGATGTTCTCCTGCCCTTGTACATCTGCAAAGTCAAAAGCATAATGATCTACGGATTGGTAAAAAAGATCCCGGGTGTCGGTGACGAGGGGCGTAATTTCCAGATTCCCTTCAAGAAACTTGATGGCTTCATCCACGGTCTCTGCGCCAATAATGTCCAGGTTGTTTACAATGGAGGCCTCCTTGGCATTTTCCTTGGGCAAGATGAATCCCTTGAAGCCTTTTTTCCTGGCTTCGATGGCTATGGGAAGTACACCCTTGATCGGACGGAGTATGCCATCCAGTGAAAGTTCGCCCATGATTAAGTATTCTTCTAGGGAGGGGAATTCAGATTGTTCTGACGCTTTTAAGATGCCGAGCGCGATGGGCAGGTCGTAGGCGGAGCCT
Source organism: uncultured Roseivirgaceae bacterium (assembly GCA_964537165.1). Lineage (GTDB taxonomy): Bacteria > Bacteroidota > Bacteroidia > Cytophagales > Cyclobacteriaceae > DATGMS01. The sequence goes on along the minus strand of CAZHZP010000189.1, from coordinate 681 downwards.
TCTTTTCGGATGTCCGCCGGGGCAAGATTGATCACTACCTTCTGTCGGGGCATCCGGTAACCGAAATATTTCAACGCGGACTCCACCCGTTGCTGGCTTTCCTTGACTGCGCTGTCCGGCAGGCCGACCATGTAAAAGCTGGTGCCTTGGCCAACATTGACTTCAATGGTAATCAGCTTCGCATCTACTCCGGATACAGCACTCCCAAAGGTTTTTGCTACCATTTGACCGAATTTTGTAATAAAAAAAGAAACTCCCATAGGGAGTTCCAATATAATGATTTTAGGATAAAGAGGTTAATTTACTACTTAAAGTTTTCTCTTGGCCGAATACCTGAGCTGTCTTTCTCTTCTTCTATGACATCTACCCGCTTCTGGATAGGAGTGGGACTGGCTGTGGGGGAGCGTTCAAGGTCATAAAGCTCTGCTTTTAGTTGGTTTTTCTCTAACTCCAGTTTCTTAATCCTGCTGTTTAGGTTCCTGTGGTACAAAGAAACCGTCGCCCAGGAGATAAGAAATAAAATGAGGCCGACCAATAACCAAATAACCACCGTGCCTGCGGTAAGTTCTTGTACATTAAAACCGTTCCGCACGCTATCAAACATGAGGAAGTAAACCAATGCTACTCCGAAAAATAATGCTACCAAAAGCTGAAATATTCCACTTACTTTTTTCATATCAT
>CAZHZP010000188.1:0-5398 GCA_964537165.1 uncultured Roseivirgaceae bacterium | reverse complement strand
CCCCGAAATTGTGAAGCAAACTTAGAAAACTTTTTGGTAAGGTCAAAACACAAAACCCATATTCATGCAACACAAATAGGCTTGCTCAGCAAATCAATTGAATATAAGAAGATTAAGATGGAAGAAGGGAGAAAAATCTTATGCCACACACATCTTCTGTCTTGAGCCGTGTGTCTTATATCTGGTGTCTTTATCTCATCTTGTGTCTCAAATCCTCTCTCACCACCTCACCAGCTCACCAGCTCACCCCTCAGACTCCGCTCATCTACCGTCCGCAGTGCCTCTTCCCAATCCAAGTCTGCTTCGGATCGTGCTTTCATCCCGCCGTCTTTCCCCAAAAGCACCCAGCAAGCTTCTTTGGTGCCCAACAGGTATTTTGTCTTCAGGCTTTCGACATAATCCTGGTCCATCAGGTATTTCCCGTTGCTTTGCAGGCTGTCCGCAAATACGAAATAAGCGACATCGCGGATTTCTATCTCCACCCGTAGGCTATCGCTGATTTCTATGATAAAATCATTTGAGGCCGGAAAAAATAATACGACCCGCTTTTTCCACTTTAAATCTTCTAAAGTGACCATCTCAGGAACAAAAACCCATAAGGCAAAAGCAAAAATAATTATAGGAATTTTCATATACTGCAAGAACATGTCTAAAAATAAAACATTTTTAAGAATATAAAAACGATGTGCAGCTATTTATTTTAAAAGCAATAAAATTCTATTCCCCTCCCGCCGAATTATCTTAATTCATTGCGGGTAAACGCAATGAGTACACATTCTCAGGACCCAAAAAAGAAAAAGGTGCCGCTTCTTCAAGCCGCACCTTTTTTTAAAAATTGTATTTTTAGCTGATCGTGCTCCCAGGAGCCGTTGACTTGTCCGGATGGAGTAACCGCAGACTGCCGTCTTTATCCTCTGCCATCAATATCATCCCTTCAGAATCGATGCCCATCATCTTTCTGGGCGCCAGGTTCAGCAGCATGGTCACTTGTTTTCCTTTGAGCTGTTCCGGATCGAAATGCTCCGCAATGCCGCTTAAAACGGTTCTCTGGCCTAACCCGGTATCTACCGTTAACTTTAGCAGCTTCTTGGACTTTTTTATCCGCTCCACTTCCAACACCGTCACTACACGCATGTCCAGCTTGGTGAAATCCTCAAACGCAATTATGTCTTTCACAGGAGGAAGAACCGCCGCTGCCAGTTCGTTTTCTTTTTTCGCATTCAGGAGCTTGTTTACCTGGGCTTCTACCACCTCGTCCTCGATCTTCTCAAACAACAAGACAGACTGGCCTAGCTGATGTCCTCCCTTGATGATAGTACCCTCTCCGGCGTTCGCCCAAGGCAAAGGATCCACCTGCAGCATGCTAAAGAGCTTCTCTGCCGTGAAGGGCAGGAAAGGCGCCGACACAACACCCAGATTAGCGGCAATGTTGAGCGCGATGTTCAGGATCGTACCCGTGCGCTCCTCATCCTCTTTTATCACTTTCCAGGGTTCGGTATCCGCCAGGTACTTGTTACCCAATCTGGCAAAATCCATCACCAAAGCCAAAGCCTCTCTCAAACGGAATTTTTCTATAGAAGCACTGATTTTATCAGGAAAAGCAGCCAAGGCCTCCAATACCTCTTGATCATAAGCGGTCAGCTCTCCCCGCTCCGGCACGGTACCATCAAAAAACTTATGGGTCAGCACCATGGCGCGGTTGACGAAATTGCCGTAGATCGCCACCAACTCGGAGTTGTTGCGGGATTGAAAGTCCTTCCAGGTAAAATCGTTGTCCTTGGTTTCGGGAGCGTTGGCAGTGAGCACATACCGCAAGACGTCTTGCTTACCCGGAAATTCCTCCAAATATTCATGCAGCCATACTGCCCAGTTTCGCGAGGTGGAGATTTTCTCCCCTTCCAGGTTCAAAAACTCATTGGCCGGTACATTGTCCGGAAGGACAAAGTCACCAAGCGTCTTCAGGATGGCCGGGAAGATAATACAATGGAATACAATATTGTCTTTGCCGATAAAGTGGACCAGTTTGGTGTCCCGGTCTTTCCAGTAAGGTTCCCAATCCACCCCTTTGCCCTCTGCCCACTCTTTGGTAGAAGAGATATAGCCTATTGGTGCGTCAAACCAGACATAAAGGACTTTTCCGTCCGCCCCTTCCAGAGGAACGGGAATGCCCCAGTCCATATCACGGGTCATGGACCGCGACTGCAAACCTTCCCCGGCCTCTAGCCAGGAACGGCACTGGCCCAGGACGTTGTTTTTCCAGTCATCCTTATGGTCTTCTAGGATCCATTTCTTCAAAAATTCGGTATACCGGGCCAAATCCAAAAACCAATGCTTCGTCTCTTTCAGTACAGGCACATTGCCGCTAAGCTTGGACTTGGGGTTGATCAAATCTGTGGGGCTTAAGGAAGTACCACATTTCTCACATTGGTCCCCATAGGCATGCTCGTAACCACAGTTGGGGCAAGTGCCTTCGATGTAGCGGTCGGCCAAAAACTGCTTGGCTTCCTCGTCGTAATATTGCTCGGTGACCTGCTCGTTGAACTCGCCCTTGTTGTACAAATCCAAAAATAACTGGGAGGCGGTTTCATGATGGACCTTGGCTGAAGTCCTGGAATAATGGTCAAAACTGATTCCGAATTCCCTGAAGCTGTCCTTCATGATGCCATGGTAACGGTCCACCACCGCTTGCGGGGTGATCCCCTCCTTTTTGGCTTTGATGGTAATGGCCACGCCATGTTCATCAGAGCCACAGATATAAAGAACGTCCCGTCGCTGGGAACGGAGATAACGCACATAAATATCGGATGGCACATAACAGCCCGCCAGATGGCCAATGTGCAAAGGCCCATTGGCATAGGGCAGCGCGGAAGTAATGGTATATCGTTTGAATTCAGTCTTGCTCATAGGGGGCAAAGATAGCTAAAATTGATTTTTCTGCCCTTATGCCGACCCGCTAAGCATAAAAATCTTTGTAATTTGCCAAAAAAAGGATTCACGTCATGGGGAAGATCATCATCAAAGGGCAAGAATTTTCTTTTGAGCAAATCAGAGAGGGGCAATGGCCCGACCATACGCCTTATTTTCAGGAATCTTTGTCCTTTTGTCACGACTGGTTGAATGGAAAGTTGTCTTTTGCGCTACAGTCGTCGGGATCCACCGGAACACCTAAGACCCTGGAGGTTTCGAGAGCACAAATGAGCAGCAGTGCAAAAGCGACCAAGAGTTTTTTTGGCATCCCGCCAGGTGCGCATCTCTTATGTTGCCTCCATACCGCGATGATCGCCGGAAAGATGATGTTGGTCAGGGCCATGGAGTGGGGCAGCTGCCTCTACCTGGTGGAGCCCTCTTCCAATCCGCTACTGGGTTTTGCTACGGATCAAAGTTTTGATTTTGCGACCATGGTGCCTTTGCAATTGGAATCCTGTCTGAAGGATGCGCACAGCGTCACCGTGTTGGGCAACATCCGCAATTTGTTGATAGGCGGTGCTCCCTTAGCGGATGCAATAAGAGAAAAAGCCAGCCAACTCCCGATTAACCTTTTCCAAACCTACGGAATGACAGAGACGGTATCACATATCGCCTTGGCCGACCTCAAAGCCGAAGGACCGCTGATTTACAAAAGCCTTCCGGGTGTGCAAATCAGCCAAAGCCCCCATGGAAGCCTGGAAATCATGGCGCCCATGTCCAACTACGAATGGATCAGCACCAACGACATGGTGGAGACTTTTCCCGACGGGAGCTTTGTCTGGAAAGGCCGCGCAGACTTTACCATCAATACCGGGGGAATAAAAGTGCAACCTGAGCAAGTAGAAACCTTAGCAGGCAAACTAATGGCACAATATTATCCGGGACAACGGTATTTCGTCACCGCCTTGCCCGATCCGAAGTTGGGCCAAAAAGTAGTACTGCTGGTGGAAGGGAGGGAAAACGCTCAACCGGATAGCCAGCAGGTCATCGCAGCCCTGAAGGCGGCACTTCCACCCTACCATGCGCCCAAAAAACTGCTTTTTGTTGCTAAATTTGCAGAAACGGCTTCCCATAAAATCAACCGCCGCCAAACGTTGGAGCGATGGGATCCCTTAGAGGAGAGAAGAGATTAGGTTCTTTCAATTAATACTTAAAGCAGAAAACTTTTCTTGGCAATAGATGTTTATTCCATATGCATTTAAAATCAGATGACATTATCCGTCTGGAAATCGAATATGATTCCGGCACCATACCTCCACCTTTCAGCCATAACTTCAAACTGAAGATAGGATTTGAAAAAGATTTTCTCAACACCCAGCTCGACCTGCACTACACGGACAGAGACGAGGTCACAGAAGAGGAAATCTTCAGTGAAGGCTTTACCCTAAACGATGATTATAACTTTATAGGCGAGATCCCGGGTGTATGGGGAAAGCCTTTCAAGACCTTGTATTCTAAATCCAAATGGTCAAACAAGAGCTCCCTAGAGGATGAAGGGGGCATCAGGCTCCTGGCCAAAGATATTCATGGCAAAATCGCCAGAACCATTCCCACCAACCAAGAGGACTGGCATTATCTGTCCCAAGAATATATCCAGGCCATTTATGAGGTAAACAAGAAAGAAGCGCCGCTAACCGTAAGGTACCGCCAGGTAAACAAGCAGGGGCAAATCACTGACTATGAACTCACCGTCAAGTTTTCCGTCAGAAAAATTGAACTGCTGATCAACGGGAGTCCACAAAAAGCCGAATGGGAAGAATCGAAATCTCTCCTGTCTTATGTTTTTTTGCCGGATTACGACTACGATCTGGCCAAGGAAAATCCACCGACGAAACGGGGAGCTTACATCGATTGCGGGGACGGCTTCTGGCATGAATTTGGTAAAGGTGTCATAAATATCGATGATTCATTTGATGCGGCATCAAAGATCAAAGATGAATTTATGAAACTAAACCAACATTCATTATGAAATCATTTAAGCCAATTTTAGGGATTATGTTAAGTGCTGCATTGTTATTTGGCTGTGCCAATTGGAGTAACACAGGCAAAGGCGCAGCGATCGGCGGAGGAGCCGGGGGAGCCATCGGCGGGCTTATAGGGTCAAAAAGCGGTAACACGGCTGCTGGCGCCATCATCGGAGCTGCTGTAGGCGGAGCTGGCGGGGCTGCCATAGGCAAATACATGGACAGGCAGGCAAAAGAACTGGAAGAAATAGAGGCTGCCGAAGTTGAGCGGGTTGGGGAAGGCATTAAGCTGACCTTTGAATCGGGTATCCTGTATGGATTCGACTCTTATCAATTGACTCCTGCTTCCCAGGAGAGTGTGATGGAGCTGGCGCGCATCCTCAATGAATATCCAGACACCAACGTCTTGATCGAAGGACATACCGATAATACCGGTCGTGCGGAATACAACCAGGGTCTTTCCGAAA
>CAZHZP010000187.1:0-5451 GCA_964537165.1 uncultured Roseivirgaceae bacterium | reverse complement strand
TCCCTCAAGAAATCAAGTGCTTTGTAAAGCAGGTTTCGGGCGGATTTGATGTTTTCCAACCCCATCAACTCCTGGATCTGCGCATAATCAAGCCCCTCGTAAAAGAAATAATAGATCATTTCTTTCTTCCTCGGACTAAGCTTCCCAACGGCGTGGTTGAGCCGGTTGAGTTCGTCTTCACTCATTTGCTTGTCGATAAGGAACTGTTCGTGAGAGAGTGTAAAACCGAATAAAGCCTGGGCATCCAGATCCTCCCTTTTATACAACCATTTGGATGCCTCCCGATTTAACTTTCGTTTGAGACACTTAAAAAGATAAAATTTAATCGAGTCGGTCTCCTTTATGCGACTCCTGCTGTTTCTAAGATCGATAAACACCTCCTGAATGGCATCCTCCACCAGACACTCGTCCCCCGCGATCCTCAAGCCATAGGCATACAGCCGGTCAAAATTATCTTCGTAAATAAAAACAAATGCCTGTTCATCACCTTTTCGGAAGGCATTCCAAACCTGTATGTCCTCCTTCGGAAAATCAGCCGGGGGAGGCAAGTGGGCAAATGATTCGCCTTCTCTGAAGGGATGAGGGGTAGGCATTTTGGGTTGATTGCTAATAGTCCAATAAACTTAATTAAAAAAGACGGTAATGCAAGGTCCTCCCGAAAATTCAACTTGAAATCCCCGTCATGTAAGTTATAATATTTCTAATTTTACCAACCTAAGGATCTTCCCTCCTGCCATCATCTAATCCTGCTATCTATGATGCCTCTTTTCGTCCTGCTTGCCACGTTTATCATCTCTTTATTGTTGATCAAATTGATGCGAAAACCGGATTACGCCTTGGCGGGACGGATTGCCATGTCCGCGATGCTCCTCTTTACGGCTGTTGGACATTTTATATTTACTGAAGGGATGGCCATGATGCTGCCTCCGTTTATCCCCTACAAAACTGAAGTTGTTTACCTTACCGGTCTTATCGAAATAGCTGCCGCAATAAGTTTACTCATCCCCCGATTCCAGTCATTAACGGCCCGGCTACTTATTGTCTTCTTTATCCTTATCCTTCCAGCCAACATCTATGCTTCCTTGGAGCATGTCAACTATCAGGAGGGTACGTATGAGGGCAATGGCCCTGCCTATTTATGGTTTAGAGTGCCCCTTCAGGTTTTCTTCATCGCATGGGTGTATCTGTCATCGATTAGAAGATGATGTGCTAGGTGCTGAAACACCGTCACCCCACCACCACTATTTCCCAAGGGTAACGGTACCTAAGAGTACCTGGGGGCCGCTTGTCCCTGTGGCTCGATCAGCCGCGTTGACAGATCCATAACACCATCATCTTGCAATTGCGGAGATGGCTCCCTGTGACTATCAAACTACTTAAAGGCAAATAATTCCATGTCTCTCTTTGACATTGGCAAAAGACCAATATCTAAGAAACCGCCACTGGCATTGTCGTCGGCGACAAACTGCGGAACGCCGTTGATCTGCTCAAAAGAGGGCCGATGGATATGTCCAGCAAATACGGCCAATAAATTAGGTGCGGTGAAAACCTGCCGGTAAAAAGCCATTGTCGTCTCGGTATGTCCTGCCTCCGGCCACTTGGGACGGCGCTCTAGGAGATAGTTTTTGTCCGACGCGGCTCCCCAATCCGGATGGCCGCAACCAAAGCCCACCGACTTTCCGGGAGCATAGAAAGGAATATGAACCAAAAGGACCAGGGGCATACCGGAAGCAACCTGCTGTGTGAAAAACGCCAGTTGTTCTACCGATATCTCATAGGTCGAATTATCGATGGCTAAAAAGCGAACGCCTTTGATATCGTAAGCAGCCATTAAAGGATCTTGCCCCTGATAAAGCGGCAAAAGCCGTTTCTCAATCCAAGTCGCGCGAAGCTCATCCAAAAGGCCTGGCATCCCTTCATAATGCCAGTCATGATTCCCGGCCACGTAGATATACGGAATCCCGGCCTTTTCCAGCCGTTCATAAGCCCATTCAATAGCCGCTTCTGACGGCCAACTGAAAATATCGCCTGGTAAGGCCAGCAGGTCGGCTCCGGACTCCACCGCAAACTGCAATGTTTCCTCAAAGGCTTTTTCAGGATGCGTCGGTTCCCTTGTTTTAAAGTGGGTGGTTTGGTTATAAGCTTTTGACATCCTGTCGCTGTACTCCCGATAGGGATCGCCCCGTTCGTCATTCCTCCACAGATGGGTATCCGCCGCCAACACGACCTTTACCGGTTCTTTCACTAGGGCAGAAAATAACTGGATCCTGTTCTCATCTTGGGTAACGTAAGCCGGTGAGCCCTCGTGGCTTCCTGACAGGCTGTGGGCGGAGACATGCTGGGCTACCCCCGCTCCGAGTAAGCCGGCAGAGGTTCTTTGTAAGAAATGGCGTCGATTCATGGGCAGTCTGGTTACGTGGTACCGAATTTATTACAATTATCCGAATTACGCACAGAAACCCAGCCTTCTAGCCAAACAAGCTCCTCCATCCAGCGTGCCGGGGATCGAGGAATAGCGAGGGGAAAAAACAGATTCAAATTGGAAATCCATACAATACCTACTTCAGATCTATATATTGTCCTTTCATCCAACAACAGGAGATATGGGGAGTAATTACAGACCTCCCCCAGAGCCTCGGTGTATACAGCCCGGCCTTCGTCGCTCCATTATTTTGCTCCAAACTTATCCAGCATTCCTTTCGCTATCCTTTTATCATAGTCCTGATCTTCCATTGTTCCAGAAGACAACAATTTGCCCACCGCTTCAATGGATGGCCGGGCATCTTCTCCCATTTGCTCCAACACATTCAACGCCTGTACCCTGAGCATTTTGTCAGGCTCCTCCAAGGCTGAGGTCAACACCTCCAGCACCCCTCCCTTTTCTTTTAGCTTGTACAGGGCTTCGGCGGCGGCGATCCGGACCGAGGGATGGGTATCCAGCAAAGAAGCTCTCAATCCTTTTTTGGCAGAAACGGCTTCCTGGCCTAATATGGTACAACCTACGATCGCCCAATAACGCAACACCGGATTGGGATCTTCTATATGTTGAAGGAGGGCCGGCAAATTATTCACGTCACCTAAGGACGCCATTTCAGCTGCTTCAACGATCCTTGGCAAGTCATACGTCCCCCTTCTGGCATATTCATACAGGGTAAAATCCCCGGCCAGCTCTTCAAACATGGCTTCGGGAACAAATCCCACGTCCCTAATTTGAGACATCCATTCCAAATTGGCGCTTCTCATCCGTTCAAGCACCGCTTGATAAGCCGGATCCGCCACCAGGTTGACCACATTGTGGGGGTCAGCATGGACGTCATAAAGCTCTTCGGCAGGCTTTTCTTTCCAGAATCTGGATTGGATTTCGTTTAGCTCCCCTTCGCGATATAACCTCTCCCAAGACACCATTGAAGGCGCTCTCCAAAGGTATTCAAGGTACTGTCCATATATCTTGTGCGGCATATAATTCCGTATATACCTGTACCTTTTATCTCTGACTGACCGGCTCATATCCAACTTTTCATCCATCCTGCCCCTAAAGGAAAAGGCATAGTCCCTGGGAGGAGCCATCTGCGACCCCAAAAACGCCTGCCCCTGCATATGTCCCGGCAATTCTACACCGGCCAGGCTCAGCACGGTAGGCGCAAAATCAACAAAGCTGACGATACGGTCGGTGGAAGTCCCGCCTTTTGCCGGGGCGAGATCCCGGTACATGGCGGGAAAATGGATGACTAAGGGAACCCGCAGGCCCGACTCGTACATAAACCGCTTGCTCCTGCCCAAGACACCCCCATGGTCACTGTAATAAAAAACAATCGTGCTATCGGCTAGACCTGCATCTTCCAGTTCCTGAAGGATCTCCCCGACTCTAGCATCCATACCTTCTATCTTATCATAATACTGTGCCCAGTCATGTTTCATTTCAGGACTGGAGGGATGGTAAGGAGGAATCGGGACTGCCTCAGGGTCATGGCGCAGCTTTTCCACAGGCTGGTGAAGGGAACTTTCATGGGAGATGGTAATATTGAAGACCGCAAAAAAAGGCTGTCCCGGCCGTCTGTTTTTATAAGTGGCTGTGGGGCTGGACTCATCCCAGACCTCTGGCTGGTCGATGGTGTTGTAGTCTTTCTTGGCGTTGTTGCTGGTGTAATAGCCTGCCTCTTTTAGATAATGGGGAAAAAATCTGATGTGCTCCGGTATGGGATTGGTGCTTCTCATATGTTGGGTACCCATAGAATTGGGATAGACACCAGTAATCAAGGTCGAGCGGGAAGGGGCACAGACAGGAGCGGTGGCGAAAGCATTTTCGTACAATATCCCCCTTGTTGCCAGTTGATCAATATTCGGCGTGGTGGCGAACTCATCTCCATAAGCGCCGATAAAAGGACTGTTGTCTTCGCTTACAATCCAAAGAATGTGCGGTTGTCTTTGCTGTGCCTGTAGGAGACTGTTAGAAGCGATGAAGGATAACACAGCCCAAAAGATATATTTCCTCATGTGGATGGATGTTTTTGGTTGTCACGCTGATAATTTTTCTTACACCAGAAAACGACCCTTTCTCCCCCGACCCACAGGTACCTTTCACTTCACAGTTACTGCTAAAAGTAAAAAGGGATGATCTGGGTTAAGCAGGCTTTAAAATAAGTTTATAACGAGGGTCACTGCCACCATTTTATTCGGATAATTTAATCTTAGGAAAAATTATTCCCATAAATCTGTAACAGTGGGTAAATCTACTAAAACCTATCCAAGTATTTTTACTATCGGAGACATTCTCGCCGGAAGGGCTGGGAAAATGCCACACTTTAAATACCTTGCACTGTCACAGGCCAATCTTTGTCGAAAAGAAAGTTAGACCTCCATCAATCAGTTTATGAAAAGCAACACCCCCGCCATTAAATATCTAAGCGTTGCTCTCATCTTTGTGTTTGCGACCGGTATATCGTTAGCTGTAGCTTATTGGCAAGGCATACACTCCTTTATTTTCGCCTGGGTATTAAACTTTATGTTGATGATGGTCATATTACAATTTACCCAAACCTTCAAACCGCGGCTAACCTCGGCATATTATCGTTCAAAGAAATGGGAGAATGAAGGGAAAATATACAAATGGTTTGGTGTGGATGGATTCAGAAAGATCCTGGTATGGGTGGGCTGGGAAAAGCTGAACAAACTCCCCAACCCTGTAAAAAAGAACCTGGATGGGTTGAAGCACCTGGAGTATGGGACGCGCCAATCGGAATTCGGGCATTTAGTCATTTTCTTTATCGTCTTGGCAATTGCGCTTTTTGTAGGAGTACAGCATGGATTCAGACAGTCGTTGTGGTTGCATTTGCTGAATATAGCATTAAACGTTTATCCTATTATCCTGCAACGTTATAATCGGCCACGACTGCAAAAATCGATAGGGATGATGAAAAGACTACAGTCATGAAGATTTACGGCTCAACTGAT
>CAZHZP010000186.1:0-5462 GCA_964537165.1 uncultured Roseivirgaceae bacterium | reverse complement strand
GTAAACATTATATGGACGCTAAACGCATAAGAAGCATTTTTATTGAATTCTTTGAGACAAAAAAACATCAATATGTTCCTTCTTCCCCCATTGTGGTCAAAAACGACCCGACTTTAATGTTCACCAATGCCGGGATGAATCAATTTAAAGACTATTTTTTGGGCAATGAAGCGCCTTCTTATTCCCGCGTAGCCAACAGCCAAAAGTGCCTCAGGGTCTCCGGCAAGCACAATGACCTGGAGGAAGTAGGGGTAGATACCTATCACCACACCATGTTTGAGATGTTGGGCAACTGGTCTTTTGGTGATTATTTTAAGAAAGACGCCATCGCCTGGGCCTGGGAGCTTCTGACAGCGGTGTACCAATTGCCCAAGGACAGACTATATGTCACCGTTTTTGAAGGAGATGCTTCAGATCGGCTGGATAAGGATACCGAAGCCTTTGGCCTTTGGGCGGAGCATATCGATACAGACAGGATTCTGCTGGGATCCAAAAAGGACAACTTCTGGGAAATGGGCGAAACGGGTCCTTGTGGGCCTTGCTCGGAAATCCACATCGACCTGCGTCCTGATAGTGAGCGGGCGGCCTTAGCCGGAAGTGACCTGGTCAATGCCGACCATCCCCAGGTCATTGAGATCTGGAACCTGGTATTTATGCAGTTTAACCGCCTGGCGGACGGGTCACTTAAGGAGCTTCCCGCCAAGCATGTGGATACCGGAATGGGCTTTGAGCGCCTGGTACGGGCCATCCAAAACAAGACATCCAATTATGACACCGATATTTTCACCCCTTTCATCGCAACTATTGAAAGCATGTCGGGAAAAAAATACGGGGTGGACGAAAAGACAGATATAGCTATCCGGGTGGTCGTCGACCATATCCGCGCGATTTCTTTTACCGTTGCCGACGGACAGTTGCCTTCCAACAACAAGGCGGGCTATGTCATCCGGCGGATTTTGAGACGTGCGGTGAGGTATGGTTATACCTTCTTGGGTTTTGATCAGCCGTTTCTTTACAAATTGATGCCTGTGTTGTCGGATACCTTCGGGGAGGTGTTTCCGGAGGTTAAGTCCCAGGAGGCTTTTATCGCCAAGGTGGTGCAGGAGGAAGAGGCTTCATTTTTAAGGACTCTGGACAACGGGCTTAAGAAGCTGGAAAAGATAAAAGCCGATCTGGCCGAAGCGCATGAGAAAGTGGTGTCGGGAAAGGTGGCCTTTGAACTCTACGATACTTATGGCTTCCCCTTGGACCTGACCTCCTTGATTGCCAGAGAAAGCGGTTTGTCCGTGGATGTGGGCGGCTTCGATGAAGAGATGGAAAAGCAGAAAAACCGCTCCCGTTCCGCTGCCGGCCAGGAGAGAGGGGACTGGGTCACCTTGCATGAGGAGGCTGGGGAAGGATTTGTGGGTTATGATGTATTGGAATGTGCTACTACCATCACCCGCTACCGTGAGGTGAAGGAAGCCAAAGGTACCCAGTATCAACTGGTGTTGTCTACTACCCCTTTCTATGCGGAAAGCGGCGGACAGGTGGGTGACCAGGGAGTATTGGTAAGCGACAAGGAAACCATCCGGGTGATCGACACCAAAAAAGAAAACGACCTGACCGTGCATCTGGTAGAAAAACTTCCGGAGTATCCCGAAGCGGAATTTACAGCTACGGTAGATGGCGACAGGAGGGAGGCGGTGATGAACAACCACTCTGCCACGCATCTCTTGCAGGCGGCGCTGAAGGAGGTCTTGGGTGACCATATCCAACAGAAAGGCTCCCTGGTCAACGAGCAGTTGCTTCGCTTTGACTTTTCGCATTTTGCGAAGCTCAGTGAGGAAGAAATCGCGGCGGTGGAAGCGGTCGTCAACCGTAAAATCCGCGAAAACATCGTATTAGAGGAAAAGAGGAATGTGCCTATTGAGGAGGCGAAGCGCATGGGAGCGACGGCATTGTTTGGCGAGAAATACGGTGAATATGTGAGGGTCATTACTTTTGACCAGGATTTTTCCGTAGAACTTTGCGGAGGTACCCATGTAAATGCCACCGGCAAGGTGGGGCTATTCAAAATCCTTTCCGAAGGATCTATTTCCTCAGGCGTACGAAGAATAGAAGCGGTAACCGGCGCCGCAGCCCTGGACTTTATCAATAGCCAACTGGATTTGATCAAGGAGATCAAAGAGGTGCTGCGAAATCCCAAAGACATCAAAAGCTCCATTGAGTCCTTGGTGCAGGATAAAAATGAGCTGAAAAAGGAACTGGAAACACTGCACCTCAAGCAGGCGGCTGCCTTAAAGGATGATTTAAAGGCACAGGCCCAGCAGGTCAACGGCATAAACCTGATCATTCAACAGGTCAAGCTGCCTACGGCGGACGCCTTAAAAAAGCTAGCCTTTGAGCTGAAGAATGAAGTCAAGCCTTTGGTGGCGGTTTTGGCGGCAGAAGTAGACGGAAAGCCCCAGGTTGCAGTGGTCATTGATGAGGAACTGGTGGCGTCCAAGGGATGGAATGCCGGACAGGCCGTGCGTGAATTGGCCAAAGCCATACAGGGCGGCGGCGGGGGCCAGCCGTTCTTTGCTACCGCCGGCGGTAAAAATCTGGAAGGGTTGCCTCAGGTGGTGGAAGATGCCAAAAAGATGTTTTCCGCTCTCTAAGCTTGGTTTTCATCTGATGGATTTGTTTTTGGTGTAAATCTCTGCCATTTTTGAGATTCTTATAGTTAAGTTTGGTTATAACAAAAAGTATGCTCTCCGAAGAAGTAAAAGGAAAATATGAGCTGGTAGTAGGACTGGAAGTACATGCCCAATTGCTGACGGCAAGTAAAATGTATAATTCGGATTCTACTGAATATGGAAATTTGCCCAACACCAACATTTCTGTGATTACCCTGGGACATCCCGGCACCTTGCCCAAGGTAAATAAAAAGGCGGTGGAGTTTGCCATAAAAATGGGATTGGCCTGTAAGTCGGAGATTACGAGAAGAAATATATTTGCCAGGAAAAATTATTTTTACCCCGACCTACCTAAAGGTTATCAACTGACGCAGGACAAGGGGCCGATTTGTGTAGGAGGCAACGTGCCGATTGTAATGGGCAGCGGGGAGAAGAAAAGCATTACACTGACCCGGATCCATATGGAAGAAGATGCGGGTAAATCCATTCACCTGGCAGGGGAAGTGGATACTCTGGTGGACTTCAACCGGGCTGGGGTGCCTTTGATTGAGATTGTTTCCGAGCCGGATATACGGTCCTCGGAGGAGGCGTATAATTTTCTGGTGGAGATCAAAAAGCTGGTGCGTTATCTGGATATCTGCGATGGGAATATGGAGGAAGGTTCGCTGAGATGCGATGCCAACGTTTCGGTGAGAATAAAAGGGGCCGATGAGTTGGGGAAGAAGGTAGAGGTAAAAAACATGAACTCCTTCCGCAACGTGGCCCGGGCAATAGAACATGAGTTTGAGCGGCAGGTGGAAATGCTGGAGAAGGGGGAGACCATCCTATCCGAAACCAGGACCTTTGATGCGACCAATGGTACTACCTCGGGCATGAGGACCAAAGAGGACATGAACGACTACCGGTATTTCCCGGAGCCTGATTTGAGCCCCGTCGTTGTATCCGAAGAGTGGCTCAACAGTATCAGAGAGACCATGCCCTCCTTGCCCAATGAGCTCTATGAGCGGTTTGTGGAGGAATTCGGTCTTCCGGAATACGATGCAGGGGTGCTGACCGATACCAAAGAGATCGCTTTGTATTTCGAGGAATTGTGTCAGGAAACGGACAATTATAAAGCAGCCTCCAACTGGGTGATGGGACCCGTGAAATCTTATCTGAACGAACTGACTGTGTCGATTCAGGAATTTCCCGTAAGCCCGAAGCAACTGGCGGGGCTGATTGCCTTAGTGGATGAGGGAAAAGTGAGCTTTTCGGTGGCGTCCCAGCGGATTTATCCCGAGCTGTTGAAGGACAGTTCCAAGTCAAGTTTGGAGATAGCCCAGGGACTCAATCTGATCCAAGAGAGTGACGCAGGCTCATTGAAGCCGATAGTAGAGAAAGTGTTGGCGGAGAACACTGCCAAGGTAGCGGAGTATAAATCCGGCAAAAAGGGTCTTATGGGCATGTTCATGGGCCAGGTGATGAAGCAGTCTAAAGGCAAGGCCGATCCTAAGGTGGCGAGCCGATTATTGACAGAATTATTGGAGAATTAATGATGATGAAAAAAGCAGCGCATTTTCTTACATTGGGATTAGTGATAGCCTTGGCGGCCTGTGGAGGCGGTTCGGCGGAGTTTGATGGTACCGTGAATATAAAAGGACAACTGAAAAATCAACCGGAGGGATATGTAATCCTCTCCCGCTTTGAGGATGACCGGGCAGAGGTGGTGGACACCATCCCCGTGGACGACAAGGGACAGTTTGACTACCAGCTCAGCCTGGACGGGCCGAGCTTCTATGAGCTTAATCTATATGAGCAGAAGTTCGCCAGATTGGCTTTGTATGAGGAAGACGTGAAGGTCGAGTATGATTTCGAAACGGAAGAGGACTTCAAAGTCACCGGTTCCCATGATACCGATCAGATCCTAAAAGTAGATGCCCTGGTAGAACAGTATCAAGAGGAAATCAACCAGCTCAATTCCGAATATTATGAAGCCATGAGTGCCGGCGACCGGGAAGCGATCAAATCCATTCAAGACAGGTCCATGACGATGGCTGCCGATCATGCTGCGAGGGTAAAGGAGACGGTTAGAGGCATGGACGGGAGCTTTGCTTCATTGGCGGCCATCATGATGATCGATCCAAAAGCCGATTTTGAATTTTTAGACAGCTTGCTCAGCGGATTGGACCGGAAGTATCCAGACACCAAAACCATCATCACCCTGAGGCAGCAACTGGATGAGATGCGGGCTCTTGCCGTAGGCCAGCCCGCCCCCGAGATAGCCCTCCCCAATCCGGAAGGCGAGATCATTAAACTTTCTGACCTGAGGGGAAAATATGTGTTGATTGATTTTTGGGCTGCTTGGTGCAAGCCCTGTAGGGAAGAAAACCCCAATGTGGTGAGACTTTACCATCAATACAAAGACCGCGGCTTTGAGGTGTTTGGTGTCTCGCTTGACAGGACCAAGGAAGCTTGGATGGAGGCGATTGAAGAGGATGGCTTGGAATGGGCACAGGTTTCTGATCTGCAATATTTCAACTCTGAGGCGGCTGCCACGTACCAGATCAATGCCATTCCCGCCACGTATATGGTCGATCCAGACGGCAATATCGTTGCCAAGGATCTACGGGGAGCCAGTTTGGAGAATAAGCTAAGGGAATTATTCCCGAATTAAAAAAATAAATTGCTCAGATCACTGCTTGATCAACAGTAGATGGTGGCACATCTGGAAAATAGAAATTACATTTGCGCCACATTAGCACCTTGGTGCATCACCCGTATCATTAACCAGTCCTGTATAAATTTAACCTTTCAAGGTAATAA
>CAZHZP010000185.1:3823-5495 GCA_964537165.1 uncultured Roseivirgaceae bacterium | reverse complement strand
TCTGTTTGGCCAGATCAACGATCTTCACCGGCTTGCCCATATCAAAAACATAAATTTCGCCGCCCTGGCCCATGGTACCTGCTTCCAGTACCAGCTGCACGGCTTCGGGAATGGTCATAAAGTACCGGGTGATCTCCGGGTGGGTGACCGTAATGGGGCCGCCCTTTTTGATCTGGGCCCGAAACCGCGGAATGACCGAACCATTGGAACCCAGGACGTTCCCAAAACGGGTGGTAATAAAACGGGTATTGCTGGAGGCTACCCCGTTAAGGGATTGGGTATAAATTTCCGCCAGCCGTTTGGAAGCCCCCATCACATTGGTCGGGTTGACCGCCTTGTCGGTGGAGACCATCACAAATTTGCCCACATTAAAATGAACTGACAGGTCCGCGATGTTTTTGGTGCCCCCCACATTGACAGAGATGGCCTCAAAGGGGTTGTTTTCGATCATCGGCACATGCTTATAGGCCGCAGCGTGATAGACAATCTCGGGCCTGCAGACATTGAACAGCTTGTACATCCTGTCATAATTGCTGACGTCGGCAAGCACTACTTCCATCTTGGCATCGGGATATTGGTCTTCCATGGCCAACTGGATTTCATGCAGGGGAGACTCCGCATGGTCGCAGAGGATCAAGAGGGCCGGGCGATAGGACAGCACCTGGCGGACAATCTCCGAACCGATAGAACCGGCGGCCCCGGTCACGAGTACCTTTTTGCCATAAAGGTCTTCCCCCACCCTTCTCTGATCAATCACAATCGGCTTCCGCTGCAAGAGATCTTCTATCCTTAGTTTTTGGATTTGCTTTTTGGTCAATTTACCCGACAGCCAGTTTTTTACCGGAGGGATGGTCAGTACTTTTATGCCTAACCGGATACATCGATCGATCACGAGTCGCTTATCCCTTTCATCCAGGTTTTCGTTGGTGAGCAGCAGCTCCTGTATTTGCTTCTCCTTTTTCAGCTTGGCCAGGTCCTTGATATGGTATACCTTTTTCTGTTCAAGGTAGCTGTTGAGCATGCTCCTGTCGGTACTGATAAAGCCCTCCACCACGTAATTGATTTCAGGATCATTGTTTAGGGCCTGCTTGACCAGTACCGCATTTTGGTCAGAGCCAAAGATCAATACCCGGTGCTTGGCCTTGTGGTAAATCCGGCGCGAAAGGATCAGGTAGGTGGATTTGGCCAGCAGGCGGAAAGCAATCAATAAAGTAGAAGCAATAAAGAAATTGATCAGCAGGACGAGCAGCAAAAATTTCGGCTCCAGCCCTACCCAGCGGTAGCCCAGGCCATAATAAAAGGCCAGAAATAAAAAAGAAAAGGACAAGGTGGCCGCAAAAATATGGAAGAGGTCGGCGGTATTGGAGTAACGCAGCAAACCGGTATGGAGCCGGGCAAAATAAATCACGGGAAAAGCTACCAGGCAAAAGCAACCTGCGGCCCAGAGGTATTGCAGGAAGTCCATCTGGTCAAAGCCAAAACCTCCAGCGATCAGGTAGGACAGGGAAAAGGATACAAAAACAATCAGAACATCCAACAACAGGATCAAATAGGGATGGATGTGCCGGTCGTTACGGACGAAGCTCCGAATCGGGTTATACTTAGCTGTAAAAATATTCATCATAGCGACTAATTATGCCTTTTGGGGACGTACAATAAATATACCGGAAAA
>CAZHZP010000185.1:0-3723 GCA_964537165.1 uncultured Roseivirgaceae bacterium | reverse complement strand
TCCAGGTGGTGCCGTCGGGAACATCCTTGGTGACGGTGCTGCCAGCGCCGATTTTGCACCAGGAGCCTATTTTTATCCCTGGGATCACGACTGACCCCGCACCGACCAGGGTACCTTCACCCACGCTTACGCCGCCGCACAAGGCCGCTCTCGGTGCCAGGTGGACAAAATCGCCTATTTTACAATCATGATCCACTGAGGCGCCCGTATTGACGATCACCTGACTTCCTACCGCTGAGTCGACCTTAATGACAGCTCCTTCCATGACCACTGTCCCCCCACCAATCACTGTACGCTTGGACACGATGGCAGAAGGGTGTATAAGGGTGCCGTAAGTCGCTTTCGCTGAAATCCGCTGTGCCACCTCCTTTCGTATCCGATTGTTTCCAATGGCGATAAAATACGAAAGAGTCAGGTCCAAATCATCCTGAAGCTGCGTAACCGGATAACCCAACACCTCTTTACGTAAGGGGTCATCATCAAATACCCCTTCCACTTCATCTTGGATTTCAGCGATTTCAATCACGGCCTTGCCATGGCCTGAGGCACCAAAAATATACATAGCATTGCCTATTTTAGCGTGATATTAAACTGTCCCCTTAAACGGCTCCATAGACACGTGGTCTTTTTGAGCAACCTCCGATCGCCGGAGTACCTTGTATACAGTCAGCCATAAAATTTTGGTGTCCAAGGCCAGGGAACCATGATCGACATACCAAATGTCCAAATCAAACTTTTCCTCCCAGGAGATTCCGTTTCTTCCATTGATCTGAGCCCAGCCCGTGACCCCGGGTTTTACTTCGTGTCGGCGGCGTTGCTCCGCGTTGTAGTATGGCAAATACTCCTTCAACAAAGGTCTTGGCCCCACCAGGCTCATTTCGCCCCGCAATACATTGAGCAGTTGGGGGAGCTCATCCAAAGAATAGCTCCGCATCCATGTGCCCCACCAAGTCACCCTTCCCTCGTCCGGTAGGAGATTCCCTTGGGAATCTCTTTTATCCGACATGGTCTTGAATTTGATGATTCTAAAAACTTTTTGATGTTGGCCAGGTCTCTCCTGCAAGAAAAATACCTGCCCATCATTGAAGCAGAACAGCAGGATCCCCACCGACAACATGACCGGGGAAAATAAGAGCAGGAGCATAGCAGCCGTTGCTATATCCATCAACCGTTTCGTTACGACCCGTCCTCTTCCGCTCATACCTGTTAATGCAATACTTTATGGTGCAGTGAAAAAAGGGAAAACAACACCCTGTCCAAGTCCTCCTTGTTGAGGTTACTCCCACTGGGGAGGCATAGGCCCGCCTCAAATAAACTCGAAGCCAAAGCTCCTCCATAGCAGGGGGAAGCGTGAAACACCGGCTGAAGGTGCATGGGCTTCCACACCGGCCTGGATTCGATGTTGTTCTGTTCCAGGGCCAGCCTCAGGGCCTCCGCATCAAAACCCGCTTTCCCGGGATCAATGCGCACGGCAGTCAGCCAGCGGTTGCTAAAATAGCCCTCCGGTTCGGGCAGGAAAGACACCCCGGGCATCGCCTCCAGTTCATTTTTATAATGATCGAAGATCGCCCTTCTTTTTTGGATCCGCTCATCGACGCGGTCCAACTGGGCCAAACCAATACCGGCAGCCAGGTTATTCATTTTATAGTTATAACCAATTTCAGAATGCTCGTAGTGGGGGTAATTGTCTTTGGCTTGAGTAGACAGGTGTCTGGCTTTTTTCGCCCATTGAAGGTTGGCGGTAACCAAGGCCCCACCCCCGCCTGTCGTAATAACCTTATTGCCGTTGAAAGAGTAGATGCCGATGTCTCCAAAGGTACCACAAAACTGTCCATTGATCTGGGAACCGAGCGATTCGGCGGCGTCCTCCAGTACCGGGATGCCATAGCGGCCCGCTATTTCCATAATAGCTGGCATCTGGGCGGGCATGCCAAACAGGTTGACCACCACAATAGCTTTGGGGCGCTTGCCTTTACTTATCCGGTGAAGGATTGCCTCTTCCAAAAGCTCCGGGCAGATATTCCAGGTTTCTTTTTCGCTGTCCACGAAAACAGGCCTGGCTCCAAGATAAACAATAGGGTTTGCCGAGGCAGTAAAAGTAAGCGACTGACATATGACCTCGTCGCCCGGCCCTACTCCCAACAGCATCAAAGCCAAATGTATGGCAGAAGTGCCGGAATTCAGGGCAACCACGCAGCCGCCACCGCACTTCTCCTCCAGTCTGTTTTCAAATTCCGTGATAAAGCGGCCTGTGGTGGCAATATGTCCCGCCAGTAAAGCTTCTTGGATGTGAAACACTTCTTTTCCATCGAATTCGGGACTGGAAAGAAAAATTCGTTTTGTGGGCGGCGAGATAACCATAATTAACTATAAATTATGTAAAGATAACCAGGTGGAGGAAAGTAAAAAATATTTCCCTATTAAATCGGTGCGTACATCACCATTAGGTTCGATGATAGGCCCTTTTGGTTATCTGTCGCCTTAGTACAAGGTAAATAAAGCACCAGACCATGATAAATGAAAAGCCCTGCAGGTAGCTGATTTGATCCATCTCCACCACATAGATCAGGAACAGATTGAGCAGCAGCTGGACCAGTGCGTAAGCCAGAGAGACCGCGACATGCGGTACTTTCAGCTCGTTGGCCAGATATTGGTAAAGATGGGTACGATGGGGCTGGAAGATGTTTTCCTTTCTGGAAAGCCGGAAGAAAATCGTGATAGCGGCGTCTATCCCGTACACCATAAAAAACATCAGATAAAAGGGATTTTGGGTAATGATTAGGGTCTTGGCCATAAAGTATCCTAAAAACAACGCCATGGCCACGCTGCCCACATCGCCGGCAAAAGCCCTGGCTTTTTTGCGCACGTTAAAAAAGCCGAAGACCAGGCAGGAAATCCCCACCAATACCAGTAATTCCAGCTGTCCCTCGTGTATGGGCAACAAGGCAAAACTGGCGATGGCCACCAGGGAATACAACACCGTAATCCCGTTGATCCCGTCCATAAAGTTGAAGATGTTCACCCAGCCCAACAGTACAAAAAGGGCCAGAGGGATCCACCAGAGGGGGAGTTCAAACAAGCCCACCTCATGGAGCACCAACAGGGAACCGACCATATGCACAACAAAGCGAGGCAGCTGGCTCAAAGGGCGGATGTCGTCCACAAAGCTAACGGTGGCCACCAGCAATACCGCCAGGGTGAGCGCCCAGGAGGCATAGCCCATGACAAAAGCCATCAGTACGGCGACCGAAAAGACAATCCCGCCTCCACGGATAGTCAGAGAGCTGTGCGAAGAACGCTCATTGGGCTTGTCAATAATGTTATAGCGGTCGGCTATTTTAAAATACAACAACAAGCTGCCGGTTAGCAGGAGTGTGGCGATGAGGTACATTTTTGTAGTGGATGGTGAGTATTGAGTAGTGAGTATCCCCTTTCGGAGCGGTTGTCTCAGGTCTGTGCCCTGAGACATACCCACTGGCTGTTGAATCTGTTTTATTTATTGGTTAATGGTCGATAGAAGATGAACAATACGAAGTCTTGGACTTCGTATAACAACCCCTCCCCGGCCCTCCCCTCCAGGGGAGGGAGGTGCTCCCGTAATGTAACTCCGCTGCCAGCCCGGGGGTCTTCAACTACAATAGCCGCCGTTGTATCCCGTGGTAAAAAGCCATCTACTGCCGTTGTCTCAGCGTCTCTGACCTGAGACACCACCCGCTTCCGTAT
>CAZHZP010000184.1:0-5531 GCA_964537165.1 uncultured Roseivirgaceae bacterium | reverse complement strand
TCTTTTACTGTATTTATGCGGTATAAAAAACCAAGATGATGCAGGAGCAAGGACCTTTGATTACCGATGATGCCGTTGTATTCGGCATCTTGATGACGATATTAGCACTTGTTTTTACGACTTCAGCCAGCAGAAATCCATTTTGGGCCAAATTTTACAAGGTCATCCCCTCTTTGTTGCTTTGCTATTTTATTCCGGGTTTGTTAAATACCTTCGGCTTGATCTCCGGAGAAGAGTCAGGCCTGTACGCGGTGGCATCCAGGTATTTGTTGCCCGCCTCTCTGGTACTCTTTACGTTGAGTATTGACTTTAAGGGGATTATGAAGTTAGGCCCGAAGGCTTTGGTGATGTTTGTTGCTGGTACGGTTGGGATTGTCATCGGAGGGCCCATGGCGTTGTTTTTGGTGTCGCTCTTCTCTCCTGATGTGATCTCCGGCACCGGTGCGGATGAAGTATGGCGCGGTCTGGCCACTGTGGCTGGTAGCTGGATCGGGGGAGGGGCTAACCAGGCGGCTATGCTGGAGGTTTTTGGCGCAAGTCCTACGTTATTCAGCCAGATGATTGCTGTAGATGTGATCGTGGCCAATATCTGGTTGGCGGTGTTGCTCTACGGTGCCGGTAATGCGGACAAAGTCGACAAGTGGTTCCGTGCCGACAGCACAGCTATACATGAGTTAAAGGACCGGGTGGAGAAGTACCGCGACAGCATATTGCGGATCCCGACGACCAGCGACACCATGAAAATTCTGGGCGTGGGCTTTGGTGTTACCGGCTTGTCTCACCTGATGGCCAATATGATTGCCCCCGCGATTGCCGAAAGCTATCCCCACCTGGATCAATATTCCCTGACTTCTACTTTCTTTTGGATTGTGGTGCTGGCTACAACCGGGGGGCTGGCCTTATCCTTTACCAAAGCAAGAGACCTGGAAGGGGTGGGCGCATCAAGGTTCGGCAGTGTTTTGTTGTATGTGTTGGTGGCCACCATCGGCATGCAAATGGACTTGATGGCGATATTTAATAACCCTACTTTATTTATGGTTGGAATTATATGGATCTTGATCCACGTCTTGATAATGATTGTGGTGGCTTACCTTATCAAGGCGCCTTTCTTCTTTATAGCGGTAGGCTCCCAGGCCAACATCGGAGGAGCCGCTTCTGCGCCTATTGTAGCTACTGCCTTCCATCCTGCCCTGGCGCCGGTGGGCGTGCTTTTGGCGGTATTGGGGTATGCCATGGGGACCTATGGAGGTTACATTTGTGGTTTGCTTTTGCAATGGGTTTTCCATCTTTAGGATTATTGCTTGATAGCAGGCTTCCGGCAACGGATGACTGGTGATACCGCATCCTGTAAAGCTTTTCATGAAAGTAAAACCCGGGATTCCAAAAAAGATTTTAGCGGATACTGCCTATTATTTTTTATTTGTTAATCATTGTCTTATTTTTGGTTACTTTTTAAATAAATATGGAATAGGTAACCAATTCGTGCAGCATCATGGAGGTCAATCGGTTTAACTGGCAACAAAATTTGCCGTGGGGAGATGGCTTTTGTCCGATCGGGCAGCAGCACAATGATTAATTAGCAAATGAATGGTTGATTTCAATGGGTTCAATACATCCAAGATACTCGAAGAGATAGGAGCTTTAGTGGTTGTTTTTAATGCTTCTGAAATTATCTTTTCAAGTGCCAAGACAGCTGAGTTCGTTGGTAACAGAAGCTGGCAGCAGCTTTTTTCTGCGGATAATTTAAACATTAGGCTGTCCCATTTTTTCGATACGGGTGAATTGGAAGATCAACAATTGTTTGAGGTAACCTATGGGCGGGAGGGAGAACAAAAAGTCTGTCGTTGGAAGTTTAAGGATATTTCATCCCGCCAAGAAGACCGAATATGCATGGCGACGGGGGAACTGAAGGAGTGTCCTCCAAGCGCCGTTCATAACATTTCCGCTGACTTTAATCCGGAGGAAATCGACCGGTATCGGTTCCTGGCGGCGAACATACCGCTTACCAATGTTTTTCTGATCGACAGGAATCTTAAATACGTGTTTGCGGAAGGGCCCAATTTCGAATACTGGGGGCTGGATAAAAGCCATTTTGAGGGCAAAAACCTGGCAGAGGCCCATACCACCAATCTTGAAGAGATCCGTCCCATGGTGTTGGAGGCGTTAACGGGACGAAGAACCGTCACCAAAGAGCTGTCCTATATGCAACGGAGGTATGGGCTCACTGCTAAGCCCATTGTCCATGGAGATGGGGTAGCATACGTCTTGGGGATCATCCGCGACATCTCCAACGAATACAAAATCAGAAAAGACCTTCAAAAAAGTGAACTGAAATACCGGACCTTGGTGGAGGAGTCAACAGAGATCATCTTCTCTCTTGATAACCATATGGAGGTGACCTATGTTTCTCCCAATATCAGGCAGTTTTTGGGCTACGAACCCCATGAGTTGATCAGCGGAGGCGTCAGAAAGATCCTGCATCCAGAGGATTTGGAGGCATTCGAAAACCAGGAGGGGGACGAAGTAGATTTCTTCGAAAACAATCCCTATGCAGAGTTTAAGCTTAAAAACAAAAAAGGCCGGTACGGTGTGTTTAGTGTTAATGGGAAGGTTATCTATGACGAAAAGGGTCAATTTAGATATTACACAGGTATTGCAAGGGATATTACGAAGTTAAAAGAGGCCAAAAGGGAGCTATACCTGTCCAAGGAAAAAGCCGAGCAAGCGCTCTTCGCCAAGTCGCAATTCCTCTCCATCATGAGCCACGAGATCCGTACGCCGATGAATGCGGTAATCGGTATGTCCCATCTTTTGATGGAGGGGAATCCCAGAGAAGATCAACTGGAGAATTTGAAGACACTGCAATTCTCCGCGGAGAACCTGTTGGAGCTAATCAATAACATACTGGATTTCAGCAAAATGGATTCCGGTAAGATCGAGCTGGAAAAAATCCCTTTCAATATCCAGGATATTTTACAACGGATCATTCATTCCTGCACCTATCAGATCCGGCAGAAGAACCTGAATATGATCGTTGATATTGACCCCAATTTACCCCAGCAGGTGGTTGGGGATCCGGTGCGTTTGGCCCAGGTGATCAATAATTTGCTGTCTAATGCGATTAAATTCACGGACGACGGCAGCGTAAGGATCAGCCTGGCAGTGGTGGGCCGACGGAAGAAACAGGTGACCGTTCGCTTTGTCTTTGAAGATACGGGAATAGGTATTCGCGCGGATAAGATTGATGTGATATTTGAGGCATTTTCCCAGGCGAGTATCAATACAACCCGCAAATTTGGCGGCACGGGCCTGGGTTTGGCCATTGTTAAAAAATTGGTCAACTTGTTTGGGTCACATATTACCGTAAAATCCGAGCCGGGCAAGGGATCCTCCTTTCAGTTTGACATCGCCTTTGCCAAGGTGAGAAAGGCTGAGCAACCGGGAGTAAAGAAGTCGACCGGATCAACCAAGGATCTTGGAAACCTTAAGATCCTGGTAGCAGAGGATAACCTGGTCAACCAGATGATGTTGAAAAAGATCCTGCAAAAATGGGAGGTTAGGCAATTGGTTTTTGCTGGCGATGGAGAAGAGGCGATCGAGCTTTATGGCCAGGCGGATTTCGATATATTGTTGCTGGATCTACAAATGCCCGTAAAGGATGGCTTTGAAGTCGCCAATCACATCAGGAATCTGCCCGACGTCACCAAAAGTGGGATCCCCATCATTGCCCTGACCGCATCTTCTTTTGTGGAAGTGAAAGAACAGCTGGAGGAAGCGGAGATCGACGATTTTATCTCCAAACCTTTTATTCCCGATGACCTGTTAAGCAAGCTGATCAAACACATCAAATAAATTTCAGATCTTTAACAACGATGCGGCCATCGGCATCGCTGTGGCCACATTTTTGAATTGGATTGGCTATTCCTGATATAAACCTGTATTTTTGAGTTCAATTTGCCTAACCTGATGAGATTCCTTTGTGTTTTGTTGATCTTATGGATGACTCTGGATCCTGTTTTGGCTCAGGAGTCTAAAAACCAGCGGTCGAGCCTGTATTTTTTATCTGGTTCATCAGGAGCCAACATCCGTGATTTTAACGAGATGCTTGCTACCAAGGGGCTTTCCCCCTTGAGGAAAGGCTATAACTCGTTTGGGCTCTCCTATCAAAACCGGTTCAACGACTTTGTCTTGGGGCTGGAAGTCACCCACAACAACGGGCCTACTTCCAGCTTTCGGGATTATGAGATCGATTACCGCTCTTCCAGGCTTTACTTTAATGTAGGCTATGCCTTTACTGAGGTAGATCAAACTTTTCAACTGGTCCATTACATGTCTTTGGGTATGGGCTACCTTAATTTTGAAATGTTGAAAGATGTGAGCGGGATCGGTTTATCAGAGTTTCTTGATAATCCCGCCCACGGTTTTATCGTCCGGCAGAATGACCTGCATAAAGGGACATTGAATATGGGGGGATTTTTGACGGAGATCGGCTTCCAGTTGGGATATCACCTGAATATTCCCGGATTGGAGGAATCGCTGGACCTCATAGGCAAGGTGGGATATTCTTTTAGCCCTTTCGAAGATGCGTGGAACAACCATGGGATGTCTTTTGACAATATCCAAAGCGGGGCTTTCCTTCGTTTAGGCGCCGGGATAACGCTGCCCCAGGAAAATTTCTTTTATCGGGATGCCAGCATCGCCGCCCAGTTTTTTTATGGAACCCATTTTACCAAGCCCAACGCACTGAACAGCGCATTGCAAGCGCATGGCTACAACACCTTATCCAGCCATCCGACCAATATCGGTTTGAAGATCGTAGGAGAAAACCGGGGCAAATTGTACGGCGTTGATCTTTACAACCTTTCCCAAAAAGGCAAGGCCAATGAACACTTCCATCATACCCTCAACAGCGTAAGGGTATATGGCAACCTCGGCAGAAAGCTCTATGAGGGCAGGAGCTGGGAGCTCGGGCTATTGGGAGGCGTGGGTTACGGCAATGTGCGTTACACACTCAGCAATGAAGCCAAACCCGATTTTCCCTCCCTGTTTGAAGAGCCTGACCAGGACGGCAATCTTAAGGACTGGGGATTTATCGCCAAGCCCGAAGTCTACCTTTCTTACCTGATGCCCCTTTCCCAAAATGCGGTTTTTGATCTTGTAGGAACCGTATATGCGGGTTATGAATTGCCCTTAAGCCATTATACCCTAGCTGACCTAGATATGAAGAAATACATGGGGGGGCCTTATCTACAATTGGGGATAGGCATCAAACCTTAACAAGATACCGCCATAGATCTTTCTGAGCTTTGGTGCCGTTAACCCTTGTTTCAACACCCGAATTTCAACTATTTTTATAAATCTTTAGTTTTACTCTGTAATCCTCCTATATTTGTGATTGCTTATCGAGAAAGACCGAGGGAAGGGCCCTATGACGTCTTAGCAACCTGAGTACAAGGTGCTAACTCCCATCCTGAAGATGTCAGGAAAAGATGAGCGGTAGAAATGGTTTTATTTTTCTTCCGATGATGCTC
>CAZHZP010000183.1:0-5535 GCA_964537165.1 uncultured Roseivirgaceae bacterium | reverse complement strand
TTACCGATCAAAGCGGTGCGGTCAGTGGCTATGTGACGGACATCACCTTAAGAGATAAAGTAATTGCCAAAAGAATTGATGTAGAAAGCCCTGTTTCCGACATTATGGAAAAGGACCTGGTGTCGATTGACAGGGAGGCCTTTATTTACGAGGCCTTGCTGTTGATGTTTCAGACCCACACCCGGTATATCTTGTTGACCAAGGAGGGAGAATATGTGGGCTTTATTTCCCGAAACAAACTCCTTAGCGAGCAATCGCAATCGTCGCTGGTGTTCATTCAGTCGGTGAAACAGGCCAATTCCCTGGAAGAATTAAAAAGCAAATGGGAGCAGGTGCCGGGCATCGTCCAGAAGTTATTGGAAAGGGGGGTAAAAGCCGAAATAGTCAATCAGATCATCACTGCGGTGTCTGATACGATCGTGTTGCGGGTGATTGATAAAGTGATTCAGGAAGTGGGGCCGCCTCCGTCCAGGTTTGTCTTTATCACGTTGGGAAGTGAGGGCCGAAAGGAGCAAACGCTGAAAACAGACCAGGACAATGCCATTATCTATGAGGACAAAGCCAATGAACAGCGGGAATTGGTACGTGCGTATTTTTTGAAATTTGCCGAGCGGGTTTCGGTAGCTTTAGATATGATCGGTTTTAGCTTCTGCAAAGGCGGTTTTATGGCCAAAAATCCCAAATGGACCCATTCCTTGTCCCACTGGAAGAGAAATTACGATGAGTGGATGACCGCTTCAACCCAGGAAACCGTCATGAAGTATGCCACTTTCTTTGACAAAAGGGCGGTGTATGGTGATGTGGAAATCCTGGAGGAACTTCACGCTTATATGGACGTCCAGCTTCAGGCCCCTTTGGACCGTTTCTTTCTAAACATGGCCAACAACTCCTTCCAGTATGAACCTCCGTTAACCTTCTTTAAGGGTATCAAAACCTTTAATGTGGGAGAGCAAAAAGTTTTTGATATCAAAAAGGCCATGACTCCTATTGTGGATTTGACCCGGGTGTTTGCGTTGAAGTACCGGATCTTCGAGACCAACACCGGGGCGAGACTGAAGGCATTGATGGAGCAGGGACATTTTACGCCCCAGGAATACCAGGAAATCCGACATGCCTATTATTACCTGATGGGGTTGCGATTGGAAAGCCAGGCGAGACAGATTGTCACAGAGAAAGTCCCGCCTGAAAATTTCATTTACTTAGACACGATTACTAAAGTGGAAAAAGTGGCTCTCGTGGAAGTGTTTAAAGTGATCAAGGATTTCCAGTTAAAGGTGAAAATCCATTTTACAAACAGCTTGTTCTAACGGGGCCGGGAATACCTGTCCCTCACCGGTCACATCTGTTCGATCAGGCGGTTGGTTTTCCCATTGCGTTTGAGAAGATCAAAGGCATCATATAATTCGCCGGTCACGGTATAGGAGCGGAATTCCAGTTTTTTGTCATCCACGGTGATGGTATGGTACAATTGCGTGTAAATGCCTGATTTTTCCATCCAGTATTTTTTCTCTACACCGTTATCGGTCATTTTTGGGCCACTGACAGACACGACGTACATGGTTCCGGAGGTTGCTTCTTTGCTTTCCATAGGAATCTTTGCCATCCCTCTGGCATACGTGTGGTCATGCCCCTGCAACACCAGGTCTACTTTGTATTTATCAAACAGTGGCTTGAAGGTCTCCCGCATTCGTTTGTTGTCCCGGGTGGATTTGGGAGAAAAGATCGGGTGGTGAAAGACCACAGCGGTCCACCGATTGGGATTGTTTTGGAGAACGCTATCCAGCCATACCCTTTGCTTTTCCAGGAATTCATCTGATTCTTCGGCCATATAGGAATCTAGTGAAATGATACGTACACCTTGTACATCGGTGAAATAACACGTTTCTTCCAATCCTTTTGGGCCGTTGAGGGGCAGGGTAAATTGAGGCTGCCAAAATTCAGACAGCTGTAATTCATTGTCGCCCCTGCCATATTCATGGTTGCCGGGGGATGGCATTTGGGGAATGGTCGCCATGATAAAGGAACCGGCCTCGAACCACTCACCCCATTCCACATCCCGGTTGGCGCGGTTGACCAAATCCCCGGCATGCAACATCAGGGCAGCATGGGGCAAATGTGCATAAGCCTGTCTGATCGCCCTGGACCATAAAGAACGTAAGTTGGTTTGGGCGTCGCCGAAATACAGAAATGAAAATGGATCACCTTCACGGCCTGCTGTCCTGAACTGAAACCACTCGCTCCAGGTTGCTCCGTCGCCTACACGATAGCTATAAAGGGTATTGGGTTCAAGGCTTTCAAAAACCACCGAGTGAAAATTGGCGGCCACTCCTTTCCAATGGAGGTCCTTATAGTTGCCGTCTTTCGATGTCAGCTTCTGGGTGACTGCGGGGATGTTTTGGGCATCTCTGACCGACAGGGGATTAGGATCGGCCAGGACGATTTCAGCCATTCCCTGTTGAACCGATGTATGTGTCCGCCAGGTGACTGCCATGGAAGCAGAAGGGTCCTGGGTTACCGTGAGGTTGATGCGGTCGGGCCATATGGAAGGAGGGTAATTGTTTTCGCTTTGGCCAAAAAGCCGGGGAAGCTGGAAAAAGAGAAAAAGAATCCACAAAAAACACTTTGCGGAGGTTAATATGCGGTTTTTGATGCGGGTCATAATGTATTGCTTGTTATATGATATACGGCATGGATAAAGCGGAAGGCTACTGCACTTTGGGATTTGTCTATTTTCCTGGGAGGATTATCATCCAGGATTTGAGTTTAGGGGTTTTTTTCCGTTTCTTCACCCAAGGATTGGCGCGACAGATCAAGTCATCCGGATTTTTAACCTTTAAACAGTTTTTCAATCAATGAGGGCATTGGTGATCTCCGGCGGAGGCAGCAAAGGCGCCTTTGCGGGCGGTATTGCGGAATACCTGATCCGGGAAGAGGGGCGAAGGTATGGTTTGTTTGTAGGGGCTTCTACAGGCAGTCTGCTGATCCCTTTATTATCCATCGGGGAAATTACTAAAATCAAAGAGATCTACACTTCCGTCACCCAGTCGGATATCTTTAGCAATTGCCCCTTTATCATCAGAAGGGACAAGGAGGGATTCAGGACAAGCATCAACCACCTGGGGATTGTCGGGATGTTTATTAAAGGTGCAAAAACCTTTGGGGATAGCACCAACCTGAGAACGTTGATCAAGAGGATCTTAACGGAAAAGGATTTCCACCGCATCAAGTCACATTTTGTAGATGTGGTGGTGACTGTCTCTAATTTTACCACCAATAAGGTAGAATATAAAGCAGCCAAGGACGGGTCTTACGAGGATTTTGTGGACTGGATGTGGGCTTCCTCGAATTTTATTCCTTTTATGAGCCTTCTCGAAAAAAACGGCCATGAATATGGAGACGGTGGTTTTGCGGATTTGATCCCTATCAGTGAGGCGATCAACCGGGGCGCGACAGAGATTGATGTCATCGTACTCAAAACGGAAAAGCCCCGGACCAACCACAAGAAAGTCAGGAACGCCCTGGAGTTGACAACCCGCGTATTCGACTTTATGCTGGACCAGATCGCAAGCGACGATATTGCTATCGGGAAACTGGCTGGGGCTGAGAAGAAGGTGTCCTTAAATTTTTACCATCCTCCGGAGTTGCTTACCGAAAACTCCCTTGTTTTTGATCCGGTAATGATGAAAAGGTGGTGGCAGGAAGGCCTGGAATTTGGAAGGGATTATCAGCCAACATGTAAATTGGTAGAAAACGAAACAGCGACTGAGCCCAAAAAAGTATGGACAAAATGACCCGGTTATTTCCTTTGTTTTCTTTGCTTATCCTATTTGGCTGTTCTTCGTGGTCGAAAGAACAGAAAATCATCGACAAGGCCATTGAAGCTCACGGCGGGAAGCAGTATGAAAGGACAAGGATCAGTTTTGATTTCAGAAATATCCATTATCAAATATTAAAAACACCCGCCCGCTTTGAATATTCACGCCAATTTACAGATTCTACGGGCTTGGTGCTGGATGTATTAAATAACGACGGCTTTGTGAGGACCGTTAACGGAAACGAAGTAAGCATCACCGAAGAACGGGAGCAGGCTTATACTAATTCCGTGAATTCCGTGGCCTATTTTGCATTTTTGCCGTATGGCTTGAATGATCCGGCGGCGAGGAAACAATGGAAAGGGGAAACTGAACTCGGCGGGCAGGTTTATGACGTCATCGAGGTGACTTTCCACGAAGAGGGTGGCGGTGAGGATTTTGAGGACGAGTTTCTATATTGGATCAACCGGGAAAGCAACCGCATGGATTATTTGGCCTATTCCTACCATACCGAGGGCGGAGGGCTGAGGTTTAGAAAAGCGATCAATCCGAGAATGATAAATGGGATATTGATACAGGATTACGAAAACTACAAGCCGAAGAAGGGGACGATGGCTTTAGAGGACATAGAAGGTCTTTATCTATCGGGACAGTTGGAACTGTTGTCCGAAATTGTTCTCGAAAATGTCCAAGTAGAAAGCCTAGCGAAGTAGCGGCAGCTTCCGGGGAAATCAAGTTTTAACGTATTTTAACTTTACTTTTATTTCCTAAACATAAGCCAAACTGAACATCCCGGATCTCCGTTAGGCTAAAGGTTGCAATATCCTGATTTATAGGATTGATGCCTTAGGCAAGCCTGTGTTTTCAGGAGGCTTTGGCTGCTAAAA
Organism: uncultured Roseivirgaceae bacterium; assembly: GCA_964537165.1. Classification (GTDB taxonomy): domain Bacteria; phylum Bacteroidota; class Bacteroidia; order Cytophagales; family Cyclobacteriaceae; genus DATGMS01. The sequence continues at coordinate 836 of CAZHZP010000183.1, read as the reverse complement.
GCCGCGGTAGGCCGGGGATTTCCTTTTTCTTAATTAACGGCGTGCTCACCGCTGATATAAATAACAAAAAAGTTAATTTTTTAACGGAACCATTTTTTTAAAATTGCGATTGAATGTTCATTCGGTTTTTCGGGCAACTATGGATCAGACCTCAAACAAAAAGACAATTATATTAGAATGCACGCTAGAGCTGGTCAGGGAGCATGGTATCCATGGATTTCCCATTAGTGAGGTGGCGAAGAAGGGGGGTATTGCCGTGGGCACGATTTACCACTATTTCGAGGGTAAGGACCAGTTGATTCAGGAACTTTATCAATATGTGGTAGAACTGATTTACCAGACCGCCGTGGAGGAAGACGATCCGGAGAAATCTTTTCAGGAACGGTATTTCATTTTCTGGACCAATCTCTTGAATCTTTACCAAGCCAAACCTTCCATTCTGACCTTCTTTGAATTGTACAACAATTCTTCCTACCGTTTGGAAGACTCCGGCGAAAAGAAGAGTAAGTTCTACGAGTGGTTGTTTGCTTTTTTTGACGAGGGTCTGAAATCAGGAGAACTCCGATCCATCGATAAGGAAATACTGGCCGTTTTGGTGCTGGGAAATATGCATACCTCCGCGCGGGTGAAGATGAACCGTTCCCATCGGGCGGGTGGAAATACCCTTGACTTGGAGGAGATCGCCAAAGTGATCTGGGAAGGGATTAGGCAGAAGACATAAGATGGGAGATATAAGATCTGAGATATTAGATAGGAGACCGAGTTGAAAATTAATCAGAAGAGCAACTATTTTGAAAACGACTATAATTAAACCAATGAGAAAACTACGTTATTTT
>CAZHZP010000182.1:0-5550 GCA_964537165.1 uncultured Roseivirgaceae bacterium | reverse complement strand
AGCTTCCGGCTTCCTTTCTAAAACAAGGCGTAAATCCCACGTTTTTGATCGGGAAGTCCGCTTCATTGACGATTACATCTCGGTAAAGGTTAGTGATCGGAACCTCCGCCGTAGGAATGAGGTAGAGGTTTTGGGATGCGTCATGGTACATCTGCCCCTCCTTATCGGGAAGTTGGCCGGTGCCATATCCGCTGTCCTCATTTACCAGGATGGGCGGCTGTACCTCATTATAGCCTTGTTTGAAGGCCTCGTCCAGAAAAAAGTTTACCAGACCCCTTTGTAGTCTTGCACCCTTGCCTTTGTACACCGGAAATCCAGCGCCGGTGATCTTAGCCCCCAGTTCAAAATCAATGATGTCATATTTCTTGATCAGTTCCCAATGCGGCTGGTTCCCTTCATAGAGTGAAGGAATATCGCCGTTTTCGAGCACTACCTCATTGTCTTCCGCCGATACCCCGGCAGGGACGCTTCCATGAGGGACGTTTGGAAGTGTATAAAGCAACTCCCTAAGCTCTTCTTCCAGCCGATCATACTCGCTCTCTAATGCTTTGATCTGACTTTTGATAGCCACTGTACGTGCTTTTATTTCTTCCGCCTCATCTTTTTGGCCGCTTTTCATCAAAGTGCCGATCTGCTTAGATATCGTGTTCGCTTCTGCCTGCAACTGATCTCTTTCCGTCTGCGTCTCCTTTCTCTTCTTATCCAAATCCAAGACCTGTAAAAGTGCCTCTTCGGCCTGGGGAAAATTTCTTTTATTTAAACCGTCAACAGCTTCACCAAAATTATCCCGGATAAAATTTACTTGTAGCATGATTTAATTGCTTTGTGGGGTCAGAAATATATTGCGCAAAGATAGTAAAAATTATACGCAGTGGTTTCCGGGGTAAATACGTATTATTGAAGGACTTTTATATAAGCAAAAAATAAATTTGCGATTTAAATTAGGTTGCCGTAATATTGCATATTCAAACATTCAAAATCCCGTTCCCGGCGATTTTACACTTAGCTGAAGACCTTTTTACACCATCAACTTACTCACAGTACTTACTTCATTTCACACCGAAATTACATTCATTCGCTTTTTATGTATAATATAGAAGAATTGAAAATCAGATTGCTGTCTGAATTAAAAGAGATAGCGGAAGAATTGGGCGTCAAAAATTACAAGACATTGAAAAAAGACGACCTGGTTTATGCTATCCTCGATCAGCAAGCCATCACCCCCGAGAAATCCCTCCCCAAGAAAAAACCTTCTAAGATAGATCAGGAAGTACCGGAAGCCGAAAGCCCTCAAAAAGAAGAAACTACCTCCCCACAACCGGCCTCCCCCACTCCGGAAAAACCGAAATTCAGAAGGCAAAATGTGACCGAAATTTCAAAAGGCGCTGTAGAAGCAGAAGCTCCAAAGGATCCTAAAGATTCCAAATCAACAAAAGAAGAGCAGCCTCAACGTGGCGAGGTTAAGGATCAAGCAAAAGACAAGGAACATCCTAAAAAAGAAAGTAAGCCCGCCACTGCTAGAGAAGAATCCAAATCCGACAAAACAACTACGAGAGAAGCGGGCCGAAACCCTAAGGACGAAGAAGGTAAATCCCGTTCTTTCAGGCCGAGGAGAAGGGCTTTGGAAGAAGATGAACTGGCCAAAATAGCATCTGAGACCTACTCCGAACCTGAAAAAGAACTTCCCAAACGGGAAAGTATCCGTGAAGTAGAGGAAGGCAATGTAGCTGAAGTGGTCACTCCGGCTAAAAGAAAGCCTACGATAAGTATTAAAGAATTTGACGGGATTATTGAGAATGAAGGCGTCTTGGAGATCATGTCGGATGGCTATGGATTCCTACGATCGCTGGATTACAACTATCTGGCTTCCCCCGACGATATCTATGTATCGCCCTCACAGATCAAGCTTTTTGGGTTAAAAGTAGGTGACAACATCAAAGGCCAAATCAGACCTCCGAAAGAAGGTGAAAAGTACTTTGCCCTTCTAAAAGTAGGTACCGTCAATGGTAAGACGACGGAAGAAATCAGGGACAGGATATCATTTGAGTACCTAACCCCACTGTTTCCTGAAGAAAGATTGAACCTGACCACCAAGGCAGACAATTACTCCACCAGAATCGTTGATCTTTTTGCCCCTATCGGTAAAGGTCAAAGAGGCATGATCGTAGCCCAACCTAAAACAGGTAAGACGGTTTTGCTGCAAAAAATTGCCAATGCCATTGCCGAGAACCATCCTGAAGTTCACCTCATGATCCTTCTGATCGATGAACGCCCCGAAGAGGTCACGGAAATGGCCCGTTCGGTCAGAGCGGAAGTAATTTCATCCACTTTTGATGAGCAAGCCGAACGTCACGTCAAAGTGGCATCTATGGTATTGGAAAAAGCCAAACGAATGGTAGAGTGTGGCCATGACGTCGTGATCCTTTTGGACTCCATCACGAGGTTGGCTCGTGCTTACAACACCGTGGTTCCTTCTTCCGGAAAAATACTCTCAGGAGGTGTGGATGCTAATGCACTTCATAAGCCTAAAAGATTCTTCGGCGCGGCCAGAAACGTCGAAAACGGCGGTTCTTTAACCATCATTGCAACAGCCTTGGTAGAAACCGGCTCTAAAATGGACGAAGTGATCTTCGAAGAATTTAAGGGAACAGGCAACATGGAGCTTTCTCTGGATAGAAAACTATCTAACCGCCGTATTTATCCTGCCATTGATGTTCCTGGATCCGGTACCAGAAGAGAAGATCTGCTGATGGATAAAGAAGAGATGCAGCGGGTATGGATATTAAGGAAGCTAATGTCTGATATGACTTCTCAGGAAGCCATGGAATTCTTATTACAACGCATGAAAGGAACCAGGGATAATGCAGAATTCTTGATCAGCATGAATGGTTAATTAACCTAACAGATAATGAATCGGAATCCCTTAGCACCTGCTAAGGGATTTTTTTTTGACGTTGTGATAAGGTTAGAAGCTGAGACCAACGGTATGTAGGAAGGGTGAGTATTTGAATTACATTTTCATCTATGTATTATGCATTTTTATAGATTTAAGACACATATATTTGCACCTGAATTCAGCCCTTGACCCTAGCTCTCGATGAAATACCTGCACAAAGTCCCCTATGCGTTTATCCTGGTCATATTCCTCATGCTATATCACCCCTCTTCAGGGCAAAGTTACGTTTCAAAAGAAAATGGCAGCTGGACCTCAGAAATACCTGGAATGTTCTTGCTGGTTGCAGCGAAAACCCCAGTGGCACCTTTCCGCCGCTTACCAAAAACTGGGGATGTCCAGTAAAAATCGAAATCCAACATCAAGTACTTTATCATGGTAATTTGACAGACTTTGGCAATGGACTTGTCGACGGGCTTGAGATTTCTTCGGGAGCATCACTAACAGTAAATGGGGATTTTATGCTTCCATCGCATGGCTGGGGATCTTTGACTTATTTGAAAATGAGTGAAGGGGCTTCATTGAATGTAACCGGAACGCTCAGTGTGGGAAAAACGGATGAAATAGTAATACCTAAAAACAGTACCGTGACCGTCGGCAGCCTGGTTGTAGATGACAATACCCGTGGAATAGTCCTGGAAGACGGAGCTAAACTCATCGTACGGAATGCTACCACCATAAAGGCAAAAAGCACTTTACATGTAAAAGGTGAATTCTCCACAAAAAGCCTCACCAACAATAGCGGAAACTTGATCAGCAGCGGAACCGGTGCCACAGAAATCGAAGGAAACCTTCAATTGAATGGAAGTGCTTCGCTGGATTTCTCGGACGCCAGCAAAATTATTTCAGGAGGAAGCCTAACAACATCAGGGGCAGGCTTAATGAAATTTACAGGAAGTTCCAAGATTTCTGTTGCCGGCGACATGAACGTGTCGCAGGGATCAAAATACAACTTCGGTGACCATTCAGAAATGACAGCAGGAGGAAACCTTATCACCTCAGGTGATGCCTTTCTTACATTCAGCAGTACCGCAAAAGGCAGGGTGGACAAAGCGATATCTCTTAAATTAGGCGCCATACTCACCTTAAATGAGAAAACATTCTTTTCGACTGGAGGCAATGTTTCCTTATTTGATGGGGCCAAAATAAACGTTTCAGGGGTGTCAGAAGCTGTTATAGGGGGCGATGTGAATATGGAAAATGGGAATATCACCACATCAGGAAACGCTACCATCTATATAGACAAAAAGCTGACCGCATACAGGGACAATCAAGTCTCTGCAAAAGATCAATCCGGAATATACATTTGTGACTATGCGAACTCCACCCAGGCAACGTCTAAGTTCATCCACGTACAGCCCGCCTCTTACTACGGCCCCGGTTGCAACCGACTGCCTGTCACCTGGCTAGAAGTGAAAGTGCGCCCGGCTGGAGTGGACAGTAACACAATCACTTGGACAACTGCCAAAGAATGGGACAACTGCCATTTCGAAGTTGAAAGATCCGTGGACCACGGCAAACATTTTGTAAAAATCGGCAAAGTACAGGGCGCAGGATGGACAAACAACTTCTCTGCTTATCAGTTTACGGATGATCATCTACCGAGCCTACAGGGGAACATCTATTATAGATTAAAACAAGTGGATTATAGCGGTTTCTCCGATTACAGCGACGTAATAAAGATAGAACGCAGTAAACAAGCAGAAACAACCCTCCAATGGAAAGCCTATCCTAACCCCGTCATAGGGAACCAGATAAGAATTTCCTGCTCTGAATCCGGAATGTCAAATCAGGATGTGAGCTTGCGCCTACTTTCTCCACACTATCTGTCTGAAGCTGTCAAAGCAACCTACGGTGAGAGACTTGACGCCGAAGCCTCTCGACTTATAGAAAAAGCGCCTAAGGGAATCGTGATTATTGAAGTAGTGTGGAAGGATAAAGTGAATCACCTAAAGCTTTTGAAAAACTAGATGAAAAATACCCTGTTTTGGGTATTTTTCTGAACTGGCCTTTGCGCTACCTTTGAGTTGGGTGATTAAGCAGCTTTTTTGTACTTAATTTAAATGACTTGATAAGAGGGATTTTTAATCTATTTTTTAACCCCTCTTTTACTTCCTACTAGCAGTTCATCGTAAGGGTGGCTTCCCGGACGCTGGTCTTAGAAGTCCTAAAATAGAAAACTCTCAAGTAGCTATCTTAGTCTAAAAAGATATTCCTTCTATATAAACCTTAGAACCAAGATCTTCCCCGGCAGACCGAAGGAACTACCAGACCAATCTCTAGCACATAAAAGAATCAGCCTGACACTTCAAATTCATATTGCAGTTGTTGTTGTATTCAGAATTGTCATGATGGGATCAATTCGTCAATCATTGTCCGGTCATAAACGACAAGTACATGACTTTCTTACGGTGTGGGAATATTTACCTGCATGCCCAGGCAGTCTTACGAACCCGAAACAGAAAAAATTATGTTGAGCAAATGCTAGAGGAAGCCAGATTCACATCTAAGGTAGTCCCCGGCAAAAAAAAAGGCCCGCTTGATAGCGGGCCTGTATGGGTACGGGCGGCGACCTACTCTCCCGGGTGTGACCCCAG